>CANRED010000004.1 GCA_947629555.1 uncultured Clostridia bacterium | reverse complement strand
ATTCTTTTGAATATTTTGACATAAAAAATGCACCTCCAAATGTTAAACTTTTTGTCTAACATTTGGGGTGCACTTCATTTATACAGCCTATTTTTTTGTTGCATAGAAAAAATCGATGTAAACTGTAGGGAACGACGCCCCCGTCGTTCCGCACTCCGAAGCAACTTTTGTCTCTTAAAATCGACCCGTTTTATAAAAATGCACATAAAATTTAACAAATCTTCAAAAAAGGCTTGACAAAAGCAAAAAAATAGTGTAAAGTATATTAGCATTACATAAGAAAGGTAGTTATTTATTATGGAGAAAAATGTAAAAGTTAGTATGTTGATGAGTATATATGGAAAACTTTTAACAGAAAAACAATATGAAATTTTAGATAACTACTATAATAGCGACTTATCTCTATCAGAAATTGCAGAAAACATGAATATTACAAGACAGGCTGTTAGAGATATTATAAAGAAGGGGGAAAATAAGCTTTTCGAATTTGAGGAAAAGTTGGAAATCATGAAAAGGACATTACAACAAGAAAAGAAAATAAACGATGTATTATCTGAACTAACAAAATTACAAACAAATTCTTCAGACAAACAAGTTCAAAAAGTATTAAACCACATAATGCAAGAATTAAGCTGTTTAGCTTAAAAAAACTTTGGAGGTGCTAAATATGGCTTTTGAAGGTTTATCATCAAGACTGCAAGAAATTACAAGAAAACTTAGCGGAAAAGCAAGAATTACTGAATCTGATTTAAAAGAAGTATTAAGAGAAGTAAAGTTAGCACTTCTAGAGGCGGACGTTAACTACAAAATAGTAAAAGAATTTATTTCAAGCATTGAAGAAAAAGCATTAGGTCAAGACGTATTAAAATCACTAACACCAGGTCAACAAGTAGTAAAAATAGTAAGAGATGAAATGGTAGATTTATTAGGCGGAGAAGATAGCAAAATAAACCTTTCTCCAAATCCACCATCAATAGTAATGTTAGTAGGTTTACAAGGTTCCGGAAAAACTACAACTGCTGGAAAACTTGCAAATTTACTAAGAAAAAAAGGAAAAAATCCATTACTAGTTGCATGTGATGTATATAGACCTGCTGCTATTCAACAATTACAAGTTGTTGGAAAACAATTAAATATACCAGTATATTCTAACGAAGCAACAAAAGATGTTGTTCAAATTGCAAAACAAGCAATGAATATAGCAATATCTAAATTAAATGATGTAGTAATAATAGATACTGCTGGTAGACTTCACATAGATGAAGAACTTATGCAAGAATTAAAAAATTTAAAATCAAGTGTAAAACCGCACGAAATACTTTTAGTTGTAGATTCAATGACAGGTCAAGATGCTGTTAATGTAGCAACAACATTTAATGAGCAATTAGGAATAGATGGAGTTGTACTAACAAAATTAGATGGTGATACTCGTGGTGGTGCAGCTTTATCTGTAAAAAAAGTTACAAATAGACCAATAAAATTTGTTGCAACTGGAGAAAAATTAAGTGATATAGAGGAATTTCATCCAGATAGAATGGCATCAAGAATACTTGGTATGGGTGATGTGCTTTCTATAATAGAAAAGGCAGAAGAAGCATTTGATGAAGAAGAAGCTAAAAAATTAGAAGAAAAACTTAAAAAACAAGAATTTGATTTAAACGACTATTTAGCTCAATTAAGGCAAATGAAAAAAATGGGTTCTTTTTCTTCAATATTAAAAATGATACCAGGATTAAATAAATTTAAGGATTTGAAAGTAGACGATAAAGAATTTGTAAAAATAGAAGCAATAATATGCTCTATGACTTCTAAAGAAAGAAGAAATCCCAAACTATTAAATGCTAGTAGAAGAATAAGAATAGCAAATGGTAGTGGAACAACAGTACAGGCAATAAACAAATTTATGGAATCCTTTGAAATGACTCAAAAAATGGTAAAGAAAATGAAAGACCAAAAAGGAATAAAAAATGTAATGAAATCATTAAATATAGATAACCTATAAATTTGCCTATATCATTTTGAAGAGGCAATATTGTAGGGAACGACGCCCTCGTCGTTCCGTTGTAATTCATGTTATTAAATTTTAAATATATATACTTTAAGTTTTGGGGGGTGAAAAAATGGTAAAAATAAGATTACAAAGAGAAGGTGCAAAAAAAGCTCCATTCTATCACATAGTTGTTGCTGATTCTAGATCACCAAGAGATGGAAAAATAATAGAACAAATTGGAACATACAATCCAATGGTAGAACCATCTGAAATAAAACTAGATAAAGAAAAAGTAGCAGAATGGATAAAAAACGGTGCTAAACCTACAGACACAGTTAAAAAATTAATAGAAAAAGCTAACTAGGAGGAAACAAATTGAAAGACATATTAGAGCTTATTATTAAAAATTTAGTTACAGATACTGATGCAGTATCAATTAAAGAAGTCTCAGGAGAAAAATCAATTGTACTAGAAGTAAAAGTTGCAGATGCAGATATGGGAAAAGTAATTGGTAAACAAGGAAGAATAGCAAAAGCAATAAGAGAAATAGTAAGAGCTGTAGCCGCAAAAGAACAAAAAAAGGTTACAGTAGAATTTATTGATTAGGTAAGTTATGAAAGATTATTTAGAAATAGGTCAAATAGTAAACACATATGGAATAAAAGGTTTTGTAAAAGTAGTTCCTTTTACAGACGATATAACTAGATTTGAAAAATTAAAGTCTGTATATATTGATATAAAAGGAAATTTAAAAGAATTTACAATAGAGGAAGTTAAATATAGCAAAAATATGGTATTAATAAAATTTAAAGAAATACCAGATATAAATGAAGCTGAAAGATATAGAAATTATTATATTAAAATTAATAGAGAAGATGCTATAAAACTTCCAAAAGACACATATTTTATTGCGGACTTGATAGGATTACAAGTTTATGTTGAATCAACTAACCAACTATTAGGTAAGGTAGATGACATATTTCCTACAGGAAGCAATGATGTATATGTTGTAAAAGATGAATTAGGAAAACAAATATTATTACCAGGAACAAAAGAAGTAATAAAACAAGTAGATATAGAAAACCGGTAAAATATTAATAAATTTAATTCCAGGACTATTGTAAAATGAAATTTAATGTATTAACACTTTTTCCAGAAATGTTTGAACCTATTAAAGAGAGTATATTAAAAAGAGCTCAAGAAAATAATTTAATAGAAATAAACTTAATAAATATTAGAGATTTCTCTAAAAACAAGCATAAAAAAGTTGACGATTATCCTTATGGAGGAGGAGCAGGTATGCTTATTAGACCAGATGTGGTGTATGATGCATATCAATCTATAGAAAATAAAGAAAAAGCAAAAGTAATATATTTATCTCCACAAGGAAAAATGTTAACACAAAACAAAGTAAAACAATTAAGTAAAGAACAAAATTTAGTATTACTATGTGGACATTACGAAGGAATAGATCAAAGGGTTCTAGATGAAATTGTTGATGAGGAAATATCTATTGGAGACTATGTTTTAACAGGCGGTGAATTACCTGCAATGGTGCTAATAGATAGCATTAGTAGATTTATAGAAGGTGTAATAAATACAGAATCTGTAAGTGAAGAATCATTTAGCAATGGATTATTAGAATATCCACAATACACTAGACCAGAAGTATTCTTAAATAAAAAAGTTCCTGAAGTTTTATTATCAGGACACCATAGTAATATAGAAAAATGGAGAAAAGAACAATCCATTGAAATTACAAGAAACAAACGTCCAGAGTTGTTAGAAAACAACGAATTTAATAAGAAAGGAGAATAGAAATGGACATAATAAAATCAATTGAACACGAACAAATGAAAAGTAAAATACCAACATTAAAAGTTGGAGATACAGTAAAAGTTCATGTTAGAGTAAAAGAAGGAAACAGAGAAAGAATACAAGTATTCGAAGGAATAATAATAAAAATACAAGGTGGAGGAGTAAATCAAACATTTACAGTAAGAAGAATATCTTATGGAGTAGGTGTTGAAAAAACATTTTTAATTCATTCACCTGCAGTAGAAAAAGTTGAGGTAGTAAGAGTAGGTAAAGCTAGAAGAGCAAAATTATTCTATTTAAGAGATAGAGTAGGTAAATCTGCTAAGACAAAAGAACAAGTAGGAGCAAGAATAGAAACATTAGAAACAGTTATAAAGGAAGAAGCTGAGCAAGCACCTGAAGAAACTCCTGTAGAAGAAGTTGCTGAAGCAGTTGTTGAAGAACCAGCTCCAGTGGAAGAAGTAGCTACAGAAACTGTAGAAGAACCAGCAGCAGAGGAAGTAGCTGTAGCTCCAGAAGAAGCTCCATCAGTAGAAACAACAGAAGTTGTTGAACAAGAAGTAGTAGATACTGTATCAGAAGAAACAGTAGAAGAAGTAAAACCAGAAGATGCAGAATAATTAGCAAATTCTGTGTATTTGCTTGCTTTAAATAAAATGTATATATTTTTATAAGCTAACGAATGTGGGGACCGACAAATTATAGGCTGTAGCAGAAATTACGAAAGTAAATTTCGGCATACAGCCTATTATGTAGTTGGGAGTGAGCCAAGAAAAATATATACATTTTATTGTTGAATTTATAAAAAATAGAGTAATTAAATATTAGTACAAATTTAATAAAAAATAGTCTAATTACTTGACAAAACTCATATAGTGGTTTAATATATAAAACAGTACAAAATTACAATACTTAAAAACAAAAGGAGAGATTTTAGTATGGAAGAAAAAGAAATTTTATTAACACAAGAAGGATACGATAATTTAGAGAAGGAATTAGAATATTTAAAAACAGAAAAAAGAACAGAAATATCTGAAAGAATAAAAGTAGCATTAGGATTTGGAGACTTATCAGAAAATTCTGAATATGATGAAGCAAAAAATGCACAAGCAGCAAACGAAGCAAAAATTGCTGAATTAGAAAATAAATTAAGATATGCAAGAGTAATAGATGAATCTGAAATAGATACAAAAACAGTACAAGTAGGAAATACAGTAAAAATATTAGACATGGAATTCGATGAAGAGATAGAATACACAATAGTAGGATCAACAGAGGTGGATTTAGCACAAAATAGAATATCAAATGAATCACCAATAGGTAAAGCATTACTTGGATCTAAGAAAAATCAAATAGTAGAGGCACAAGTACCAGCAGGAGTAATAAAATTAAAAATATTAGAAATAAAAAAATAATAATAAAAATATTTAATGGCGGACATTCTGTCCGTCTTTTTTATTGCAAAAGAAAAAGAACATTAAATACATTTTAATGTTCTTTTTCTATACGACCTCTTCCATAAGACCTCCTTTGTATAAATATTATCTGTTAACTTCTCTTTCGAATCAACCTTAGCTCTAAAGTGATGATTGGAACGAATATATAACAGATTTAGAAGAGTAAGATTAAAGTGGTAAACCTCTTTACCGGAATTAATCTTTTTATACTTTTATTATACCATAGTTAACATAAAATGTAAATAATTTCCTACAAAAAATTACAAAAAACTATTGCAAATGAAAACATGTTAATGTATATTTATAACATAGGAGGCAAAGGCCTAGTGCGTATAACTGTAGCTATAATATTTAAAAACTCTACAGTTTCAATATATGTAAATTAAAAAAACAAAGGAGAATTTTATTATGAAGAAAAAAATAACATTAATAGCATTAATAATAACAATGCTAATTTTACCAACAACCATAGTAAATGCAAACTACCAAAGCATACCAACGAAAAACTCAAAAAGTGAGTATGCAAGTACATGGATGACAGGAATAAGAAAAATGGAAGAAACAGGACAAGTTATGGGACTTAATGAAACGATAAATGAAGATACTTTGCTTTCTGATATATCAAACAATATTGATGTTCATTTGCTAAAAAACACAGAATATGGTGCAATAGTGCTACTTGGAGCATCTAACTATGGAAAACAAGGAACAGGTGAAAACCGATATATTGATGAAGGTGAAACTACAACTACAGGAAAAGAAGTAAAGGCAAGCACAACAGGAAATGTATCTGGAATATATGAAATAGGTTATTCTAGTATGAGTACAAGTAGTGTTGGTTATGAATGGGTGGCAGGAGGATTAGATAATTTTTTATCTGAAGAAATTCCTAATTTAGCACCAAGATATATAAATAGGTATACAGACAGCGAAGATTCAGCAAAAGTAGGAGATGCAACTGTTGAAGGAGGTATAAAAATGGGAGGATGGCATGGAGGTAACATTACTTGGGTTACTTGGAGAACACCTGGCTTCAACCGTGGCAACTATGCAGCCTTCTATGTAGGCACTTCCTATAATACTAGTGGAGCCTACGCTCGTGCAGCTGTTGTTTCAGGTACCGGATTTTAGTGTAGTTCTGGCTTTTGTGTTTAACTAAAAAATTTTACAATAATGGAGAAATCTATGAAAAATAATAAAATTAATAAAAATAAATATAAGAAAAAACGAATTGCAGTTATAACAATACTGGCAATAGTATTGTTATGCCTAATTATATTTGTAATAAACAAAAATGCTTTGCAAAAAATAGCGCAAGGTGGATATGCATTAAATATAGGGAAAGAAAGTATTGATATAAGTAAAGTAATAAGTGCAGAACCTAATGTACCAGTAGTAGGTGCTGGAATGATACCAATAAAATGGAATTCAAATACAAATTTATGGGAAATAACAACAAAAGATGATGAAAGTTGGTATGATTATTCAAATGGATTTTTTGCAAATGTAATGTTAAGCGATGGAGTGTATCAGTCTGAATTAAGATATGATATGACAGGCAAAAAATTAGCAGAAAAAAATATAGGTACACAAATATTACCTAATGAATTAGGTTCAATATTTACATGGATACCAAGATTTACATATAACGAAAGCCAAATTGAATTTTTAAAAGATGTAAATATACTAGAATATACTTGGAAAACAGAAAGTTGTTTTAATTTAGAAAAATATGGACCAGACTCATTAGACTATGGCTTTACAGGAATATGGATAGGACAAAAAGAGTTTGCTAATGCTACAGAAGTAGAAGATAAAAATAAACAAATGAGTTTAGAAGATAACATAGAAGGATTAATAGCCAATGAACAAGTAACAACAATATCAGATAGCGAAAAAACTGCTACAGAAAAACTAATTAGCAAATATGAAAATACAAATAATACAATGGTGCAAAGTACAGATACAATGCAAAATAGACAAGTAATAAAAATAATAAATACAAATAATAAACTACCAATAATAGGAGCATATACTATAATAGAAGATAAAATAAAAGTATATGATAAATATTCAAAAAATGGAATAAAATTAATAACAGATAAAGATGGAAACAAATTAGAGCAAAATGAAATACAAATAGATGAAGATGAAACCATATATACCTGTTATATAGTAGATAATATTGGAAATATACGAAAATATAAAATTTGCTATGGAGTAGGAAAGCCAGCTCTAAAGGGATTTAATAAAAATAATACATTTTATGTATTATACGATGAAAATGGACAAGAAGATAGCTCTATACCAATAGGAGAAAAAATATCAGAAGATAAGTGGTATAATTATGATAATCAACAATGGGCAAATATAGTGGTAAGAAATGCTGGAAGCGAAGCATATTATACATGGATACCAAGATATATGTATAAAATAGATGAAGAAAAGGAAGAAACAATAGATGCAAAAATAGTAGACTTAGAGAATACATATACAGATCCAAAGACAGGAAAATCAACTAATTTAAATAGAACAGAATATAAATTACCAGAAGCATTTACATGGGAAGATCCAGATGACTCAAGCGATGTAATACAATTAACAGGATTTTGGGCAAGTAAATATAAACTAAGAGATGCAGCAACTACTGTACCAGAAATAGCAGGAGGAGCAGGAATAATAAGAGTAAATAATATACTAGAAACTTATGGGGCAGAAGGCTATACTTATGAATTATATTTAATAAAAGATGGAAAAAGAATAGTATATAATGGAAGTACATATATAGAAGGAACAGAACCAATAGAACTTACAGGAAATTATTTATTTGAAAATGTAGAACCAGGTGAATATGGCGTAAATATAATAATAAAAGACGAGTCAAATTTACAAGTAAAAGCAATAGGACAAGTAGTAACAGTATTAGAAAAAATGGAATTAGACCCACCAGATTTAACTGGATTTAACGAAAATTTAACCTTCTATGTAACTTATGATGAAAACGGAAACGAGAGTAGTTATATACCAATAGGAGATGAGGCACCAAAAGATTGGTATAATTATGATAATCAACAATGGGCAAATATTGTAGTAAGAAACGAAGGAAACGAAGCATACTACACATGGATACCAAGATATGAATATAAATTAGAAGAAGCAAATGAAAAAACAATAGCACAAATAATACCAAAAACTAAAGAAACACCAGATGTAGGATATAAGATACCAGAGGCATTTACATGGGAAGACCCAAATAATCCAGATGAAGTAGTACAGTTAAGTGGATTCTGGACAAGTAAATATAAGCTAAGAGACTTAACAACAACGAGACTATATGCAACAATAGCAGCAGATGAAACAAAAGTAAGAGTAAGTAATATTATTCCATTGGTTACAACATCAAATACATTTAAAATAAGTTTAATACAAAATGGAAAAATATTACAAACGGTAGATATAAATGCAAATGGTGAACATACTTTTGATATTACAGATAAAGGTGTGGGCACATACTCAGTTTCAGTAACACAAACAGATGAAACGGGAACAGTAATTGCAGGATTTGCAAAACAATTTGAAGTATATCATATAGATCCACCAGATTTAACTGGATTTAGAGTAGATACAACATACATAGTAACTTATGATAGTGAAGGAAATGAAAATACGCAAACACTACAGTCTGTATTAGAAGTTGGAGCACAGATAAAAGATAATATATTGATATCTGGAAAAGTAGATATGACAAAAGTAAATAAAACATGGTTTGATTATTCAAAACAATATTGGGCAAATATAAAAGTAGAAAATAATGACAAAATAGCTTACTTTACATGGATACCAAGATACGAATATCAAACAAATGCCATAGAAGAAAGAATAAGTGCAATACTAATACCAAAAGATAAAGTAGAGGCAGACGAAGGATATCAAATACCAGAAGCATTCACTTGGGAAGATCCAAACAATTCAAATGCAGTAATACAATTAAGTGGATTCTGGGCAAGTAAGTATAAATTAAGAGAGTAGGGGTCAGAGATGAAAGGCATAATTAATGGTGAAGAATGAATAATTAATAGTGAATAATTTTTGAATGATTTAAAATAAATTACAAACTGTAGGGGTCGCATGTTATGCGACCCGTTTTAATTGCATATGCAATTAACTTACGAAGAAACTTATCGAATATTTTTTTAAATCCTGCTAATAACTATTGCAAAGTAAAATTTATAATGATAAAATTATCACAGTTTAAAAGGGAGTAGCTTAAAAATTTACTAATCAACAATCTCGAAATTATTTTTCTGGTTAGTAACCTTTATATAAGGCAAGCAAGACTTTTAAAGAAAGGCTTGATGTTTACATCAATGGTATTTCTTTAATAGTCTTATTTAATAATAAAGGAGAGTGTTTTTTAGTGGCAGAAAATTGGTTTAACAAATCAATAGAAGAAACAAAGAAATTATTAAATACTGATTTAGAAAATGGATTAAGTAACGAAGAATTTACAAAGAGAAAAGAAAAATATGGATTAAATGAATTAAAGGCAGGAAAAAAGAAAAGTTTATTACAAAAATTTTTAGCACAGTTTAAAGATTTTATGATAATTGTACTTATAATTTCTGCAATAGTATCTGGAATTGTTGGTATAAGCGAAGGAGAAGGCATAACAGATACTATAATAATTCTTATAGTAATTCTAGTAAATGCTATTATTGGTGTAGCACAAGAAAGTAAAGCAGAAAAGTCTTTGGAGGCATTGCAAAAATTAAGTAGTCATGCAGCAAAGGTAATTAGAAACGGCTCTTTGCAAGTTGTTCCTTCAAAAGAGCTTGTGCCGGGAGATATTGTAGTATTAGAAACAGGAGATTCTGTACCTGCAGATATAAGGCTAGTAGAAGCCGTTAATTTAAAAGTGCAAGAATCTGCATTAACAGGAGAATCTGTACCGGTTGAAAAAAACATTGGAACAATAGAAGAAACAGAAATTGGGATAGGCGATAGAGTTAATATGATGTTTTCTTCTAGTTTGGTAACGTACGGTAGAGGAAAAGGAATAGTTGTTGAAACTGCTATGAATACAGAGGTTGGAAAAATTGCAGACATGATTAGTTCAACAGTAGATGCGCAAACACCTTTACAAGTAAAATTAGATAAATTAGGTAAAACTCTAGGAATAGCAGCGTTAGTTATATGTGCAATAATATTTGCAGTAGGTTTGTTATATGGAAAAGAGCCAATTCACATGTTTATGACTGCGGTTAGTTTAGCAGTTGCAGCAATTCCAGAAGGGTTGCCAGCAGTTTCTACAATAGTTCTTGCTATTGGCGTTCAAAGAATGGTAAAAAGAAATGCAATAGTTAAGAAATTACCTGCAGTTGAAACTTTAGGTAGTGCAACAGTAATTTGTTCAGATAAAACAGGAACATTAACTCAAAATAAAATGACAGTAGAAAAAATATTTTACAATGGTAAAACCGTAGATGTATCGTCTAACTTAATGGAAAAGCAAGATACAGATTTGGAAAAATTAATCTTTACGAGTATGCTATGTAATGATACTCAAATATCTGCAAATAATGAACTTACAGGAGACCCAACAGAAACAGCATTAATAGATTTGGGCTTTAAATTAGATTTTGAACCATCAATATATGAAGAATTGCCAAGAGTTGCAGAAATACCATTTGATTCTGAGAGAAAATTAATGACAACTGTACATGAATCAAACGATAAATATATTGTGTATACAAAAGGTGCAGTTGATGAATTACTTAAAAGATGTAACAAATACTTATTTAATACAGAAATAAAGGATGATTTAGATAATTATAAAATTCAGGTAAATAAAGAAAATGAGCAAATGGCAACAAATGCACTAAGAGTTTTAGCTTTTGCTTATAAAGAATTAGACCATAAACCAGAAGGAAACGAAATAAATGAATTAGAGTCAGATTTAATATATATAGGTATGGTGGGAATGATAGATCCACCAAGAGTTGAAGCAAAAGAGGCAGTAGAAAAATGTAAATCTGCAGGAATTAAGCCAGTAATGATTACAGGAGACCACAAAATAACTGCAATAGCAATAGCAAAAGCCTTAGGTATATTGCAAGATGAAAGTGAGGCAATATCTGGTGCAGAATTAGAAAAAATGACAGATGAGGAGCTTACGAGAAATGTAAGAAAATATGCAGTATATGCAAGAGTATCTCCTGAACATAAAGTAAGAATAGTAAAAGCATGGCAGGCAAATGGCGAAATCGTTGCAATGACAGGTGATGGCGTTAATGATGCACCTGCTCTAAAAAATGCAGATATAGGTTGTGCAATGGGAGTTGTTGGAACAGATGTTGCAAAAGAAGCTGCAGATGTAATATTAACAGACGACAATTTCGCAACAGTAGTTTCTGCAGTAGAAGAAGGAAGAAGAATATATGATAATATTTTAAAAGCAATACAATTTTTGTTATCAAGTAATGTTGGAGAAATAATAACATTATTTGTAGCAATATTAATAACTCCATTACTTGCAAAATGGTTTGGCATTTCAGATATTACAGGTTTAGAGCCATTATTACCAATACACATTTTATGGATAAATTTAGTAACAGATTCATTACCTGCATTAGCATTAGCGGTTGATCCTGCTGCAAAAGACATTATGAAAAGAAAGCCAATAAAACCTAAAAAAGGCATATTTACAGCTGGAATGACAAGAAGAATAATATACCAGGGAATTATGATAGGAGCTATTACCTTATTGGCATTTGCAATAGGACTTTCAACACCAAATGTAAGTGAACAAGAAAAAATACAAATAGGTCAAACAATGGCATTTTGCGTATTAGCATTATCACAATTAGTGCATGTATATAATGTTAGAGATAATAAAAAATCTATATTTAAAACAGGAATATTTAATAATAAAATGTTAATATTAGCAACAGTAGTTTCAACAGCATTAATGCTCGTATTACTATTTATTCCATTCTTAAGAGAAATATTTGACTTAGCAGTATTACCAACAATGCACATAATTGAAGTTGTAATACTTGTATTCTCACCAATATTAATAGTAGAACTAGCAAAATTATTTAAAATAAATACCAGCAAAAATGAATAAAAATTTATTGCAAATGTTGTAGGGAACAGACCAACGTCGTTCCACATTCCAAAAACACAAAATATATTACGAATGTTGTAGGGAACGACGCCCCCGTCGTTCCGCACTCCGAAGGCATACCCAAAATAGAGTATAAAATGTGTCTTCGCAAAATTTTAAGGAGGTTCTAAATGTCAAATACAATAGAAGAAAAATTAAAATATATCGGATTAGATTTAATGAATATACCAACTTTTCTAAAAGATTTTACACCTCTAGACTTTAGACCTTCTAAAACAAAAGAGGATAATAAACATATTGTATATAGATATATTCCAATAGATAAAATACAAATATTAATAACCCCAAAAAATAGATTAGATGATATTGAAGAAAAGTATGCAAAGGCTGCTCCAATAGGGGCTTATTTAGAGCCAAATAGTGAAGAAAATATAGAAAGACATGCTAAATTTCTTTCTATGTTAAAGCAGGTTACAATAGAAGAAATTGAACTTGCAGAAAGTGAACAGAAAATATTAGATAAAAAAATACCTTTTGATGTAAAATACGATAAAAGTTATGCTTGGCAAATATATTATTCTGAAGCTTTAAATCAATATTTTATGATGATAACAAGTGAAGATACTGAATATGATAAATTATTTTTACTTTTAAAAATGCAAATAGAATTTTTTAAAGGTAAATCAAAAAAAGTACCACAAATATTTGTACCTATTAATTATGTAGATTACTCAGAAAAATATTTAAAAAAATCTGAAATTAAAGATATAGAAAATTACTTATGGCTATTTACTAAAGATTGGACCAATATATACGAAATATATGATAAAAATAATAATTTGAGCTTACAAATAGTAGGACAAACTAATGTATATGAAAATATAAAAAGCAAATATAAAATAACTTTAACTACCAAAGAAGATGCATTCACATTTTATCAATATATAAAAGCATTATTTATTTTGCAAACAGAGTTATCTATGCATTATAAATTCAAAACTAAAATTAATTCTAAAAGTGAGCTAGAGTTTTATTATAATAATACAAAAATTCAATATGATAATTTATCTAAATTTATAGAAAATGAATATATTAATTTAGAAAAACAAACTTCAGTGCAAGAAAAAGAAATTACGAAAAATCAAGAAGAATTAACAAAATTAAAGGGTATTGCAAAGGAAAAAGAAAACGAGTATCTAGATAAACAAAGGCAAATTGCAGTATATTTGGAATGTAAAAAGACCTTCTTTGGAAAAGTAAAATACTTCTTTAAACACAAAAAGCTAACTAAACAACCTACAACTAATACAATAGAAGCTGTAGAAAATGACAATACCGCTTCTCAAGATACATTAGAAAACCTAAGTAATAAAAATTATTATACAATAGAAGATTTAGTAACTTTATATTATCAAACAGATAAAAAAACAAAAGAGTTAAACAACTTAAAATTAGATATTGACGCATTGAAAAATAAAATAAATAATTTAGAACTAAAAGTAAAAAATGCAACATTATATATAGAAGAAATAGATAAGCACAAAAAAAGTATTTTTGATTTTTGGAAATTTGCAAACAAAGATGAGTTAAAAGCCTTAGAAATGGGAACTTCTAAAACTGATACAAGCAAAAAACAAATAAAAAAGGTATTTAAATATGAATTCGATTTTGAAGATTTGGCTTATGGAATGGATAAAACACAAAGAATTAAACTATCTAAAATAGAACAAGATAGTGCATATATAGCAACAACGGAACTTATAGATGTAATAAACAATATAGGTTTAGCAGAAGAATCTTTAAATACGTTAAAACAAGAGCAAGAAGAAAATATGAAAGTATATAATTTTCAAGATTATGATATATTTGGAAACATAGAAGATAATATATCAAAAATAAAGAATTTAGGAAATCAAAAACATAGAGAAAATAAAAAAGACAAACTAAAAATACTTAGTATAACAAAGAATACTACTTTAGAAGAATATACAAATAAAATTAACGAAATAAAAAATAATTTAAATGAAAGCTTTAAGAAAATAAAATCTAATTATGATATGAGTATATATGTAGTAGCAGATGCAGAAACGATACTAGAAAAAGAATATGGAAAATACTATATAAACTTAGAAGATGCATTAAGAAATTGTAAAGAAGCTCCTAAAGAAATATCAGTATACAAAGTAAACATACAAGAAAATATGCCAATATTATATAATACAAATATAATTTTTTACGACAACTTTAATAAAACTTTACCAGAAGGAATGAATGAAGAACAAACTGTTCTATTAAAAAATAGTATGTATGAATTTGAACAAGTAAAAAAAGATGAATTTAAAACTAATATGTATCTTGAAAATGAAGAAAATGTAGAAGTTAGAAAAATAATAGTAAATGAATATAATGCAAGGTGTATTTAATAAATAATAATTTAAAATGCTTTTGAGGTATACCTCAAAAGCATTTATTTTTATATAGAAAAATCGATGCAAGCTGTAGGGGTCGCTTAGGGTCAAGCAACCCATTTTTTACCTAAAATTTTATATCATAATCGCTATAAATGTTTTTAATATTTGAAGAATCTACATCTTCATCAGTTACTTGATCAAAAACTAAACTATAAGTATGTTCGCTATAATATGAATCATATGATTGTATTGTTCTAACCATAAAATAATTTTCTTTTGAAAACCAGAATTCGTCATATCCATTACTGTTATATGTTGATTTTAAGACATAGCATTCTTCACCATTAAAATAATCGGTTCTTATATTATATGTCGCACACTCAAGAATATATAAACCTTTATAAGAATTTTTAAGTCTAATAGAATCTGTAACAAAATGAAATGTTTTAAAAAAACGATCTCCTTTTATATATTCATAGAAATTTTTACTTGATTGTATTAATTTTAAATTGTGAAAAATAGTAATTTCTTCTGATGAATTATCTTTATAATAGCATGTATTTGATTGAGGTATTTCTTTATAATCATTATCATCTGTTACAGTATCTTCTAATTTATACTTTCCATCTTTATAAAAATACTTATATTCAGCGTCTATTGTTTTATTTTCTTTATAATAAAAGTAATGCTGTGTAGTAGTTAATATATAATTGCCACTATTAGCCATTTGTTTAATATGCCTATATGCTTTATTCAAAATACTGTTAACCCTATTGTACCTAATAAATAAAATTAACAAAACAATAGCAATAATAGATATTATAGAAATTATGATATTACGCAATAAATTCATTTTTTTATGAACTTTCTTTAAATGATTTAACTCAATACTATTTTCAATTCCTGTTTGAACTTGTTCTCGCAAATTTTTATCTTCTTCAAAATCCTTCATTTTTAAATTCCTCCTTTAATTTTTGTTTTCCTCTATAAAAGGTAACTCTTGCCCATTCTTCAGATTTTCCTAAAATATTTCCTATTTCTTTAAAGCTAAAGTCAGATTTAAGTTTTAAATATATAACTTCTTTAGTATTTTCGTCTAATGTATGTATAAATTTGTACAGACAGATTAACTCTTCTTTTTCAAGCAGATTATTTTCGAAAGATGGTGCTATAACTGTATTTTCTGCATTTTCGTCTAATTGAATTGCTTGTTTATTATTAGAAGATTTTATATAATCTTTCCACTTGTTTTGAGCAATTTTAAAAAGCCATGTTTTTATGGAGGATTCGTCTTTAAATTTATTTATGTTTTTAATAGCACTATAAAATGTTTCTTGCATCAGTTCTTGAGATATTTCTGAATTTTTAGTTAATGAAACTAAATAATTATATATTAGTTTTGAATACTTTTCATAAATTTCCTGCATTTTTCCTCCTTTCATATATATAGACGACTATAATTTACATTCGTTACAAAAAAATGAACAATTTTTTAAATTTCAATATTTTATTTAATTATACATAATACGAAATTAAATGTATATATTTTATAAGATTACATGATGTTCAACCCAAATTTTTTCACCTAATCCATTGCAAAAAATGTCTAAATATAATAAAATAATTTAGATATTAAAGGAAAAGGAATGATATTGTTGAATAATGCAGAAGTGGAATTACAAAAAGAATATATGAATAAAGTTAAAGAATTAAATACTAAAAAATTAAAGTATTACATATTAACAATGGGTTGCCAATTAAACGAAAATGATTCAGAAAAACTTTGTGGTATGCTAGAAGAAATGAATTATGAAAAAACAGAAGATATAAATTTAGCAGATTTTATAATAATGAATACTTGTTGCGTTAGAGAAAATGCAGAGGAAAAATTATTTGGTAAACTTGGCGAATATAAAAAAATAAAAGAGAAGAATAATGCTATTATTGCTATTGGCGGTTGTATGATGCAAGAAAAACATATTATAGAAAAGCTAAACAAAAGTTATCCTTATGTGGATATAATTTTTGGAACACACACATTACATAAATTACCAGAGGATATATATAAAATTTTAAACAAACAAAAAAAGGTACAGGATATTTTAGATATAGATGGAGAAGTTTTTGAAGGATTACCAATAAAGAGAAATGATGATAAAAAGGCGTCTGTTACCATAATGTATGGTTGCAATAATTTCTGTACTTATTGTATAGTGCCTTATGTAAGAGGAAGAGAAAGAAGCAGAAAACCTGAAGATATATTAAAAGAAATAAAACAATTAGCAGATGAAGGATATAAGGAAATAACTTTATTAGGGCAAAATGTAAATTCATATAATGGTGGAATAGTAAATGGTAAGGAATATAATTTTGCTAATTTACTAAGAGATGTAAATGATATAGATGGAATAGAAATAATACGATTTGTTTCTCCTCACCCAAAAGATTTTAAAGCTGATGTTATACAGGCTATAAAAGGTTGCAAAAAAGTATCAAGAATATTGCACTTACCATTACAATCTGGAAGTACTGCTGTTTTAAAGAAAATGAATAGAAAATATACAAAAGAGCAATTTATAGAATTAGCAGAAAAAATAAAAAAAGAAATTCCAGAAGTAGTTTTTTCTACAGATATAATAGTTGGTTTTCCAGAAGAAACGGAAGAAGATTTTGAAGATACACTAGACGTAGTAAGAAAAGTTAATTTTGAACAAATATTTATGTTTATATATTCAAGAAGAGTTGGAACACCAGCAGATAGAATGGAAAATCAAATTCCAGAAGAAATAAAACATGAAAGATTTGATAGATTAAAGGCATTATTTGAACAACAAATTGAAGAAAATAATAAGAAATATATTGGAACAGTACAAACAGTATTAATAGAAGGAAAAAGCAAGAATAATGAAAATACTTTAACAGCAAGAACAAGTACAAATAAAGTAGTTATATTAGATGGAGATGAAAGCCTTATAGGTAAACTTGTAGATGTAAAGATTGTTTCACAACATGTGTGGTTTCTAAAAGGCAGAATTCAAAAATAATTAGCATCTTGCTGTGTTAAAATTTGCTTGAAAATCCTCAGCGTACCACCTGTACGTCTCCGGTATTTCAAACAAATTTTGCCTTGCAATATACTAATTCTTTTTGAATTCTAGGAAGGATGTGATAAAAAATGGCAGAATTTTCACCTATGATGCAGCATTATTTAGAAATTAAAGAACAATATAAAGATTGCATAGTATTTTACAGATTAGGCGATTTCTATGAAATGTTTTTTGATGATGCTATAACAGCATCAAGAGAATTAGAAATTACATTAACTGGTAGAGATTGTGGACAAGAAGAAAGAGCACCAATGTGTGGAGTTCCTTTTCATGCTGCTGAAAGTTATATATCAAAACTAATAGAAAAAGGATATAAAGTTGCAATTTGTGAACAATTAGAAGATCCAAAAGAATGTAAAGGCATAGTAAAAAGAGATGTTATAAGAGTAGTAACACCAGGAACAGTTACCGAATCTAATTGCTTGGACGAAAAAAAGAATAATTATATAATGAGCATATTTAAAAAGGGAATATATTTTGGACTAGCAGTTTGTGATGTAACAACAGGAGACTGTTTTGCAACACAAATAAAAGATACAAACAATTTTGCAAAACTTATAGATGAAATATCTAAATATTCACCTGCAGAAATAATAGTAAATACAATTCTTTATAATACAACAGAAGAGATTAGCAAAATAAAAGAAAGATTTAATTCATATATAACAAATTATGGCGAAGAAGCATTTTCAGATGATTATAAACAAACAGAGAATAGTTATACTTTTATAAATGATTCAAATAAAAAAATAGAAAATTTAGAAGATAGATTATTTGAAGTTTGTGCAGTAAACGGATTAATGGCATATTTATTGCAAACACAGAAAGTTAAATTAGAACATATAAATACAATAAAATTATATGAAACTACAAAATACATGACTTTAGATATAAGTGCTAGAAGAAATTTAGAGTTAACAGAAAAAATGAGAGATGGCAGTAAAAAGGGAACTTTACTATGGGTATTAGATAAGACCTCAACTTCAATGGGCGGAAGACTTATTAGAAGATGGATTAATGAGCCATTAATAGACATTACAGAATTAAATAAAAGATTAAACGCAACAGAGGAATTAAAGAATAGTTTAATTTTAAGAGGAGATGTTATAACTGCTTTAAAAAAAGTTTATGACATAGAAAGATTAGTAGGAAAAATTTCTTATGGAAATGCAAATGCAAGAGATATGATTTCACTAAAAAATTCACTAAAGCAGTTACCAGAATTAAAAAGTGTATTAGCTAGAACTAAAACAGAATTATTACAAAATTTATATTTGAATTTAGATGTATTAGATGATATATATAATTTGTTAGAGGCAGCAATAGTAGAAGAGCCTCCACTTACAATAACAGAAGGTGGAATAATAAAATTAGGATATAATGAAGAAGTAGATAAATACAAAAAAGCAATGACAGAAGGTAAAAATTGGCTGGTACAACTAGAAGCAAAAGAAAAGCAAGAAACGGGAATAAAAAATTTAAAAGTAGGTTTTAACAAAGTTTTTGGATATTATATAGAAATATCTAAATCAAATGTTAATTTGGCACCAGAAAGATATATTAGAAAGCAAACTCTAACTACTGGAGAAAGGTTTGTTACAGAGGAACTAAAAAAACTAGAAAGCGAAATACTTGGTGCAGAAGAAAAAATTGTCAAATTAGAATATGACATATTTATAGAAATAAGAAACAAAATTGCAAGCCAAATAGAAAGAATACAAAAATCTGCAAACATAGTATCTATACTAGATGTACTATCATCATTTGCAACTGTTGCAGATGATAACGGATATGTAAAACCAATAGTAGATGATAGCGGAGAAATTGATATAAAAGATGGTAAACATCCTGTAATAGCAAAAATGTTACCAACAGGAAGCTTTGTAGAAAACGATACATATTTAAATCAAGGTGATGACAGATTATCTATCATAACAGGACCTAATATGGCAGGAAAATCTACTTATATGAGACAAGTTGCATTAATTACAATAATGGCGCAAATTGGCTCATTTGTACCTGCAAGTTATGCAAGAATTGGTGTAGTAGATAAGGTATTTACAAGGGTTGGAGCATCAGACGATTTAAGTATGGGTCAAAGTACTTTTATGGTAGAAATGATGGAAGTTGCATCAATTTTACAAAATGCTACAAGAAAAAGTTTAATAATATTAGACGAAATAGGAAGAGGTACTTCAACTTATGATGGATTATCTATTGCTTGGGCAGTTGTTGAATATATAGCAAATAAAGAAAAGTGTGGCGCAAAAACTTTATTTGCAACTCACTACCATGAACTTACACAATTAGAGGAAAAAATTGAAGGAGTTAAAAATTATTCTATTGCAGTAAAAGAAAAAGGAGAAGACGTTATATTCTTAAGAAAAATATTAAGAGGTGGAACAGACGAAAGTTATGGAATACATGTAGCAAAACTTGCAGGTGTACCTCAAGAAACAGTATCGAGAGCAAAAGAAATATTAATGTCTTTGGAAAGAAAAAGTAAAAATGTAGAAAAAGAGAACAAAAAAGAAGTATCTGGCCAATTAGATATGTACAATTATAAAATTGCAGAGGTTGCACATGAAATAGATAAAATAAACTTGAATGAATTAACGCCAATAGATGCTCTAAATATATTAGTAAAAATAAAGGATAAAATAAAGTAATTAGAATATAATTAAAATTATTAAGTTAAAAAAGGGGAATGTGATGGAAAAAATATCTAAAATTAATGAAACAACAGGAATAAAGAAGGAGAGCAACGAACCAAGAAATAAAGATAAAAAATATAGCTTTAAAGAAACTTTAAAACTAGAAATGCAGGAATATGAAGAACTAAGAGAACACGAGAAAAAACAGCAAAGTGTGAGTAATATTGAAACTGAAAAAATTTCAGTAAAAAATATTATACCTTCAATAAAACGAACTGACATAAATGAATTAAAACCAAAGAAAAAACAAGCTGATAAAGAAAAATATTAAAGCAACTACTAATAAACGCCTAGCGTCTACTTACTGTACGAGGAAACATAATTGACATAAATAGGAATATAATGGTATAATATATATGTAAGTTTTATGAAAGGATTATTAATATATGGAAAAAGTGGAAAAAATAAATTCTTCATCAAGTGCAAAAAATAATTTTAAACAATCAGTAAACTCAACTTACTATAGCAGAGTATCGTATAAGAATAAAGACGGTAGGTTTGTAGATTCTTTTACACAAAAGGTAAAAGAACAGGAAAGACTTGCAAAAGAAAAAGAAGAATATTTGAAAGAACATGAAGCACGCATGAAGGAACAGGATGAGCGTATAAAAAAATTAAAAGCAATACTTACAGAGTTAGAGGAAAAGAAAAATAAAATTTTAGAAAAAAATATTGTTATAGCACCTTTAAAAGATGAGCTTGTATATCCATCTATGAAACCTAAGATGGATATAACTGATATAAATACATTAAATTTAGATAAAAATGCAAAAATGAAAAAGGCAATAAAAGGATATACATCTTCACCAAGACCAGTAAAGATACCAAAAGTATTATCAATAAATTCACAAGAAGATGTTAAGTTAATCGAGACAAGAAATAAACCATCTTTATGGAGCAGAATAAAAAATGCTATTAAAAATTTTTTTGCAGAACCAGATAAAAAAGAATTAGATATAGATTTAGCGAACGAAGAAAAAAATAATTATAAAGATTATAATAAATATACAGAAAAAAGTAGTGAATTTAGACATAGTATGGCAAGTAATGTAAAATATGATAAGCAAATTCCTAGAGATTTAGATGATCCAAGATATAGAGTAAACAATAAAGGCAGACTTTTAGATAGACATATTTAAATAATTATGAAAAGAATTAACAGTAAAATTAATATTAATCTAACACAAAAAAATTAATAACAAAAATAATCCATATACTAGACAAAAAGTCCATTTTTATGGACTTTTTTTGTATAAACTATGGACTTTTAGTAAAATTTGGAATAAAATATATCTAATATTATTAAGGAGGAATGTACAATGAATATTTGGCATGATATAAGAGAAGAAAGAGTACAAAAAGATGATTTCATAGCAGTAATAGAAATAACCAAAGGTGGAAAAAATAAATATGAATTAGATAAAGAAACAGGAATGTTAAAATTAGACAGAGTATTATATACGGCAACTCATTATCCAGCAAATTATGGATTTATTCCTAAAACTTACGCAGATGATAATGATCCATTAGATGTTTTAGTTTTATGCCAAGAAAATATAGAATCCTTAACTTTAGTTGAATGCTATCCGATAGGTGTTATTAAAATGATAGATGGGGACGAGCATGATGAAAAAATAATTGCAGTAGCAAAAAAAGATCCATTTTTAAATTGCTATCATGATATTACAGAAATACCAAACCATATATCTGCAGAAATAATGCATTTCTTTGAAGTGTATAAACAATTAGAGGGAAAACAGACAATGGTAGAGAAAATTTTAGGAAGAGAAGATGCAGAGAAAATAATAGAAAAATGTTTAGAAAAATATAAAGAAAAATTTAATAAATAAGAGGTTAAAAGTTATGATAGAAAAGATATTATTTAACTTAATAGCTTTCTCCTTATTTACAAACATTTTTATATTAAAATTAATAAAGAAAAACGATACTACATATCTTATAGTATTAGTTACAGAAGCTATAGGAATTGCAATAAATTTTATATCAATTTTGTTTGGAATATGGAATGGTATAGTAATACGAGTAATAATGTATTTATTAGCGATTATAATTCCTATACTGGTAATTGCATTAGAGAAGAAAGGAATAAATGTTTCTAATAACTTAAATATATTAATTAGTAAAACTTTTATTTTATTAAATAATACTAAAAAAGCTAAAGAGTATTTAATAAATTCTATAACTATATATCCTAATAGTGTAAAAACACATAAATTGCTAGCAGAAATATATGAAAAAGAAGGTGGAATTAGAAAAGCAATTGATGAATATAATAAAGTTATCGAATTAGATAAAAATGATTATAATACGCAATACAAAGTTTCATATTTATTGAATGATTTAAAACGAAAAGATGAAGCAGTTGAAATATTAAATAATGTATTAAACAATAAACCAGAATATTTAGAGGCAACTAATCTCTTAGGAGAGATATTATGCGAGCAGCAAAAATATAAGGAAGCTGCGAGTGTATATGCATCAGCAATAAGATATAATCCTAATAACTATGAATTATATTATAATTTAGGATTAGTATATACTATGCTTAATGATTTTCAAAGTGCAAAAGAATATTATGATAAAGCTGCTGAAATTAATCATGAATTACACAATGGATATTATTGTTTAGGTAAAATATCTTTGTTATATAGAGATATAGAGTTAGCTGAAGAGTACTTTGCAAAAGCATTAATGGGAGAGTTAGAAGCAGATGCATATTATGAATTAGCCAAAATATATATGATTAAAAATGAAAGAGATAAAGCAATTACATTTGTAAATAAAGCTATTGAATTAGATGGAAAATATATTGAAATAGTAAAAAACGAGCCGATGTTTTTAATTATAAAACAATATATAAATTTACCAATTAATGTATTGGAAGAAACAAATAAAGAAAACAAGTTGGATGTAAAAGAAGAAACAGCAATAAATCATTTAAATAATGTGTATGAACTAACAAAAAGCTTAAGTGTTAATGAAATAAAACGTAGTTTTAAAGAAAAGCAACAAACACAAGAACAGAAAAAGGAAGTCGATACAAACGATAAACAACAGTATCTATAGAGATATTATTATATATTTAGAAAGGAAAGTGATTTTTGTATGAATAAAAATTTGTGTGTAATAGGTGGAGATTTAAGAATTGTAAAATTAGTAGAAATATTAGTAAATGATGGCTACACAGTACATACTTATGCATTAGAGAAAGCAGAAAGTTTAAATCAGTATAAAGATGTTATACAACACAACAATATAGTAGATGCAATAGCTGAAAGCGATATTGTTATAGGACCAATACCTTTATCAAGTAACAAAGTAGATATTAATACACCATTTAGTAAAGAAAATATATCAATAGAAGATTTATTTTTAAAACTTGACGGAAAAAAGTTTATAGCAGGTAGCATAAGTGAAGATACTTTAAAATTAGTAGAAAATAAAAATATAGAAGTCATCGATTTAATGACAAGAGAGGAATTATCAGTATTAAACACAATATCAACAGCAGAAGGTGCAATACAAATTGCAATGCAAGAAACACTTTCAACTATACATGGAAGCAATGTATTGGTATTAGGCTTTGGAAGAGTAGGAAAAATATTATCAAAGATGTTAAATGGAATAGGAGCTAGAGTATCTTGTGAAGCAAGAAAAGAATCAGATATAGCATGGATAAAAGCTTATGGATATAATCCAATTCATCTAAATTCTTTGGACGATAGTATAGGAGATTATGATGTTATAATAAATACAATTCCATCTATAGTATTGGATAGTAATAGATTAGATAAAGTAAAGAAGGACTGCTTAATAATAGATTTAGCTTCAAATCCTGGAGGAGTAGATAGAGATGCAGCAAATAAAAAAGGAATAAAAACAATTTGGGCATTAGCATTACCAGGTAAAGTAGCACCACTAACATCAGCAGAATTCTTAAAAGAAACAATATACAATATATTTAAGGAAATGAATATATAATTTTTTAATAAATAAAAAACAGGGGAGAAAATAAAATGACAGTATTTCAAGCGATAATATTAGGAACAGTACAGGGTTTAACAGAATTATTACCAATTTCTAGTTCTGCTCACTTATTTTTAATACCATGGATATTTAATTGGTCAATACCAGAAGCATTTGATGTTGCTTTACATTTTGGTACATTATTAGCAATAGGAATATTTTTCTTTAAAGATTGGATAGAGTTAATAAAGGGCGGATATAAAACTGCAGTAAAAAAAGAAAAGAACAGAAATGGCACTATGTTTTGGTACATAGTATTAGCAACAATACCAGGTGGAATTATAGGATTTCTATTAGACCATTTTTCAGAACAGTATAAAGAAAGTTTTTCAGAAAATCCAGTAGTTATAGCAATAGCCCTAATTTGCATGGGATTGATACTTTACATAGTTGATAAAAAATCAAAATCAACTACAAACTATGAAAAACTTACATTAAAACAAACTTTCATAATAGGAATATCACAAGCATTAGCTTTTATCCCAGGAGTTTCACGTTCAGGAGTAACAATGACAATGGGAAGAGCAATGGGAGTAGATAGAGAATCAACTGCTAAATTTTCATTTATGCTTTCAGCACCAATAGTTTTAGGCGCAACATTGTTAAAATTTGCAGATTTTGAATTTACATTTGAGTTTTTAATAGGAGTATTAGTTAGTTTCTTAGTAGGGATATTAGTAATTAAATTCTTAATGGAATATTTGAAAAAAGGGAGTTTTAAGGCATTTGCTTTTTATAGAGTAATAGTTGGCTTAATTGTTTTAGGCATAGTGCTAATATAAATAAAAGATAAAGTGAATTTGACTTTACATAAAAATTGCTATATAATACTGTATAGCAATTTTTATATTGCAAACAAAGCAATACATTAAAGTAATCATGAGGAGGACTTATTATGTCAAAATTCATTACAGGCACACGGGTTAACTCAAATTTCGTATCAGAAGATTTTTTCTTTGAAATAGAGGATGATGTTACGATAATTAACTCTAAAATGGTTAAAGAGTTTAAAGAGTTACAGTTTTTTAGTTTGGCAATTCCAGAAGGTATTGAAGAAATTGACAAATGGGCTTTTGCACATGAAAGTGTGCTAAAAGAAATTAAACTTCCTAATAGTTTAAAAAAAATCGAAAAATTTGCTTTTTTTCAATGTACAGAGCTTAAATCGATAGAATTTCCTATCGGAATGGAAGCGATTGAAAAATATGCATTTGGTCTTTGTAAAAAGCTCAGTAAAGTTAAATTTTCTGAAAATCTTCAAAAAATCGGTGAAGGAGCATTTTTGGGGAATAATTTTGATATGGTTTATTTTCCTAAAAGTCTATGCTTAGTTGAAGAAGAAGCTTTCCTTCAAAACAAAGCTTCAACAAGACAACTTAATAAAGCCGTATTTCATGGTAGCAATGTCAAGTTAGAAGATAATGCTTTTCCGGATTACACAAAAATAATGTATTCAAGATAAAGCAATGTTTGCATCAGACGTAAGATTAATTCTTACGTCTTTTTCTTTTAAAAAGATTAATAAAAATAAGTATAATGCATAAAAATATATAGAGATAAAATTGAGAGTGGGGATAAAAATGCTTATACGATATTTTGATCATGCTGCAACTACTGCAGTTAAGGAAGAAGTATTAAAAGAAATGTTGCCATATTTTTCTATAAATTATGGTAATGCATCATCTATGTATAGTTTAGGAAGACAATCAAAGAAAGCTATAGAAAATGCAAGAGAGCAAGTTGCAAATGCTATTGGATGTTCTCCAAAAGAAGTATATTTTACAGGGTGCGGAAGTGAAAGTGATAATTTAGCAATAAAAGGAATTGCTTATGCAAATAAAAGTAAGGGTAATCATATAATAACAAGTAAAATTGAGCATCCAGCAATTTTAAATACATGTAAAAGCTTGGAAAAAGAAGGATTTGTAGTAACGTATTTAAATGTGGATGAAAATGGAATAGTAAGTCTAGAAGACCTAAAAAATGCAATAACAGATAAAACTATATTAATAAGTATAATGTTTGCTAATAACGAAATTGGTACAATTCAACCAATAAAAGAAATTGGAGAAATTGCGAAGGCTAAGCAAATATATTTTCATACAGATGCAGTTCAAGCAGTTGGTAATGTAAAAATAAATGTAAAAAAGTTAGGAATAGACTTATTATCTATGTCTGCACATAAATTTTATGGACCAAAAGGTGTTGGTGCATTATATGTAAGAGAAGGAATAGATTTTAATAAATTACAAGATGGTGGACATCAGGAGAAAAATAAAAGAGCGGGTACAGAAAATGTAGCGGGAATTGTTGGGTTAGGCAAGGCAATAGAGTTGGCATATAAAAATATAGATGAATATAATAAAAAGTTAACAGATTTAAGAGATTACTATATTTCACAAGTAGAAGATAGAATACCAGAAATTAAAGTAAATGGAGATAGAAATAATAGATTACCTGGAAATGCGAATATATCTTTTAAATATATTGAAGGAGAGGCATTACTATTAAATTTAGATATGAAAGGAATATGTGCTTCTAGTGGATCTGCATGTAGCACAGGATCACTAAATCCATCACATGTATTAGTGGCAATAGGATTACCTCATGAAATTGCACATGGAGCGCTTAGAATTACTTTTGGAGATGAGAATACAAAAGATGATGTGGATTATTTGGTTGATAATTTAGTTGAAATTGTAGGAAGATTAAGAAATATGTGACCTTTTGGAAGAAAAAATTATATAAAACATTAAAAAATGTATATATTTTTTCTACGGCTCACTCCGGGGCTGCATAACTGGCTGTAGGCCGAAATTTACTTTCGTAATTTCTTCTACAGCCAGTAATTTGTCGGTCCCCACATTCGTTCGTCTTGAAAAAATATATACATTTTTTTAATAATATTATTTAATGATAAATTTATTCCACAACAAAATTTGGTTATAATGATATTTTAATTACTTCTTGGTATAAATTTATGTGTTATATATAACCTTACATACATTGCAAATGAGAATATTGTTAATGTAACTGCTATATAGTAAATATATAAATCAAAATTATAATTTAAGTTAAATTGTCTAATTATCATAGATGATAATATGGCTAAGTAAAACGTAACTGTTGCAAGTTTTCCGAAACCATTTACTTGATGTAACTAATTGTTTACCATAAAGTACGATTGCTCCAATTACTGATAATAGTTCTTTTATAATTACTACAAATATAATCCAACGAGGAATTATATTTTTTATACATAAAACAACTAAAACAGAAATTTGAGTGCATTTATCTGCTAAAGGGTCTATAAGTCTTCCAAAATCTGTTATAAAGTTATACTTTCTAGCAATGCTTCCATCAAGAACATCAGTAATACCAGATAGTGTTAAAATTAATGCAACAGCAATATAATTATCTTGTATTGCATATAGTATAATAAATGGTATTAGTATAAATCGCATAATAGTAAGTATATTTGGAATATGTTTTAGCATATTAATATTACCTCCATAAATTAAATTACATCAAATTTTAAATTATCATTTTCAACATCTACAGAAATTGTTTGACCACCAACTAATTCTGATCTTAATATCATATCAGAAATTTCGTCTTCAATATATCTTTGTATTGCTCTTCTTAAAGGTCTTGCACCATATTTTAAGTCTATACCTTTATCTAAAATATATTGTTTTGTAGCATCGCTTATTTGTAAAGTAATATCTTTGTCTAGCAATGCATTTCGTGTGTCATTTAATAATAAATCTATAATTTGTAGTAATTGTTCTTTTGTTAAACTATCAAATACAACAATCTCATCAACTCTGTTTAAAAATTCAGGTCTAAATATTTCTTTTAGAGCAGATTCTATTTTTCCTTTATCCATAGTTTGCTTTCCAAAACCAATAGAATTGTTATTTAAATTAGAACCAGCATTAGAAGTCATGATTATAATTGTATTTTCAAAACTTATAGTATTTCCTTGGGCATCTGTAAGCCTACCATCATCTAATATTTGTAATAAAATATTAAATACATCTGGATGTGCTTTTTCAATTTCATCAAGTAATATAATAGAATAAGGTTTTCTTTTTACCTTTTCTGTTAATTGACCAGCATCATCATATCCAACATATCCAGGAGGAGAACCAATAAGCTTAGATGTAGAGTGACTTTCCATATATTCAGACATATCTACTCTAATGATAGAGTTTTCATCTCCAAACATTTCATATGCTAAAGTTTTTGCAAGCTCTGTTTTACCAACACCAGTTGGACCAACAAATATGAAAGATGGGGGACGTTTAGTACTTCCAAGTCCGGCTCTGTTTCTTCTAATTGCACGAGATACCGCTTCTACAGCTGCATCTTGACCAATAATTCTTTTATGAAGATTTGTTTCTAAGTTTAATAATTTTTCAGTTTCTGCTTCTGTAATTTTTTTAACTGGAATTTTAGTTGTATTTTCTATTACTTCAGCAATATCTTGAACAGTAAGATTTGTTAAAACTAGTTTCTTATTTAATGCATCTATTTTTTCTAAAAGACTACATTCTTCAGTTTTTAAATTAGCAGCTTTTTGATAATCTTCAATAGAGTCTGTTGAAACAGCTTCTTCTTTTTCTGCTTGAATATCTGCTAATCTATTTTTTAGCAATTCTAACTCATATAATTCTTTGTTATTTAAATTAATTCTTGAGCATGCCTCATCCAAAATATCTATTGCTTTATCAGGCAAAAATCTGTCATGTATATATTTTTCAGACATTTTAACAGTTTGTTCAATAACATGATTAGAAATACGAACTTTATGAAATTCCTCATAGTATTTTTTAATACCTTTTAAAATTTCTATTGTATCAGAAATAGAAGGCTCTTCAACAAGTACTGGTTGAAATCTTCTTTCTAAAGCAGAATCCTTTTCAATATATTTTCTATATTCTTTTAAAGTAGTAGTACCAATTAATTGAATTTCTCCATTAGATAGGGAAGGTTTTAAAATATTTGCAGCATTCATGGAATGTTCTGCATCTCCAGCACCTATAATGTTGTGAATTTCATCAATAACAAGTATTATATTGCCTGCACTTTTGCATTCATCAATAATTGATTTCATTCTTCCTTCAAATTGACCCCTAAATTGCGTACCAGCAATAATAGCAGTCATATCTAATAAATAAACTTCCTTATTCAATAATTTTGCAGGTACTTTTTTATTTGCAATTTTAATAGCTAAACCTTGAGCAATGGCGGTTTTTCCAACACCAGGTTCACCAATTAAGCAAGGATTGTTTTTTGCACGTCTATTTAAAATTTGTATAATTCTTTGTATTTCTCTATCTCTACCAATTACTTCATCTAATTCATTGTTTCTTGCTTTGTTTGTTAAATTAGTGCCATAAATATCTAAGAAACTCTTTTTCTTTTCTTTTGGCTTTTTTTCTGTTTTTACTCTTTTTTTGCTTGAATCTTCTGATGAATTAGCAGAACTATTACTTTGTTTATTTCCACCAAATATATTAGCAATAAAAGATTTTATAGGTATATCATCTTCAGATTCAGATGTAAGATCTTCTATATTTATATCATCTAAATTTAATGAATCAGACATATCATTAAACATATTTTCAAATTGGCTAGACATATCTTCTAATTCTTCTTCAGAAAGATTAGCTTGTTTAGCTAAAACTTCAAGAGGATTTATACCTTTTTCTTTTGCACATTTATAGCATAAGCCTTCAAGCTCATTTTTATCTCCAACTTTTTTATTTGTAAAAATAACTGCAACATTCTTTTTGCATACTGAACATAACATAAAATAAAATTCTCCTTTTAATTAGTATATCGATAATAATATATAATATCCTATATTTTGCTTGTAGTCAAGAAAAATAGCAAAAGAAAGTGTGGTAAATAATACATTTTTTCTTGTACAAAATTAAAAAATTATGATATTATAATATATATTTTTTATGTAGGAGAAGTAATGAGTAAAATAGGTTTTTTTGGAGGTAGTTTTAATCCTCCAACTAATGCACATATAAATTTAGCTAAACAGATAATTCACGAATGTAAATTAGATAAATTGATATTTGTACCAATCGGAGATTTCTATAAAAAACAAGATTTAATTGCATTTAAGCATAGATACAATATGTTAAAAATAATGTGTGATTTAAATGAAAAATTAGAAGTATCAAATATAGAAGATAATCAATTAACAAAGGTATATGCAATAGATATATTTGAAATTATAAAAAAACAATATGCAAATGATGATATTTATTACATAATGGGATCAGACAATTTAGAAAAGATAACGAGTTGGAAAGATTATATTAAATTAGTAACAAGCTATAAATATATAATAATAGAGCGAAAAGAGGATGATTTTAAATCAATACTTGAAGAAAATAGTCTTATAAAAGGACATTCAGATAATTATACTGTAATTCATAATAATAAATACCAACAAATTAGTTCTAGCGTAGCAAGAGAAAAAATAAAAAATGGTGAAGATGTTTCTAATTTAATTTCAAAAGAAATAGAAAAATATATAGTGCAAAATAGTTTATACATAAATTAAAAGGAGGAAAAGTGGAGTTAACAGATGACGTAAAATTTGTAAAGGGTGTAGGACCAAATCGTGTAAAACTTTTAAATAAACTTGGAATATACACTTTAAAAGATTTGCTTATGTATTTCCCAAGACAACATGAAGACAGAAGTAAGCCCAAAAAAATTACTGAGTTAGTAAATGGAGAAACTGTATTAATAAATGCTATATGCGTATCTAAAATGGCAGAAATACGAATTAGAAAAGGCCTTACTTTATATAAATTAATAGTAAGAGATGATACAGGAACTTGCCAAATAACTTGGTATAATCAATCTTATTTAAAAACAAGATTTAAATTAGGTAATTCATATATGTTCTATGGCAAGGTAAATAGAACTATAGGAAAAATTGAAATGAATGCTCCTGTATTTGATGAAGAACGGAATTAGCAAAAATACAGGGAAAATTATACCAATATATCCATTAACTTATGAATTATCTCAAAATGTAATTAGACAAATAATTTATAATGGTTTAAAACAAGTAGAAAATGAATTAGAAGAGGTTTTACCAGACTACATTATAGAAAAATACAATTTATATGATATAAATAAAGCAATACAAAGCATACATTTTCCAAAATCTTTTGAAGATTATAATTTAGCACGAAAAAGACTAGTATTTGAAGAATTGTTTACAATGCAATTAACTTTATTAAATTTAAAAAACAAGTATGCAACAAGTAATGATGGAGTTGAATTTTCAAAAGAGGTTAAAATGGCTGATTTGATAAAAAAATTACCATTTGAATTAACTAATGCGCAAAAAAAAGTTTTAAAAGAAATCAACTCAGATATGGAATCAAATAAGGCAATGAATAGATTACTTCAAGGTGACGTGGGCTCTGGTAAAACTATTGTGGCTCTGATTTGTGCATATAAAGCAGTAAAATGTGGATATCAAGCAACAATAATGGCTCCAACAGCGATACTTGCAAAGCAACACTTAGAGAGTTTTAATTCAATATTGAAAAACGAAGGTATAAAATGTGAATTGTTGGTAAGTGGTATTACTAAAAAGAAAAAAGAAGAAATATTAGAAAAATTAAAATTGGGAGAAATTGATATTTTAATTGGAACACATGCCTTGTTAGAAGAAAATGTAGTTTATAAAAATTTAGGATTAGTGGTAACAGATGAACAACACAGGTTTGGTGTAAGACAGAGAAAAACTTTATCAGAAAAGGGCAATAATCCAGATACTTTAGTTATGACTGCTACACCTATACCTAGAACATTAGCATTAATACTATATGGAGATTTGGATATATCTATAATAGATGAATTACCACCAAACAGAAAAAAGATTGATACATTTGCAGTAACAAAACAAATGTCAGATAGAGTAAATAATTTTGTAAAAAAGCAGATAGATGAAGGAAGACAAGCATATATTGTTTGCCCTTTAGTTGAAGAAAATGAAGAAATAAATGCAAAGTCTGTAATGGAATTATCTGAAAAATATAAAAATGAAGTATTTAAAGACTATAGAGTAGAGTATATACATGGAAAACTAAGACCAAAAGAGAAAGACGAAATAATGAATGAATTCAAAAATGGAAATATTGATATATTAATTTCTACAACTGTAATTGAGGTTGGTGTAAACGTACCTAATGCAAGCATAATGATAATAGAAAATGCAGAAAGGTTTGGACTTGCACAATTACATCAGTTAAGAGGTAGAGTAGGAAGAGGAGAATATCAATCATATTGTATATTAAAATATCAAGGAAATTCAGAAGTAGTAAGAGAGCGTATGAAAGTAATGACAAAAACAAATGATGGATTTGTTATATCTGAAAAGGATTTGGAATTAAGAGGATCTGGAGAATTTTTTGGAACCAAACAACATGGTATACCGGAATTTAAAATTGCTAACTTATTTGAGGATATGCCAATACTAAAAGAAGCTCAAAGCCTTGCAGAAAGCATTTTATTAGATGATGAAAAATTAGAAAAGAAAGAAAATAAAAAGTTAAAAAGAATAGTTGATACAAAATTAAAAATAAATATATAATTTTTTATAAATTAATGAAATGAATGGAAAAGGAATTTTGTAATAAAAAATAAAAACACGAATAATATTTAATAATTTAAAACTAAGTAAAAAACGGAGGTTATAGATGAATAAATTATTAATGAAAATATTATCTGTGTTTTTATTTTTTTCAATATTAATTGGTTATACAAATGTGTATGCAATAGAATTTATATGGTCTAATTATGATGAAACAATGCTAACGAATGCAAATACAAATGAAACAGGAAATTTCTTAAACTTAGAATCAGGTAGTGCGGTATTAATAGAGCAGAGTACAGGTAAGGTTTTGTATGACCACAATATGCATGAACAGTTACGACCTGCTAGTGTGACAAAAGTAATGACTTTGTTATTAATTATGGAAGCATTAGATAGTGGTCAAATAACACTTGAAACAAAAATTCCATGTAGTGAAAATGCTTCTAAAATGGGTGGCTCACAGATTTGGCTAGATACAAGAGAAGAATTAACTGTTAATGAAATGTTAAAAGCAATATGTGTAGTATCTGCAAATGACTGTACAGTAGCAATGGCAGAATATTTAGCAGGAACTGAAGAACAATTTGTAGTAAGAATGAATGAAAAGGCAAAGCAATTAGGAATGAATGATACAACCTTTAAAAATTGCCATGGTATAGACGAAGATGGGCATGTAACATCTAGCTATGATATTGCATTAATGTCGAGAGAACTATTAACTAAACATCCTACAATAACAAATTATACAACTATATGGATGGATTCTTTAAGAGATGGTCAATCTGAATTAGTAAATACAAACAAATTAATAAGAAATTATGATGGAATAACAGGCTTGAAAACAGGCTCAACTTCTATTGCTTTATTTAATCTATCAGCATCTGCAACACGAGACGATTTAAGTTTAATTGCGGTAATAATGAAGGGACCAACAAGTCAAATAAGATTTAACGAAGCAAAAAAACTATTAGATTATGGATTTAGCAATTATTCTTATAAAAAGCTTGGAAATAGTGGAGATGTTGTAAAGACAGTATTAGTAGAAAAGGGTGTGGAAGATTCTCTTCCTGTACTATTTGAAAGTGATGCGGGTGTATTGATAAAAAGAGGGCAAGAAAAAAGCATTACACAAGAAATAAATATACCAGACAAAATTTCTGCACCTGTACAGTCTGGGCAAGTAATAGGAGAAGTGGTTTTTAAATTAGACAACCAAGAATTAGCAAAAATTAATATTATAGCGCAAAAAGAAATAAAACAAATGGGATTTCTAAATAATAGTAGTCATTTATTTGAAAAATGGTTTAATTTGCTTAGATAATATAACATAATGCAAAATATAATACAAAAATTTGCCACATCCTTAAACGCGGTGAAAGTCTGTAGGGGTCGATGCCCACATCAACCCGTTAAAGTATATTGTTACGATAATACCGGTAATGGCAGTTAAAACGAGTAGAAGCGGATGTTCAATTTTTGTATTATATTTTGCATATTTGCATATAAGAAATAAATTTTGATTACTAAATTTATATATGGGTAAAAATTTACTCTAATTTCATGAGCCTTATAGTTATATCTTTATCTGTATTACTTGCATAAATTTTTATATCGTTTTCAGAATTATTTTTAAATTTAAAATCTAAATTACTACTAGAATCTACTGCGGCATCTTTATCTTTTTCAACATAATAAACACGTTTACTATGTTCATGACGTTCAACAATTTCAAGGTTTTGAATTTCTAAAACTGCATTATATAAAGTACTACTAACTTGACAATTTCCACCGCCATAGCCCTTAAAAGGCTTACCTTCAGCATCTAAAACATCAGCTTCTTTGTATCCCGTATCAGAACTAACTTTTCCCACAGTGTTGCAAAATGAAAAAGTTTCTCCTTGTTTAACAATAATACCATTAATTTTGCTACAGGTTAAAGCGATATTATCTACTCTATTAGGAGTTTGATCTAAAATATCTGTAGTAAATGAAGAAATTTCTGTTTCTTTTTTTGGGGCAGAGGTAGAATAAGATGTTTTTCCTGCATTAGAAGAATTTTGATTATCAGAACTGCTACAGCCACATAAAACAAATAGACAAGTACATAAAATTAAGAATAATGTTTTAAATTTTTTCATAAAAAATTACAAACCTCCAATATATTACTAAAAATAGTATAGGCAAAAGTTACATAAATATGTATATACGATAAAAATACATTGACAAATTAATAAAAAATAGTATAATTATATTATGTAGAAATATTTATAAATGATAGGAGAAAAATTATGTTAGCTAAATATTGGAAAAAAATTGCATTACTAATAACAATTATAGCTTGTTTATTCAATATAACATCTAAGATAGTAAGAAAAGTGTCATTTGAAGATGAAATAATTAGCACAGTTGATGATTATGTAAAAGTTGTTGATGAAGAGAAAAAATAGAAAATAATACTTGAAATATAAAAAAATATATGATATTATAATAAATGACGTTTTTTAATAATGAAAGGAAGAGGTGAATTGCACAATGAAAGAAGGATTACATCCAGAATATAACAAAACAACAATAACATGTGCATGTGGTAACGTGTTAGAAGTTGGTTCTACAAAAACAGATTTAAAAGTTGATATATGTTCAAAATGTCATCCATATTGGACAGGTAACTTAAAACAAAATACAACAGGTGGTATAGTAGATAAATTTAAGAAAAAATATGGTTTAGAATAAACTAAAATTAAGAGAGATGGACTTTTTCATAAGTCCATCTTTTTCTATTATATAAAAGAAAGCCCCCACATACATAGTATGTGGGGGGAAAGGTTACTGAATTTTATCTTCTGGATGAGAAAAATAAAATTCACGCCAGAACTTAAAACCGCCAGGAAAACGAAGATGGAGGATATAATCCTCAGAGTAAAGAGGCATATCAAAGTCAAAGTGCCACATGATTTGCCCTACAGTAGAAAAGCGTAACAGTTTAATAAAAGATTCTATAGTATAGACAATTTCTAAACTGAAGTCTTTATTACTGTAAATTTTTTTCTCCGTTTCATTTGAGGCCTCAAACGTATCGTTAGATTTTATCTTATCAAAGATAGAAATCATCATCCGCATAAGGGTCTCAAGTCTGTCCAAACTTTCTTCTCTTGTAAGAGTGAAAGAAGTAGATGCGGTTTCACGGCTGGAGTAGTTAGCTTTGATATTTTCAAAGCTAGATGTCTCAATACTAATTGCTGTCTTTGCCATAATTTGTTCATCCTTTCAAAATATATTTACGGTTTTCACCGAAAGTAATTATATTATAGCACATTTTGCTAATTTTTTCAATATATAGAAAATAGCCAAAACACATACATGTTTCGGCTATTTTGTTTACAATGAGTTGAATAAGTTCCAAAACAATTTCCCTCCAGGAAAATATTGATGAAGCAGTTTGTTTGTATTAATTTTATCTGGGATTATCTCACTTGAGTCAGAATAAAATTCAACAAAATCAATTCTGCTATCTGCGTTAATTAGGTAAATTATTGTTTTTACATGTTCAATAATTTCCATTATCAGTGAAAAATCCTTATATAAATAAGTATCCAATTTCCCTGACAAAATCGCATCAGTTAATTTCTGAAGAAAGAGGTCTAACTTTTGGAGAGCTTCATCACGCCTGTAAACTATCCCATATTTCTCATCCTTTCTACATTAGTATCATAGGCCAATGGAATATGCTAAAGATTAGCATATATAATATATCATAAAATAAGCAATTTTTCAATATTTTATAAGTATCAAAACCAAAAAAATATATATACTAACTAGAGGTGATGACATGAAAAAGACAATATTAATAACAGGAGCAGGTACTGGACTTGGAAAGCAAGCATCCATAGAACTTGCAAAAAGAGGACATAAAGTATATGCAACAGTGCAATATGAAAATGAAATACAAGATTTAGTAGAAATAGCCAAAACAAATAATATTGACTTGGAGTCTTTTAAGTTAGATATATTAAATAAAGATGATAGAGAAAAACTTTTAAATTATAATATTGATGTTTTAATTTGCAATGCTGCTATTGGAGATTCTGGCTCTGTTGCAGATATTGATGTAGATAGAATAAGAAGAGTATTTGAAACAAATGTATTTTGTAATATAGAAACAGTTCAAGTAGCACTCAAAAAGATGATTAATGAAAAGAAAAAAGGAAGAATAATATTTATGTCTTCTTTAGTAGGAAGAATACCATTTGCATTTTTATCTCCATACTGTGCATCAAAATTTGCTATAGAAGGATTTGCAACATGTTTAAGAAAAGAAATGAAAAAATTAAAAGGTGCAAATATACAAGTGGGTATGATAGAACCACGGTGCTTATGCTACTGGATTTAATAAAGAAAATAATGAGAAAAAATATACTTGGATGCAGGAAAAATCATATTTTGCAAATCAAGAAAACGAAATAAGGAAAAACGAAGAAATGTTGTGGAATTTTATAGAAATGAAACCATATAATTCAATAATAAAAAAATATATAAAAGCAGTAGAAGATAAAAATGTTAAACATAGATATACAGCGCCTGCATGGCAGTCTGTAGGAGTTCAAATATTAAGAATATTTGGAAAATAATGGTTGATAAAATATGTTTATTATGATAAGATTTATAATAGATTTTCAACATGGAAAAAACATATTGCAAACTGTAGGGGGTCGGCGTCTCGACGACCCGCTCTACAAAGACATTACCCAAGAAATATTAGTGAATAGTTAATAGTGAAGAATGAATAGTGAATAGTTATACAAGGGGCAGGCATCTAAGTCTGCCTATATAGGAGGATTGTATGGATAACAAATATAAATGGAATTTAAAAGATATCTATGAAAATGAAAAAGATTTAGAAAAAGCAAAAAATGAAATTTATAATTTATTAAATAAAATAGAACAATATAAAGGTACTCTTGCCAAAGATTCTAATAATATATATGAGTGCTATAAAATATATGAAAATATATTAGAAATATATGAAAAATTTTATTCATATTGCATGCTAAAATACCATCAAAATATGGCAGATAGTAAAAATACTGAATTGTATAAAATGGCAGAAAAGGTTGGAACAGATATATCTACAACAACCTCTTTTATAGTGCCAGAAATAACAAAGATTGATGAAAATACATTAAAAGACTATTTAAATAAGAATGCTAATTTAGTAAGATATAAAAAATCAATAGAAGACATATTAGAAAATAAAGAACATGTATTAAGCGAAGAGGCAGAAAGTCTACTTGCTACCTTTTCAGAAGTATTTGGCGCAAGTGAAAGTTCTTATGACATATTCACAAATACTGAATTTGAATTTCCTAAGATAATAGATGATAATGGAAATGAGTTAGAGTTGACGCAAGCTACTTATACTAAATACATGCAAGATAGTAATCCTAACATAAGAAAACAAGCATTTGAATCAATGTATTCATTATATAAAAAACATATAAATACAATAACAGAAATGTATATTGCAAGAGTAAAAGAAAGTGTAATAAAAAGTAAACTTAGAAAATATTCATCTTCTCTTGAAAATGCCGTAAAAAATGATGATGCTACAATAAATGTATACAATGCTTTGGTTGAGGTAGTAAATGAAAAAATGAATATAAATCATGAGTATATGGCATGCAAAAAACAGCTATTAGGAAAAGGTGAATTACATATGTATGACATATACTACAATAAATTAAAACCTAAAAAAGAAAATGTAGAATACATTGATGCAACAAAGGTTGTATTAGACGCGCTAAAACCAATGGGTGAAGAATATCAAAATATGCTAAAAGTAGCATTTAATAATAATTGGATAGATGTATTCGAAGAGAAAAATAAAATGGGTGGAGCATATAGCTTAGGAGTATATGGTGTACATCCTTATGTATTAACAAATTTTACAAATCAAGAAGAAGATATAAGCACTATTGCACACGAATTAGGTCATGCAATGCATTCATATTATTCAAATACAAACCAAAACGTATTAGATGCAAATTATACTATAATGGTAGCAGAGGTCGCATCAACTGTAAATGAAATTATATTAGGACAATATTTAATTAATAACGAAAAAGATAATTATAAAAAAGCAGCATTAATAAATGCTGAATTAGACAAATTAAGAGCAACTTTAATAAGACAAACAATGTTTGCTGAATTTGAAAAAATCGTTCATGAAAAGATAGAAAACGATGAACAATTAACATCCGAAAGATTATGTGATATATATCTAGAATTAAATAAAAAATATTTTGGAGATAATGTAATAGTAGACGAAGAAATAAAATATGAATGGGCAAGAATTCCACATTTTTATAGCTGTTTTTATGTGTATAAATATGCAACAGGAATATCTGCTGCAATAGCTATTGCTAAAAAAATTCTATCTAATGAAAATGGATTTGTAGAAAAATATATAAATATGCTAAAACAAGGGTGCACAAAAAAATCTGTAGATTTATTAAAAATGGTAGATGTTGATTTGGAAAGTAAAAAACCTTATGAAGATGCATTTGAATTTTATAAACAAAACCTAGATGAACTAAAAAGATTAATATAATAAGAATAAAACATTATGTAACTGAATATATATATAGTAAAACACTTTTTGTATAAGGAGATATATATGTTCAATGTTACAGTTGTAGATGGAAAAAGAATATTAAAATACATGATTGCAGTTATTATAATAGTAATAATAGCAGTATTGATAAAACAAATAACATTAAAAAAAAGAGAGACACTAGAAAGTAGTGTACAAAAAGTTACAGAACAAATATACTCTAATTCATTTTTAAAAAGTATTGATACAACAATTGCAAGTGCAAGATATTTAAATAATTCAAATAGTTCAGGAAATACAATATTTAATAATTCTTTTGTAGGTAATATTCTAGATTCACAATTAAATGCAAAAAATAGAATAGTTGCAAATAAAACAGATGATATAGATAATATAGCTGTAGAAGATAATAATATTGTGAATGATGAAGGAAATAATGTAGTAAATAGTGAAATTCCAGATAATATTGTAACACAAGTTATAGATGAAAAAAATATAAAGGCAAGTTATACAAATTCTTATGAAAGTGTAGAAATAAAGAATAAATCTGGTTATGAATTAACTGCAGACATGTTAGTTCCAGATATTACTTTAGAAGATAAACAGAATATAATAATATTTCATACTCATGCATGTGAGAGCTACACACCAAGCGAAGGTTTTAATTATCAAATGACAGGGAATTATAGAACAACAGATTTAAACTATAATGTAACTAGAGTTGGAACAGAATTAGAAAATCATTTAAAAAATAGAGCATATAATGTAATACATGATACAACTTTACATGATTATCCTTCATATTCTGGATCTTATGACAATTCCATGAGAACAGTAAAAAATATTTTAACTAATAGCACTGCACAGTTAATTATAGATTTACATAGAGATGCGGTGGGAAGCGGAAGTGATTATGGACCTACTGTAAAAATAAATGATGAGGTAGTTGCTCAATTAATGATAGTTGTAGGAACAGATGCAGGAGGGTTAGAACATCCTAATTGGAGAGAAAATTTAAAATTTGCAGTAAAGCTACAGGCAAAAGGAAATGAGTTATATCCGGGGCTTTTTAGGCCAATAAATTTAAGCACAGCAAGATATAATCAAAACTTATCTAAAGGAGCATTAATTATAGAAGTAGGAGCAACAGCTAATACAATGGAGCAATGCTTAGGAAGTATGAAATATTTAGCAAGTGTGATTGATGAGGTTATGCAAGAATGAGATATACTTTTATACAGTTACATTTATATAGTTACATTTATACGGTTATATATAATTTTTTTAATTCACTCCGGGGCTGCATAAGAGGCTATATGCCGAAATTTACTTTCGTAATTTCTGCAATAGCCTCTAATTTGTCGGTCCCCACATTCGTTCATTAAAAAAATGATATATAACCGTATTATAATTACCGTATTATATTGCAATTTTATATTGCAATGAATTATTATATATAATATATATAATAAAAAAGGAAAGGCTTGCCCTTTTCTTTTTTTATAATTTATGATATAAATATTACAATAATTTATTAAAGGTGAGAAATATATGTCAAATTTTGTGCATTTACATGTCCATACAGAGTATAGCTTACTAGATGGAGCTAATAGAATAAAAGATTTAGTTGCAAGAACAAAAGAATTAGGAATGGATTCTATTGCAATTACAGACCATGGAGTTATGTTTGGTGCAATAGAATTTTATAAAGAATGTAAAAAACAAGGAATAAAACCTATTATAGGATGTGAGGTATATGTTGCTCCAAGAAGCAGATTTCAAAAAGAGGCAAATATAGATAATCATCCAGCACATTTAATATTGCTTGCCAAAAATAATGAAGGTTACAAAAACTTGACTAAACTAGTTTCTATGGGATTTACAGAAGGCTTTTACTATAAACCTAGAATAGATTTTGAAATATTAGAAAAATATCATGAAGGAATAATAGCGTTAAGTGCTTGTTTGGCTGGAAATGTAAACAAAGAAATATTAAAAGGAGATATGCAAAAAGCAAAAGAAATTGCTAAGTGGTTTAAAGACGTTTTTGGCGAAGATTACTATTTAGAATTACAACCAAATGGTATGAGAGAACAAGTTTTAGCAAATCAAAAATTGATAGAAATAGGTAGAGAATTAGATATACCATTAGTTGCAACAAATGATTGCCATTATTTAAAAAAAGAAGATGCATATAATCATGAAGTACTATTATGTATTCAAACTGGTAAAAAAATGAGTGATGAAGATAGAATGAGAATGACAGTAGACGAATTCTATGTAAAGTCACCAGAAGAAATGAGTGAGTATTTTAAAAATTTACCAGAAGTAATAGAAAATACAGTTAAAATTGCAGAACAATGTAATGTAGAATTTGAATTTGGTGTAACAAAATTACCTAATTATGATGTACCACCAGAATATAAAACCCATGCAGAATATTTTAGAAAATTATGTAACGATGGACTAATAAGGCGTTATGGAGAAAATCCATCAAAAGAAATTTTAGATAGATTAGAGTATGAAATATCTGTTATAGAAAAAATGGGATATGTGGATTATTACCTTATTGTTTGGGACTTTATAAATTGGGCAAAATCTCAAAACATATCAGTAGGGCCAGGTCGTGGCTCTGGTGCAGGCTCAATAGCGGCTTATGTAATTGGAATTACAGATATAGATCCAATAAAATATAATTTACTGTTTGAAAGATTTTTAAATCCTGAAAGAATAAGTATGCCAGACTTTGACGTAGACTTTTGCTATGAAAGAAGACAAGAAGTTATAGATTATGTTGCAAGAAAATACGGTGCAGACCATGTATCACAAATTATAACTTTTGGAACAATGGCCGCAAGAATGGTTATAAGAGATGTTGGAAGAGCATTGGATGTTCCTTATGCTGAAACAGATAAATTGGCTAAAATGATACCATTTGAGTTACACATTACAATACAAAAAGCATTAGAGCAAAATAGAGAACTAAAAGAATTATATGATACAGATGAAACAACTAAAAAAGTATTAGATGTAGCTATGGGATTGGAAGGAATGCCAAGGCAAGCATCAACTCATGCTTGTGGTGTAGTTATAACAAAAGACCCAGTTGTAAGTTACGTACCGCTTTATTTAAACGATACATCTATATCAACTCAATATACAATGACAATACTTGAAGAACTAGGTTTATTAAAAATGGACTTTTTAGGCTTAAGAACACTAACAGTAATATCAGATGCAATAAAATTTGTAAAGAAGTGCAGAAATATAGATGTAGAATTTGATAAAGATATGAATGATCCTAACGTGTATAAACTATGGGCAGAAGGAAAAACTTGCGGAATATTCCAATTTGAAAGTGCTGGAATGACAAACTTTATGAAGGAATTAAAGCCAGATAGTTTAGAGGATATAATTGCAGGAGTTTCATTATATAGACCAGGACCTATGGATCAAATTCCAAGATATATAAAAAATAAATTAGACCCAGAACATGCAGAATATACTCATCCAGCGTTAGAGCCAATATTAAATGTAACTTATGGCTGTATGGTATACCAAGAGCAGGTTATGCAAATAGTAAGAGATTTAGCAGGATATTCTTTAGGTAGAGCAGACTTAGTAAGAAGAGCAATGGGAAAGAAAAAACTAGATGTTATGGCAAAAGAAAGAGAATATTTTATACATGGTCAAACAGATGAGCAGGGAAATGTAATAATACCGGGTTGCGTTAGAAATGGTATAAGTGAAGCAGATGCTAATAAAATATTTGATGAAATGGCAGAATTTGCAAAATATGCTTTTAACAAATCACATGCAGCAGCTTATGCAGTTGTATCATATAGGACTGCATACTTAAAAGCATATTATCCAGCAGAATTTATGGCAGCAACTTTAAATAGCTTTTTAGGCAATTTGGATAAAGTACCAATATATATAGATGAATGTAGAAAACTAGGAATAGAAATACTAAAACCAAGTATAAATAAAAGTTACACAAAATTTGCAGTATATGGAAATCAAATAAGATTTGGTTTAGGCAGTGTTAAAAACGTTGGTGTAAATGCGGTAGATGCTATTGTAGAAGAAAGAAAGAATAATGGCGATTACACAAGTTTTACAGATTTCTGCGAAAGAATACAGTCAGAAACTGTTAATAAAAAATGTATTGAATCACTAATAAAGGCAGGTGCATTTGACGAATTCGGACAAACTAGAAGTACTTTACTTGCATCTTTTGAGGGAATATTAGATACAATAAACACTTCATCAAAGAAAAGTTTAGCAGGACAGGTTACAATGTTTGATTTGCAAATAGAGGAGCAAAAATTAGACGATATAAAATATAACTTTACAGAAATGAAAGAATTTAATGATAAAGAACTTTTATCAATGGAAAAAGAAATGCTTGGTATATATATATCTGGTCATCCACTAAACAAAATGAGAGAAGAAATAGAAGCACAAACCAATATAAACACAATTCAAATGGCAGAGTTGATGGAAGAAAATAAATTAGAAAAAGATGGACAGATAGTAAAATATGCGGGAATTGTAACATCTGTAAAGAAAAAATATACAAAAAATAACACAATAATGGCATTTGTAACAATAGAAGATTTATATGGAACATGTGAAGTAATTGTATTTGACAGTTGCTATAATAAATCATCTAATTTGTTAATGCAAGACAACATAGTTTTAGTAGAAGGAAGACTTAGCATAAGAGAAGACGAAGATGTAAAAATAGTTGCAAATAATATAAGAGAATTAAAAAAACAAACAAAAAAGGCATTAAAAATAGATATAACAAACCTTAATGAGGAAGAAAAAAATAAATTAAGAGGACTATTAAAATTCTTTAATGGAGACAATAATAATTTACAAGTTATAATAGTAAATCAAGCGGAAGAAAAACCGGCAGGAGGAATATTCTATCAAAATGATTTATTGCAACAAATACAAGAAATAGTTGGTCAAGAAAATGCAAAAATCTGTGAAGAATAGTGTAGGGGTTGCATACTATGCAACCCGTCCCGTGGAAAAAATGATATAAAAGGAGAAAAAATGATAATATTAATAGGGGAAAGTGGTTCAGGAAAAACTACAATACTAAATAAACTAGTGGAAAAAGGTTTTGAAAAAGCAATAAATCACACAACAAGAAAACCAAGAGACAACGAAGAAAGCACAAACGAATACAAATTTATAAGCAAAGACGAATTTAATAAAATGTGGGAAAATGGAGAATTATTACAACGAGCAGAATTCAACAATGAATATTATGGAATATCTACTAATTCTTTAAAAGACAATGTTGTATGCATTTCCATTGTAGATTCAGTAAAGGATATAAAAAATAGAGCAAAAGAATTAAATATGCAAAATGTAAATATAATAACTATATATGTATACGTAAACGAACAAGAAAGAATAAATAGAATGAAACAAAGAGGAGATACAGAGGAGAGTATAGCAACACGTTTAAAAATAGATAAAGAAAAATTTAAAAAAGCAAAAGAAATTGCGGATTTTACAGTAGAAAACATAGATATAGATAAAACGGTTGATGAAATAATAGAGATAACAAAATCATAAAAGTAAAACTTTTGTATTGACATAGCACAATAAAATGTGCTAATATAGATATTGTCAATACAAAATATGCGGATGTGGCGAAACTGGCAGACGCGCTAGACTTAGGATCTAGTGTCTTTGACGTGGGGGTTCAAGTCCTCTCATCCGCACCAAACTTAGTTTATATGACTAAGTTTATTTTTTTAGAAAACTATTTTTATAGAATAATTAATAAAATGAGAGGAATTGAAAAGGAGTGGTTCAGCTTTTGGGGCTTGCAAGAGCACCGAAAGTGAACAAAAACAATCCCTTTGGATTGTTTTTACGACGCGGCCTATGGCAAGTCCTCTCATCCGCACCATAAGTGCGACCTAGCGGTCGCAGTGAAAAGTGAATAGTGAAGAGTTAATAGTGAATGGTTGAAAAATAGTAGATAAGAGCACTTATGTACTATTCACCATTCACTATTCATTTTTCATTATTCACTAATTTTCACATTTTTTACGTTCCCAATATGCATATTATAAAAAATACGTCATAGCAGTTAAAATTCAATTTTACAGCCTTTTATTATACTAAAAATAACTATGTTATTGAAAAATATTAGAAAATTTAATATAATATATCAAAATAAATTGTAATTTGTATTGATGGAGAAACTATGAAAAAGGGAATTATTGTAGCTGGGTTTACAGGATTAGGTAAAACTACTTTAGCAAAAAAATATGATAATATAATAGATTTAGAATCAAGTCTATATCAATGGATTTATAAAAATAAAATGACTTTTAAAGAAATAGAAAATAATAAAGGAAAAAAAGAAAGAATAGCAAATGAAGAATTTCCGCAAAACTATATTAATGCCATATTAAAAGCTAGAGATAAATATGATATAGTTTTAACATCGATGCATTGGGAAGTATTAGAGTATTTCAATAAGAATGATATTGACTATTATTTAGTTTATCCTAAGTTAGATTCTGGCGACATTCTAAAAAAGAGATGTATAGATAGAGGAAATACTGAAGAATGGGCCCAAAGAATTAAGGATAAAGTTACTTTATGGTATCCTAAAATAAAAGAATATAATATAAAAAATGTTATATTTATTGACAAAAATGAATATTTAGAAGATATTTTAATTAAAATGAATCTTATATAAAAATATTTCAAGTAATAAAAGATGGATAATAAATTGCACATTGAAGACGTAAAAAATGTGCACTTGAATAGGAGATTTTATGGAGATACAAAAAAATCAAGAATATGTTGTAAATATAATAGATAATGGATATAATGGAGAGGGAATTGCTAAAATAAATGATTTTACGATATTTATTCAAGGAGCAATTAAAGGTGAAAAGGTAAAGATATTAATTTTAAAGGTAGCAAAATCATTTGCTTATGGAAAGATATTAGAGATAATAAGTTCTTCCCCAAATAGAATAAATGTAGATTGCAAAACTTTTTCAAAATGTGGAGGCTGTACATTAAGACATATTTCTTATGAGGAAACTTTAAACATAAAAAAGAATATAGTAGAGAATTGCTTATACAAAGAATTGCATAGAGAAGTAGAGGTTAACAATACAATCGGAATGGAAAATCCTTTGTATTACAGAAATAAATTACAATATCCAGTAGGACTAGATAAAGAAAATAAGCCTATTATGGGTATATATTCACAAAGAACTCATAACATAATTGAAACTAAAGAAAATTGCTATATCCAAAATGAAAAATGTTCTGATATAGCAAAATATATATTTAATTTTACAGTAGAAAATAATATAAAACCATATAATGAAGCAACTGGTAAAGGAACTTTAAGACATATAGTTATAAGAATTGGCAGAAAAACCAATGAAATTATGGTAACACTTGTAGTAAATAATGATAATTTCAATAATGAAGATGAATTTATAAAAAAACTAACAAGTAAATATACAGAAATCAAAACCATAGTAAAAAATTATAATACAAAAAATACAAATGTTATATTAGGTAGTGAAAACAAAATAATATATGGAGAAGGATATATTTACGATATTTTAGGAAAATATAAATTTAAAATTTCTCCATTATCATTTTATCAAGTAAATCCAGTTCAAACAGAAGTATTGTACAATAAAGCCATAGAATATGCTAATTTAACAGGAAATGAAACAGTATTTGATTTATATTGTGGAATAGGAACAATTGGAATATTTGCATCAGATAAGGTAAAGTATGTATATGGAATAGAGGCTGTAGAACAAGCAATAGAAGATGCAAAAGAAAATGCAAGATTTAACAATGTTAATAATGCTGAATTTTTTGCAGGAGAAGTGGAAAAAGTATTACCAGACTTAATAGAAAAAAGAAAGATATCTGCAGATGTTGCTTTTATTGATCCTCCAAGAAAAGGTTGCGATAATATAACGATTGAAACCTTGTTAAAGGTAATGCCAAAAAAGATTGTTTATGTAAGTTGTAATCCTGCAACCTTAGCCAGAGATATAAAATTGCTAGAAGAAAAATACGTATTAAAGCAAGTTCAACCTGTAGATATGTTCCCTTATACAAGCCATTGTGAAGTAGTGAATTTATTAGAATTAAAGTAGAATAAGAAAATGATAAAAATGCCCATTGGATGTTTCCAATGGGCATAAAACATTTCAAAAATATTACAATAATATTAATTTTATATTAAATTTTTTCATAATACCCGGTTTTAGGGTATTTTATGTTATAATAATGTAGTTAAAAAGCATATTTGAGGTGATATAAATTGAGTATTGAATTAAAACCACATAATTTAGAAACATATAAAAAAGTTACTGATAAAATGCAAGAAACAAATAAAGTTGCTGTAATACATCCAACAGGTACAGGGAAGATGTTTATTGCACTAAAACTTTTAGAAGAAAATAATGAAAAAAATGCAGTATATGTAGCACCATCAAATGCAATATTGCATGATGTAAAAAAGAATATTTTTGCAGAGGGAATGACGATGGAGGATTTCCCTAAACTTAAAAGAATAACTTATCAAAAATTAATGACTTTGTCAGATGAAGAAATAGGAAAATTAAGTGCTGATATAATTATTTTAGACGAGTTCCATCATTGTGGTGCACCAGAATGGGGAAAAGGTGTTGAAAGATTAATTAATAGTAATGCAAATGCAAATATATTAGGATTGTCAGCAACACCATTAAGATATTTCGATGGATTAAGAGATATGGCAGATGAGTTGTTTGAGAATAATGTAGTATCAGAAATGTCATTAGAAGAAGCAATGGAAAGAGGAATACTTCCAGAAGCAACATATGTGAGTACATTATATGGCTATGATAAACAATTAGAAGATATGCAATTAAATATAGATAAAATAAAAGATAAAGAAAGGAAAGAACAAGCACAAAATTTATTTAATGGTTTAAAAGAAAAGCTAGATGAAAATACACAAAATTTACCAGAGTTATTTTCTAAACATATGCAAAACCAAAATGGGAAGTATATTGTATTTTGCAGAAATATAGAAGATATGAATGAAAAGATAGAGCAAGCACAAAAAATGTTTGGAAAGGTAAATCCTAACATAACAGTTAGAGCTGTTTCATCTAAAATAAAAGAAGCTGATAAAATATTGACAGAATTTGAACAAGATACTGATGATAATACATTAAAATTATTATATGCAGTAGATATGCTTAATGAGGGATACCATGTAAATGGCTTAGATGGTGTAGTTATGATGAGACCAACATTTTCTCCTACAATATATACTCAACAATTGGGTAGAGCTCTAACAGTTGGAGGAGACAAAAAACCTGTTGTGCTAGATTTAGTAAATAATTTTGACTCTTGTAAAATAATAGAAGATTTTGTAGAAAAAATGAAGGAATACAAGGGCAATGAAGGAAAAGAAAAAACAAAAGAAGCAAAAATAAGCAAAATCTCAATATTCGATAAAACAAAAGAATTTAGGGAAATTGCAAAAAAAATAGAGGAATTATCTCAAAGGAAAAAAATATCACTAGAAGAAAAAATACAAATATTTGAAAAATTTTCACTAACAGGAGATGAATTGGTAGGAAATACTATATTTGAAGGTTATCCAATAGGAGCTTGGGCTATACAAATTAGGAGTGCATTAAATAGAGAAAATAGTGAAAAAATTATTATAAATCCTACAGAAGAACAACTAGATAGATTAGAAAATTTAGGTATTTTAGAAAGGCAATTTGATTCGACAATAGATGAAAAAATTAATGCTTTAGTTGAATGGAATGCAAAATATCCAAAGGCTAGAATGTCACCTAGTGTTCCAAGTGAAATTTTAAAAGAGTATTCAAAAACAGATGAAGAATACCAACAAATACTGGCAGAATATGAAAAAATGCAAAAGTATTATGAGTATGTAAGAGCTAGAAAATTACAAAATAAACTTGAAAAAGAGCAAATTGAAAAATGCAAAGAAGGAAATATTAGAGGAGTATTTGGATATCCAAAGAGAATAGAAGAATTAGCAAAAAAATATGGTAAAACAGAAATGCAGACAGAATACATAATATCAAATTATGGGACTATGGAAAATTTTGGTAGCTTATATATGAGTGGTAAATTGGAAAATGAATTTGATATTGATATAGCAAAGTTAATAATAAAAGATACTATTGATGTAGATGCTAATAATAACTTAGGATATGACAAGTTGATAAAAGAAATAGTGGCTAATAGCAAAAGCATCTATAATGATGGATTAATAGTATATTCAAGTGAGTTACTTAAAGAAGCACTAAGCGAATTAACAGAAAGAGAAAAGAAAATAATAGAAAGAAGATATGATTTAACAAGAGAGGGATTGCCTAATGATTTAGAAAGTGTTGGAAAAGAATTTAATGTAATCAGTGAGAGAATAAGACAAATAGAAAAGAAAGCAATAATAAAATTAGATCACAGTGTGAGAAAAAAAGGAGTTACATTTAATTTAGATGAATTAGAGAATGATGGATTTATAACAGATTCAGAAAAAGAAGAACTTTCTAAAATCAAAGAAAATTTACAAAATATTTGCATTGGTAAAGAAAATGTAGATGAAAAAAGTTGTTTTGCTTATTTAAAATCAATTAAAGAGAACTTACAATACAGAAAAGAAGTAGAACCAGAAGAAACACTTACTGAAGAACAAATAAATGAAACTCAACAATCTGAAAAGGCAAAAACAATTAGGAATTTAATAAAAGGTGCACTTTCAACTGATAATAAAAATTTGGCTACACAGGAATCCTTTAACGAAGCAGAAGATGTTATGAGTAGAGAGATAAACAAAGGAGAAAATACACAAGAAAACGAAAAAGGAGAAGAGTAAATGGTTAGTGTTCGTTATGCGAGAGCATATGTAGAAGTATTGGAATGTTTAAAATTGTTGCCATATAAAGAATATGCTAAAATTCCAAATGATGTAATTGACTTTTTTGAACAAAATAAAGACAATGAATATAAGTTCCAAATTGATACTACGAAGGATTTAAAACAACAAAACATATCAAGAGAAGCTAACTCTACAATTTTAGTTTTGTTTAGAGACTATTTTGCAACGGAAACTGAAAAAGAAAATCTAAAAAAAGTTTTACAGTATAATGAAAATATTTATCAAGAAGAATTAAGAAACAAATATAATATAGATATAAATTTTAATAAGAGAGTAGAAAATAGAAGTCAAGAAATTAATACTCAAAATTTACCAGCTAAAGTTAATGAAAATATTTTTGCAAGATTTTTAAATAAAATAAAAAATATTTTTCATATAAAATAAGAAAAGTGATTTCTCCTATGCAATAAGAAAAGTGGCTTCGCCATATGTGCATTTTGCTTCGCAAACATGCACGAATCAAGGAAACTTAACCTTGTTGCTCCGGAAAAATCTAACGATTTCTCCTATGCAATAAGAAAAGTAGCTTCTCCTTATGCACCTTGGGGACGTAAAAGAGGTGCATAAAACTTAATTTGAAAGTGTTAAAAAAAGCACTTTCTTTTTTTTAAATCTTATGATAAAATGCAACTGAAATAACAATTAAGTAATGAGATTAATATGAAGAATTTAATGAGTACTAATATATATGATGTAGAAGAAACGGTTATTGAAGAAACTCATATTAATATGGCTATAACGAAAATTGCTGAAATGTTAAGAACAGAAAGGATAAAAAATATATGAAGAAAGGATGGATTTTTATGGAAAAATCAAAAGTTTATTTTACAACAAGTATAACACCAGAAAGTTTAATTAAAATTTACGAAGCAGTTGGAAAGGAATTAACGGGTAAAGTTGCAGTAAAGATTTCAACAGGAGAACCAGGAGGGCATAATTTTTTAAACCCAAATTTAATTAAAGATTTAGTAAATAAACTAAATGGAACAATTGTAGAGTGCAACACAGCTTATGCAGGAAGAAGAAACACAACAGAAGAACATTGGAAAGCAATAAAAGAACATGGCTTTATGGATATAGCAAAGGTAGATATAATGGATGAAGAAGGAGATATGGCAATACCAGTAAGAAATGGCTTACATTTAAAAGAAAATTATGTAGGTGCACATTTAGCAAATTACGATTCAATGCTTATGTTATCACATTTTAAAGGACACCAAATGGGAGGCTTTGGAGGTGCACTTAAAAATATGTCAATAGGTGTAAGTTCATCAGCAGGAAAGGCATGGATTCATACAGCAGGAAAAACTAGAGTACCAGATGAATTATGGGATAACTTACCAAAACAAGACCATTTCTTAGAGTCAATGGCAGAAGCAGATGAATCTGTTATAGATTATATGAAAGGAAACATAGTTTATATAAATGTTATAAATAATATTTCTATAGATTGTGATTGCAATGGAAATCCTGAGCCACCATGTATGGCAGACATAGGAATAGCAGCATCAGTTGACCCAGTAGCTTGTGATAAAGCATGTTTAGATATGATATACAATTCAGAAGATGCAGGAAAAGAAAGATTAATAAAAAGAATTGAAGGACAACACGGTATAAGAACAGTTGAACACGCAGAAGAATTAGGCATTGGAACAACAGATTATGAATTAATAAATATAGATTAGGAGGATTTTTAAAATGGAAAAAGTAGAAGGTTTAAAGAAAAATAAAAAGATAGTAGATGTATTATCAAGCAAAAAAGCTAAATATATAGTTGGAACAACTTTATTAAGTGTGATAGGTGTAGCTTTACCTAGAGTATTTCATGTAATAGCTGGAAGTACAGCAGGAGCAACATTTTTACCTATGCATATAGCAGTATTAATAGCTGCATTAACATTTGGCATTACAAGTGCTGCAGTAGTTGCAGGTTCTTCAATAGTTTGCAGTTATTTATTAACAGGAATGCCAACACTTGCAAGACTACCATATATGTTAATAGAACTTATTATTTATGCAGTTTTATTAGGTGTATTTAATAAAAAATTCAATAGTTACATTTCTTTAATTGCAACAATTATTTTAGGAAGACTTCTATATGCAGGAGTACTATTTGTATCTATTAATTTAATTGGATTACAAACTTATGGAATTTCAGTAATAGAATCAATAAAAGTTGGAATACCAGGAATAATAATTCAATTAGCATTTGTTCCTGTAATAGCAAAAATTATGAACGAAAGGTTAAAATTAAAAAATGACTAATATAGAAATTGTAAAAGAAAAACTATATAGTACAGGTGCAAGCTTGGTAGTACTATATAAAAATGGCGAATGCAAGGAGTATTACAATAGAAGAGTGGAAGATATTGTAGCTATACTAAAAAACAATAAAGATAGTTTAAATGGTGCAACAATAGCAGATAAAGTAATAGGAAAGGTTGCAGGAAGTATCTTAACTGTAGCTAATGTAGCTTCAATATATGCAGACACTATAAGTAAGTTTGCTATACCCGTTTTAGAAGAAAACAATATAAATTATGAATATAAAAATATGGTAGATTTCATTCAAAACAATGATAAAACAGGAATGTGTCCTATGGAAAACAAGTTTAAAGATGAAAACAATTTAATGAATATATATAACTATTTTGTTAAATAGGAGAATATATGAATAAAGAGTAAAGAAAGGTATATTAATATGAAAAGAGTGGCAATATTTGGCTCTACAGGTTCAATTGGAGATAGTACATTAAATGTAATAAGAGAAAATCCTAATTTGTTTAAAGCAGTAACTTTAGTTGCTGGAAAGAATGTAGAAAAATTAATAAAGCAAATCGAAGAATTTAAGCCACAGAATGTTTATATAATTTCAAAAGAAAATGCAGATAGAATAAGTGCTATATTTAAAGACATAAATGTATATTATGGAGATACCGGTATGGAAGAAATATCTCAATTAGTTGATTTTGATATTTCTGTTTCAGCGTTAGTTGGGATTGCTGGACTAAAGCCTACTTATAATATGATAAAAAACGGAAAAACTGTAGCATTAGCAAATAAAGAAGTATTAGTTGCGGGTGGAGAATTAATTATGAGAACAGCAAAAGAAAATAATGCAACTTTACTTACTGTAGATAGTGAACATAGTGCAATTATGCAATGCTTAAGGGGAGAAGAAACTAATAAAATTGATAAAATATTATTAACAGCATCAGGCGGACCATTTTTTGATAAAGAAATAAATGATAGCATAACAGTGGAGCAAGCTTTAAATCATCCAACATGGAGCATGGGAGCAAAAGTTACAATAGACTCATCAACAATGATGAATAAAGGATTTGAAATAATAGAAGCAAAATGGTTATTTGATGTAGATCCAAGTCAGATTGAAGTAGTTGTACATAGAAAAAGTATAGTACATTCAATGGTACAATATAAAGATGGAACAATAATGGCAAGCTTAGGACCAACTGCTATGCAAATACCAATAGCATATGCACTAAATTATCCTACTAGATTAGAGAAGAATCAAATACAAAAAATAAATTTATTTGATATACATGATTTAACTTTTGAAAAGCCAGATTTAAATAAATTTAAATGCTTAAGATTAGCTTATGAAGCAATTAGAAAAGGACATAGTTATCAAGTAGTTTTAAATGCTGCAAACGAAGTTTTAGTTGATGCATTTTTGAATAAAAAGATAAAATACACAGACATACCAAATGGAATAGAAAAAATAATGAATATGTATGAAAAAAGAAAATTAAATTCAGTAGATGATATCTTAGCATTTGACGAAGAAGTAAAGAAAAAAACGTATGAAGAATGTGTTGCAAAGATATAAAAAATTGGGTCAATTTTCTCTGCCCAAATTGTCTTATTATGATAGAAAAGGAGAGTCCATATGGACTCTCCTTATTGAAAGTGCACAAATTATTGTGCTAGTATAACTTATGAATTACGTTTATTCACAACCTTTTTCCAGATTTTATCAAGTTCAGCTTCACTCATAATATGCTTTTCAAGTAATGCCTTAACAATTGCTTCAAGAATATCATTATTTTCCCTAAGCAATTCGCTAGCACGCTGAAAAGCTTTATCTATGAGTTTATTAACCTCATCATTGATTGTATCTGTGCTTTTTTCTGAGAACATCGGAAACTCTTGAGTATTGAGGTAGATACGATTTTTAATTGCATCACTTCCCATACCAAGTTTAGTTACAACGTTAAATGCTGTTTCAGTTGCCTTAGATAGGTCTATACTTGCACCGGACGTGTAACTGTTCCTAAATATGTTTTCAGCAACTCTTCCTGCCAAATCACATGCAATATTATCGATATAATAATCGATGTTAAGAAAAGGCATTTTGGTGTCATCAATTTCATAAACGGTAACACCCAAGTATTCTTCAGCAGGCATTATGGATACTGCAAGCCAATTATGAGAAATAAGTCTTCCAGAAGCTTTACCAACAATATAGTGACCAGCTTCGTGATAGGCTACTTCTTTTCTGGAGTCAATGTCCATATTGTTCCATTTCTTAAAGTAGATGTCAAAATTCTTAAGAATTGCTTCTTTGTCAACATATTCTTTGCCAGCTCTTTTGGCTGATACCATAGCTCTATCAATTAAATCCAGAGTTTTATCAGGATTTTTCTTATCAAAAGCAAAGCAGCTAGCAATCATGATGGCATATTCAACAATTCTTTTTTGAATCTTTACGCCGTGAAATTGAGAAAGGGCCTTTAACTTATTTTTAATCATGTAGTACACTTCTTTTGACATGGGCTCAGATACGTTAATTCTTTCAAATCGTCTAGAAAGAGCAGCATCCTTTTGGAAATACTTTTGATACTCGTTGACGGTTGTAGAACCAATAACGATTGTATCACCACGTGCCAAAATAGGTTTTAATGCATTGGCTAGGTCCATCTCACCTTCATGGCATGAGCCTGCACCAAGTATCGTGTGAACTTCATCAATAAAAAGAATTACATCATGATTTTCTTTAAGAAAATCAATAAGTTGCATAATGCGCTCCTCAGCGTCACCTCTAAAAGATGTACCTGCAATAAGTGCATTAATATCAAGAGAGATAACCTTAAAATTAATGAATTCCTTAGGACACTTTTTAGTATTGATGTCATAGGTGATTTTTTCGACAAGTGCGGTTTTGCCTACACCAGCTTCACCAACAATGATAGCATTCCGTTTATTCTTTTTTAGCATAATATTCCAAAGAGATTCAGTTTCGTCATCACGCATCAAGATTTCACATGGCATGGATGGGTCAACTTTATTATTTAGAATATCTAAAAAAGAAGATAACTCACGTGGAATGAAACTATCTACTTGTAAGAATTTCTCTGGAGAAAAATATTTTTTTGCTTTGTTATAAGAAAATTTAATTTTCTCAAAGAAATCCTTAAACTGTTTGATTTCAGCCATAAACATTGCTATAGTAAAGTGAATTATGTCTATCTCACTAATATTAAATTGATTAACGAGCTTAAGCAATTCAGCATATACTTTAGCAACAACATCATCAACCAGAATTGAGAAATTAGCATTTTCCGAATCCTTAAATACTAATTCAGTCGCTATGGTGAAATCCTCTTCCTGGTTAATACCACTATGTATGGAAGATTCGGTAAGCATGTCTAAAATCATCTCACTAAGTACATCCTCAGTGGTTTCTTCATCAATTTTTTGAAGAAGCAGATAAGAGTCTAATGGATTATCTCCATTTTCAATTTCGGCACTGAGAAGACAGTATAGGAAAATAGGGAAATTTACTGTATGGAAATTATACTCCCGTACTTCCATCAACATCTCGTTCAACATCATCGTAGATGATTCAGACAGATAAAGCTTGTTGTTTAACATAAGCTATAACCTCCTTCATAAAGTAAAAATTCTTTTGGAATAATATAATATATTATATTATGGTAATTAAATTATGTCAATAATAAAAATATTTTTACGTTAGTATAATTTTTTTATTTTAAATACCATTGAATTATACAAGAAAGATAGTATAATAAATTATTTAAGCAGAATACAACTATTTTTGACACGTATAATAAAAAGTAAAGACTTTTGAAATTTTATCAAGTAAAAAAATACTGAAAGATAATAATTATCATATACAAATATTATTTTTTTTCGTTTAATATTTACAAAAAAATACATATATGGTATTTTATATGAGTATAAAAATTACAATATTCAGGAGGAAAACATGAATTTTATAATTAATGCGTTTAGAGGATTTTGTATGGCTTTAGCTGATAGCGTACCAGGTGTGTCTGGCGGAACAATAGCATTCATAATGGGGTTTTATGATAAATTTGTAAATTCACTTAATAATGTAATATATGGTAAAAAAGATGAAAAGAAAGATGCTATTAAATTTTTAATAAAATGGGCTTGCGGTTGGATTATTGGAATGGCAATAGCCTCATTAATATTAGCTAGTGTGTTCGAAAAACACATATATAGCGTAAGTTCGTTATTTATAGGCTTTATAATTTTAGCTATACCTTTAATAGTAAAAGAGGAAAAGGAGCAATTAAGGGGAAAATATAAAAATATAATATTTACTCTAATAGGAATAGCAGTTGTTGCTTTAATTACATATTTTAATCCAGTGGCTGGTTCAGAAAAAACAGTTGATATAATGAACCTAAATATAGGTTTAATAGTATACATATTTATTGCAGCAATGATAGCAATATCAGCAATGATATTGCCGGGAATTTCTGGATCTACACTATTATTAATATTTGGTATTTATATCCCTATAATATCAGCAATAAAAGAATTACTTCACTTTAATTTAAATTATGTGCCAGTTTTATTTGTATTTGGCTTAGGGGTAATTACAGGAATATTATTAATTATAAAATTAATTAAAAAAGCACTAGAAAAATATAGGAGCCAAACAATATATACGATATTAGGATTAATGATAGGTTCATTATATGCAATAGTAATGGGTCCAACGACTTTAAGTGTTCCACAAGCTCCAATGACTTTTGATACATTTAGTATAATATTCTTTATAATAGGTGCATTAGTTATTTTAGGATTACAAGTAATTCAAAATGTTATTGCGAAACACGAAAAAAATGATTAAAATAATATAAAGATGTAACATTCATAAAGAACAATAGGAGATATAAATGAAAAAGAAAATATTAAAATTATTTATACTATTATTAGTTATAATACTTTTTGTGTCAATAATTATATATTTAACGCCATTAATGAAACAAATTTCAACTCAAGAAGGGCAGCTAGAATTTAAACAAAAAATAGAAGAATTAGGAATTAAAGGAATAATTGTATTATTTTTACTACAATTAGCACAAATTGCATTAGTAATATTACCAGGAGAACCACTAGAGATATTATCTGGAATGTGCTATGGAACTATAGGGGGAACTATTTTTATATTTGCTTCTGTTTTTGTAACAACTACAATTATTTATGTATTAGTTAAAAAATATGGAAAAAAGTATATATATGAATTTTTTAAAAAAGAAAAAATTGATAAAATAGAAAATAGTAAGGCGTTTAAAAATCCAAAAACTGTTGAATACATTTTAGCAATATTATTTTTAATACCTGGTACTCCAAAGGACTTATTAACTTATATTGGTGCACTATTACCAATAAGTTTTAAAAAATTTATACTTATATCAACTTTTGCAAGATTTCCGTCAGTTATATCATCAACAATGGCAGGAAATAATATTGTACAAGCTAATTGGCACTTAGTAGTGGCTATTTATGTAATTACATTTATTTTAACAGGATTAATAATATTTTTAACAAATAAATTTGATAAGAATAAAATAACAAAAGATGCATTAGATAGCTTAAAATAATGTACACACCTCATTTATTTTAATATAATAAATTGAGGTGTTTTTTATGAAAGAAAGACTATACAATAGGCAAAAAGTGGTTGAATATGCAAAAAAATGGGCATACTTGAGAAATCCAAAATATTATAATTTTGATCCTGTAGGAGGAGATTGCACAAGTTTTGCATCACAATGTATTTTTGCAGGTAGTGAAGTTATGAATTATAACAAGTATGGATGGTACTATAATAATGGAAATGACAAATCACCATCATGGAGTGGTGTGGAATATTTATATAAATTTTTAATAAATAATAGTGGTGTTGGACCTTATGCAAAAGATAGTAACTTAAAAAAATTAGAAGAAGGCGATATTGCACAGTTAAGTTTTGATGGCAATCAATTTTCTCATACTTTAGTAATTGTAGCTAAAAATTATCCTGAAAATTTATCAAATACTTTTGTTGCAACACATACTTTTGATTCATTTGGAAGAAGTATATTATCATACGATTTTCAAAAAATAAGATATTTGCATATAGAAGGGGTAAGAATTTAATAATTGAAGAAAATAACAAATTATGATACAATACAATTCAAATAAAAATAAGGAGGAGCAAAATGTATTCAGAAAGCAAAGTAATAGTAAGATATGCAGAAACGGATAAGATGGGTATAGTTCATCATTCAGTATATCCAATATGGTATGAATTGGCTAGAACCGATTTTATAAAATTAATTGATTTAACATATTCTAAAATGGAAGAAATGGGAATTATGTTGCCGTTGGTTTCTTTAACATCTAATTATAAGAGACCAGCAGATTATGAAGATGAATTAATCGTAAGAACATCTGTAAGCAAATTAACTCCAGCAAGAATAGAGTTTTACTATGAAGTATATAGAAATAACGAAATAATAAATACAGGAACAACTGTGCATGCATGGGTTGGAAAAAATTTAAAACCATTAAATTTAAAGAAAAATTATAGTGAAATATATTCAAAAATTGAATCAATTATGTAAATATATTGAAATGTTTGACATATAGTGCTATAATAACTAATGTAGCTTATAGCTATGTATACTATGTTTTGCGTTGTAACTGCAAAACAAAACCATCATCTCTTAAGGAGGATAAAAAAATGTACAACTTAGTTTCGTGGCACTTTCCTTACGGTATGAATGCTGATGGCACACCCAAGATTGAGAGAGAAATGACGCCTGATGAGTATTCCGATTATCGGAAAAAAACAGACGAAATCTATTCTCAACTCAAGGAGTCTATTAAGACGAACACAATGACAAGCTTATCTTGTAGAGCTCCTGTGGCAATTAACGAGACGAGCTTACCGCTTATTTATCAAAATAGCGCAAAGTGTGAGTCAATTACTTATCCTTGCCCTGAGGATAAGAATAGGACTATGGCTACTTCAGGTTCTTTCCCTATTGTAGCTTGTTCAGTGCTTCGATATTTTGGGGAAAATGTAACATTAGAGGCGCTCAGAGATGTTGCAGTGTTCGGTAATTGGCATACCACTAATGGTACTTGGCATCATTTTATTGATGTTGTACTTGAGGCACATGGTTTGCAGGTTAGAAGGCTTTCAGACTTTCAAAATGCTTACCATAAAACTGCCGAGGGCGGAGTAATTATAGCGCTGCTTAAGCATGAATTGTTTCCTAAAAGTAGAGGCAATTCTATAGTTGTCATAACAGGATTTTTGAATGGCAAAATACGATTCTATACCCCTAGTTCAACTCGTATTAAGGAAATGAGGATAGGAACGTTTATGGCTAACACTATGGTGCTTTGGTCCGTCGAAAAATAGTAAAGAGATAAGAAAATGGTTTAAGTAATTTAAGGTACTATCTAAATAGATAGTACCTTTTTCTTTTAAATAAAATAATAAAATCATATAAAAATTTCTTAAAAATGTTGTAATTTAGAAAACTTTTGTATATAATATTTAAGTTAATAATTTATCAATCTTGCTATAAACAAACAGGAGGAAATGAGAATGTCATTTATTGAAGATATGAAGAAAAAAGCAAAATCTAATATAAAAACTATAATATTACCAGAAGCAACAGATATAAGAGTATTAAAAGCAGCAAGTACAATAGGAGAGGAAGATTTTGCAAAGGTTATATTAATAGGAGAAGAAGAAAAAGTATTAAATATTGCACAAGAAAATGCTTTAAACATATCAAAAGCAAAAATAGTAAATCCAAAGAAATCTGAAAAATACGAAGAATATGCTAATGCTTTTTACGAGTTAAGAAAAGCAAAAGGAATGACAGAAGAACAAGCTAAAGAATTAATGCTGGATCCAGTATTTTTTGGAATGATGATGGTAAAAGCAGGGGAAGCAGATGGATTAGTATCTGGTGCTGCACATTCAACAGCAGATACTTTAAGACCAGCACTACAGATATTAAAAACTGCACCAGGAACAAAACTGGTATCAGCATTTTTCTTAATGAGTGTTCCAAATTGCGAATATGGAGAAAATGGAGTATTTGTATTTTCAGATTGTGGATTAAATATAAATCCAAATAGTGAAGAACTTTCAGAAATTGCAATTTCATCTGCAAGGAGCTTTGAACAATTAACAGGAAAACAATCAAAAGTTGCTATGTTATCATTTTCTACTTATGGAAGTGCAAAATCAGAATTAGTAGATAAAGTTGTTGAAGCAACAAAATTAGTAAAAGAAAAAGCACCAGAAATGCTTGTGGATGGAGAATTGCAATTAGATGCGGCATTAGTAAAAGAAGTTGGAGAAATGAAAGCAAAAGGAAGTCCGGTTGCAGGGCATGCAAATACATTAATATTTCCTAATCTAGATGCAGGAAATATAGGATATAAATTAGTACAAAGATTAGGAAAAGCAGAAGCTTATGGACCACTTTGCCAAGGAATAGCAAAACCGGTTAATGATTTATCTAGAGGATGTAGTGCAGAAGATATAGTTGGCGTAGTAGCAATAACTGCTGTACAGGCACAACAATAAATTTTAATTAACTAACGATATAATGTATTATTTTTTATATTAACCCTCAAGCGCAGGGAGAACTTTTAGGGATTCCGCTGTTGTTCGGGCTTAATATAAAAAATAATACATTAATCGCACCAAATATGGGTGTACTTGTACATACAGGTGAATGCCCAAGAAAAGGAGAGAAATTTATGAAAATATTAGTATTAAACTGTGGAAGTTCATCTTTTAAATATCAATTAATAAATATGGAAGATGAAAGTGTTATGGCAAAAGGAAATTATGAAAGAATTGGTATAGGTGAATCTTTTTTAACACATAAGGTAGGAGAAGAAAAATTTAAATTTACACATCCAGTACAAAATCATGATGAAGCAATAAAATTCGTTATGGAACAATTAACAGATAAAGAACATGGTGTAATATCTTCATTAGACGAAATTAATGCCATTGGACATAGAGTTGTACATGGTGGAGAAAAATTTACAAAATCTGTAATAGTAGATGATGAAGTTGAAAAAGGAATAGAAGATGCAATTACATTTGCACCATTACACAATCCAGCACATTTACAAGGAATTGAAGCTTGTAAAAAAGAATTACCAGGGAAACCAAATGTTGTAGTATTTGATACAGCATTCCATCAAACAATGCCAAAAGAACATTATTTATATGCTATACCATATAAATATTACGAAAAATATGGAATAAGAAAATATGGAGCACATGGAACAAGCCACAAATATGTTTCTTTAAGAATTGCAGAACTTTTAGGAAAACCAGTTGAAGATTTAAAAATAATAAACTGTCATTTAGGACAAGGAGCAAGCTTATGTGCTATACAAAATGGAAAATGTGTAGATACAAGTATGGGATTAACACCATTAGGTGGAATAGCAATGGGTAGCAGAAGTGGAGACCTAGATCCATCTGTTGTAACATATATAATGAAAAAAGAAAATTTATCACCAGATAAGATGGAAACAATATTAAACAAAGAGTCTGGTATATATGGAATATCTGAAATTTCACCAGACAACAGAGACATTGAAGAAGCTGCTGCTGCTGGAAATGAAAGAGCTATTTTAACACTAAAAGAATATGCATATATAATAGCACAATATATAGGAAAATATGCTGTTACAATGAATGGAGTAGATGTAATAACATTTACAGCCGGTGTTGGAGAAAGAGGACCAGAAACAAGAGAAGAAGTATGTAATTATTTAGGATTTATGGGAGTAGAATTAGATAAAGAGCTAAACAATGTAAAAGGAGAAGAAAGAGAAATTTCTACTAAAAATTCTAAAGTAAAAGTATGGATAGTTCCAACAAATGAAGAATTAATGATAGCAAGAGAAACAATGAATTTAGTTAAATAATGCATTTGTAGGAGGATAAATATACATTATCCTCTTTATTAAAATACCAAAATAATTGTAGGGGTCGATGCCCACATCGACCCGCAATGTAGGGAACGACGCCCTCATTGTTCCAAAAAAATATATATGAAAAAAGGAGAGCAAATTATATGAAAATTTTAGTTATAAACTGTGGAAGTTCTTCACTAAAATATCAATTAATAAACATGGAAACAGAACAAGTAATTGCAAAAGGAAATTATGAACGTATAGGTGAAAACGAGGCTTTTTTAACACATAAAATAGGTAATGAAAAATATGTAATTAACAAACCTGCACAAAATCACGATGAGGCGTTAAAAACCATATTAAGTGAATTAACTAATAGTGAACATAAAGTAATCAATTCACTAGAAGAAATAAATGCAGTAGGACATAGAATAGTACACGGAGGAGAAATATTTGATAAATCTGTTTTAATAACGCCAAAAGTTATAGAACAAATAGAAGAATGTGCTATACTTGCACCATTACATAATCCACCGGCAGTGCTAGGAATAAAAGCTTGTCAAAGTGCAATGCCGAATGTAAAAATGGTAGCTGTATTTGATACAGCGTTTCACCAAACAATGCCAAAGAGTAGTTATTTATATCCTATTCCTTATGAATATTATGAAAAATATCGTATAAGAAAATATGGAGCACATGGAACAAGTCATAAATTTGTTTCTGAAAAATGTGCAAATTTGATGAATAAAAAAATAGAAGAATTAAAAATAGTAACATGTCATTTAGGACAAGGAGCAAGCTTATGTGCTGTACAAGGTGGAAAATGTGTGGATACAAGTATGGGACTTAGTCCATTAGGTGGAATTGCAATGGTAACAAGATCTGGAGATTTAGATCCATCTGTAGTAACATATATAATGGAAAAAGAAAATTTAACACCAGAACAAACAAACACAATTTTAAACAAGAAATCAGGTATATCAGCAATAGCACACATGGCACCAGATTTTAGAGAGATAGAAAGTGCATCTTCAAATGATGAAAATGCAGAATTGGCAATAGAAATATTTAATAAAACAGTCGCAGAATTTATAGCAAAATATGCGGTTGTAATGGGCGGAGTAGATGCAATAGTGTTTACCGGCGGAATTGGAGAAAATCAAATGAATATAAGAAAATCTGTGTGTGATTATCTAAAATTCATGGGTGTAGAAATTGATGAAACTGCAAATAACGTAAAGGGAGAAGAAAGAGAAATAACAACTCCAAATTCAAAAATAAAAGCGTATATAATACCAACTAATGAGGAACTAGTTATAGCAAGAGATACAATGAATTTAGTTAAATAAAGGAGGTATTTGAAATTGGGATTACAAGTTGAAAATGTAAGTAAAAGTTATTCAGGCAAAAAAGTAGTTGATAATATTTCATTTTCATTAGATAAGCCAGGTGTATTTGGATTACTAGGTTCTAATGGTGCAGGAAAAACAACAACTATAAGAATGATTCTTGGAATTTTAAATAAAGATTCTGGAAAGATTACATGGAATGGTAAAGAAGTTAAAAGGGAAAATGTTAATTTTGGATATTTACCAGAGGAAAGAGGAATTTATCCAAAATCAAAATTATTTGACCAATTAATGTATTTTGCTACATTAAAAGGAATGAAATATGATGAAGCTAAAAAAGCAATAGAGTATTGGTGCGACAAATTAGATATTTACGAATATATGTATAAACCTGCAGAGCAGTTATCTAAAGGAAATCAGCAAAAAGTACAATTAATAATTTCTATTATACACAATCCAGAATTGTTAATACTTGATGAGCCATTTAGTGGCTTAGATCCAGTAAATACAGAGATTATAAAAGGTGTTATTAATGAATTAATAGAAAAGGGTACATATATAATTCTTTCTAGCCATCAAATGTCTGTTGTTGAAGAATATTGTAGAGATATTATTATTTTAAATAAAGGAAAAACGATTGTTAAAGGAAACTTATCTGAAATTAAAAAATCTTATGGAAAAAATAATTTATTATTACAATCATATGAAGATTTAAATTCAATAATTCCACAAGATGCAGAGATAATAGATAAAAAAGTTAATAGTTATGAAATTAAAATAAAAAATGAAGAAATGGCGCAAGAAATACTAAAACAAATAGTAGCTAAAAATATAAAAATAGATAAATTTGAAATAAAAGAACCATCACTACATGAGATATTTATAGACAAGGTAGGTGAAGCATAATGAAAAGTTTATTTGCAATTATAAAATATACTGTAAAAGAATATGTAACTAAAAAATCATTTATAATCGTAAACATAATTATGGCATTAATAATAGTTGGATTATGCAATATACCTAACATAATAAATGCATTTAGTTCTGATGAAGAAGAAATAGGTTCTAAAATATACATAGTAGATAACGAAAATATAATAAGTGCTTCTTCAGAAACTTTTAGCCAAATGGACCTTGGATATAGCATAGAATATTTTACAGATAAATCAATAGACGAAGTAAAACAAAAAATAAATGATGAAGAAATAGATTCAGCAATTATTTTAAAACAAGATGAAAATGGTATAGTTTCATTTGACTATATTATAAAAGAAGATAGTGCTTTTGCAGAAACACAAGAAACTGCAGGTGTATTTTCAAATATTATAAAGAGCCTACAAACAAATAAATTGTTGGTAGAGGCTGAAACATCTCAAGAATTATTACAAATTATAAATACACCAATAAGCTTTGAGGTACAAGAATTAAATGAAAATACAGGAAATCAAAATTTCTTTATTGCTATGATTTCATCATATATATTATTCTTTGCAATATATTTTTATGGATATACTGTTTCAACATCAATATCAAGCGAAAAAACTTCAAGAGTAATGGAAACTTTAGTTACTTCAACTACTCCAACAAAAATTGTTATTGGAAAGACAATAGCCATGGGATTAGTAGGATTAGGCCAATTAATTGGATTAATATTAGTTGCAGTAATATCTTATAATATATTTATACCAAGCGATTTTGATATTGTATCAAAAGTTTTAAGTACTTTAAGTTTAAATGTACCAGATATATTAATATGTATAGTATACTTTATTTTAGGATATACAGTATATGCATTTTTAAGTGCAGTAACAGGTGCAACTGTTAGTAAAGCAGAAGACGTTCAAGCAGCTTCTGGACCAATATCTTTTATAGCAGTAATATCATTTTTCTTGGCATATACTACATCAACAATTCCAAATAGTGCTGGTAGCAAATTTGCTGCAATATTTCCATTTTCATCAGCATTTTCAATGCCAGGGAGAATACTTGCAGGTGCAGCAACCGCTGGAGAAATTGCAATTTCAATAGTTGTACTTACGATAACTGTTGTTATACTTGCAGCAATATCAATAAAAGTATATTCAGCAGCAATATTACACTATGGAGATAGATTAAAATTAAAAGATTTATTTAAATTATATAAACAAAAATAAAATTTTAGGAGGTCTTATGAAAAACAAACCCTTGTATCAAGTTAGAGATGTAAAAAATATAAAGCAATTATTAGAAGATAGTTGCAAATTATTTGAAAATAATGTTGCTTATTATGTAAAAACAGAGCAAGGAGAGCATAAGCCAATTATGTATTCACAAGTATTAGAAGATGTAAATGCATTAGGAACAGCTCTTATAAATTTAGGATTAAAAAATAAAAGAATAGCAGTTATTGGAGAAAATAGATATGAATGGGCAATATCATATCTTGCTACAGTAAATGGAACAGGTGTAGTTGTACCTTTAGATAAACAACTTCCATTAAATGAACTAAAAAGTTGTTTAGAAAGAGCAAAGGTAGACTGCATTATATATTCAGGTAAATATGAAGAAAAAGTACAGTCATTGTACAATGAGAACAATATACTATTGTATTATATCGGTATGGATTTAGAAGAAGACAATGGAAAGTTTTTATCTTTACATAAATTAATAGATACTGGTAAGGAACTTGTAAAAAAAGGAGATAGAAACTTTATTGATGCAAAAATAGATGAAAATGTAATGGCAGAATTATTGTTTACATCTGGAACTACTTCACAATCTAAGGCTGTAATGTTATCACACAAAAATTTAACATATAACATGCATCAATTTTGTCAAATGGTAAATATACAACCAGAAGATACTTTTTTATCAATGCTACCAATACACCATGTATATGAGTGTGTATGCGGATTCTTAATGCCTTTATATAGAGGAGCAACAGTTGCATATTGCGAAGGATTAAGACATATTCAAAAGAATCTTCAAGAATATCACACAACAATGTTTTTATCAGTTCCACTTGTATTTGAAACATTATATAAGAAACTATGGGATGCAATTGATAAACAAGGCAAAACAAAAACAGTTAAAAAAATGATTAAAATTACTAATTTCTTAGATAAATTAGGAATTCACATAAAAAAGAAAGTATTTAAGAGTATACATGAACAATTAGGTGGAAAACAAAAATTATATATAACAGGGGCAGCAGCAATAAATCCAGAAGTATCTAAAGGATTTAGAGAGTTGGGAATAGCAATTATACAAGGATATGGATTAACTGAATGTTCTCCAATTGTAGCAGTAAATAGAGATGTAGAGTTTAGAGATAGTGCAGCAGGACTTCCATTAGTAGGAACAGAGTTTGCAATATTAGACGTAAATGAAGATGGAGTAGGAGAAATTGCAACAAAAGGTGATCATGTAATGCTTGGTTACTATGAAAATGAAGAAGCCACAAAAGAAGTATTGAACGATGGATGGTTTCGTACAGGAGATTTAGCATATCAAGATAAAGACGGGTTTGTTTATATTACAGGTAGAAAGAAAAATGTACTAATAACAAAAAACGGTAAAAATATATACCCAGAAGAAATTGAAGCTTTATTAAATGACAGTGATTACATATTAGAATCATTAGTATATTTAAGAGAAGAAAAAGACGATTTAGTGTTATGTGCAGAAATTAGACCTAACAAAGAATATATACAAGAAAAATTTAAAGATTCTCCAAAAACAGATGAAGAAATTAAGCAATTAGTATGGGAAGAGGTAAAAAGAATTCAACAAGATTTAGTAATATACAAGCACATAAAAGAAATACATATAAGGGAAGAAGAATTTGAAAAAACTACAACAATGAAGATAAAAAGATATTTAATAAAGAAATAATTGTAATGTTTTGATTTATTTTTGTAATGCGGGTCGCTTAACCTAAGCGACCCCTACAATTTGCAATATATCAATTTAAAAAGTCGATTTTTCCTATGCAATAAGTAAGGTCTAACCTTTAGGTTAGACCTTTAATAATATTATTATTCAATAGATAAACTAGGCTACCTAATAATATACTGCATATTAAAATAAAATATTGCAAAATATTACAATAATATTAATTTTCTATTACATTTGTTTTATAATAATTAATTTTAAAATTAATTGTGATATAATTTAAAAAGAAATTTTATGTTGTAATAAAGGAGAATTAAAAATGCCTATAAAAAGAAAAGAAATAGATGAAAAAATTAATGCTTTGGTTGAATGGTGCACTAAATATCCAAAGGCTAGAATGGCACCTATTGTTTCAAATGAAATTTTAAAAGAGTATTCAAAAACAGATGAAGAATACCAACAAATACTGGCAGAATATGAAGAAATGCAAAAGTATTATGAGTATGTAAGAGCTAGAAAATCACAAAATAAACTTGAAAAAGAGCAAATTGAAAAGTGCAAAGAAGGAAATGTTAGAGGAATATTTGGATATCCAACAGAAATAGAAAATTTATCAAAGCAATATGGAATAAAGGAAAAGCAGATAGACTATATATTATCAAATTATGGAACTGTGGAAAATTTTTGCAACTTATATATGAATGAAGAATTCTTGGAAAAAGAGTTTGATACTAAATTAGCAGGTTCAATTGTAAAACAGTGTATTGATATAGATGCTAATAATCAACCAGGATATGATAGATTAGTGAGAGATATAATCGGTTCAAAATATTCATATCCACCTTTAGTATATTCAAGCGAGGTACTTAAGGAATCACTTAGTGAATTGAAAGAGAAAGAAAAGAAAATAATTGAAGAAATATATAATTTAACAGGAGAAGAAGTGCCTAAAAATCTAAAAAGTATTGGAAAAGAATTCATGGTAACACCTCAAAGAATAAGCCAAATAGAAACACGTGCATTAAGAAAATTGAGACATCCAAGTATAACTAGAAAACTTATACTTAATTTAGATAGTTTAAAAACTAATGAATTTATAACAGATGAAGAAAAAGAAGAACTATCAAAAATTGAAGAGACTTTGAAAGATATTTATTTAAAAAAAGAAAATGTAGATACTGAAAGCTGTTTTGCTTCTTTAAAGTCAATTAAAGAGAACCTACAATACAGGCAAGAAAGGGATGAAGTAGAAACTAAAGATGAAGAACAAAGGAAAGCACGCAAAATAGAAGATTTAGGATTATCAGAATCAGCTTTGAATATCTTAAAGAACCAAGAAATTAACACGATAGGAGATATATTGAAACGTGATGAATACCAACTTATGAGTACAGTAGATTTTAGAAATGAAGGTTTTTATGAGGTAATTGATAAAATTCATTCACTTGGCTTAAAGATGAAATGGGAAAAGGATGAAGCAGAAACCGATACAAAACAAAATATTTTAGAAACTAAAGATGAAGATCCAATAAAAGCACTCAACATAAACGATTTAGTATTATCAATACGAACTTATAATGTCTTAAATAAAGCAGGAATTAACACGGTAGGAGATATATTGGAAAAGGATGAACCTGAATTTATGAGAATAAGAAATTTAGGAAAAAAATCTGCGGACGAAGCAATTGACAGAATTCATTCGCTTGGCTTAAAAATGAAATGGGAAAAGGATGAAGCAGAAACCGATACAAAACAAAATATTTTAGAAACTAAAGATGAAAAACAAATAAAAGCACACAAAATAGAAGATTTATACTTGTCAGTACGAGCTTTTAGATTTTTACAAAAAACAAGAATTAACACAGTAGGAGATATATTGGAACTCGATGAAGATGAATTTATGAAAATAAAAAATTATACACCCCAAATTTATGACGAAACAATTGATAAAATTCATTCGCTTGGCTTAAAAATGAAATGGGAAAAAGATGAAGTGGAAACCGAACCTAAAGGAAATCCACAAGAACGGAATAGTAGAAACAGATACAAAACAAAATATTTTAGAAACTGAAGATGAAGAAAAAATAAAAGCACTCAACATAAACGATTTAGGATTATCAGTACGACCTTATAATGTCTTAAAGAGGGCAGGAATTAACACGGTAGGAGATATATTGGAAAAGGATGAACCTGAATTTATGAGCATAAAAAATTTAGGGGAAAAACCTTTGACTGAAACAATTGATAAAATTCATTCGCTTGGCTTAAAAATGAAATGGGAAAAAGATGAAGTGGAAACCGAACATAAAGAAAATCCACAAGAAAATATAACTATAGAAAGTAATCAGGATATTTCTGAAAGTAATGATGAAAATAAAGCTAATGATGTTTATATAGATAAACTTTCTGACGAAGAACTAGATAAGTTTATTGAAGATATGAATGCTAAGCAAGAGGAAAACAAACGAAAGCTAGAACGACTAGAAAAACTAAAAAGAGCAAAAGAACTTATAGAGTTAAATAAACAACAAGACAAAGAAATAGAGAAATTGGAAAGTCAAATTCGAGAGAAAGGAAGAAATACTGATGAATAACCAATTGATTAAAAAAGAAAATTTGTCTATTTTTAATAAGATTAGAGCCTTTTTTAAAAACATATTCTCAAAAAAGAATAAACAGCAAATGGTTAGTACTAATATACAAGAAAATGCTTCAAAAAACTATGACGAGTTTGCAAAAAATTTAAAAGTAAATATTACTACAAATTTGGAAAAAGAATATGAATTTAAAAATTTTATTAAAAAAATAGAGGATAATCCGGATATAATAGAAAATCTATCAAATGACAGATTAGATATATTAATTAATTATTACGAGAAGATTACTAATGCAAAAAAAATAAAAATTGAAAAATTAAAGGCCTCTGTAAACTAAACACAAAAATGTAGGGAACGACGCCCTCGTCGTTCCTTTATAATAATATAAAAATAATTATAATAATTTTACCAATGATATGTTTCACCTTTTGAAATTTTAAAAGCTCTAAATAATTGTTCTAATAAGAATACGCGTATTAATTGATGCGGAAAAGTCATTTTTGAAAAACAAATTTTTTCATCTGCTACTGATAAAAGATTGTCTGTTAGACCTAAAGTTCCACCAATTATAAAATTTATTGTACTATTAAAATTTAGAGCAATGTCATCAATTTTTTTAGAAAATTCTTCAGATGTGTATTGCTTTCCTTTTAAATCTAAACATATAGTGTAACTATCTTTTTTTATTTGTTCTTCTATTTTTTTACATTCTTTAGTTTTTATATCATTTATAATTGTATCATTAATTTTTTCTGGTAATTTTTCGTCTGCAAGTTCTATTATTTTTAAATTACAGTATTTTGATAATCGCTTTGAATATTCATTTATTGCATCTTTTAAATAATCTTCTTTAATTTTTCCAATACAAATTATATTAATTGTAAGCATATGTACCTCCAAAAATAATTTACATAATTATACAATAAAGATAAGTATATGTCAAAGCATAAATGTGCAAAATAAACGTTAGGAGGGAATGAGATGTTTAAACCAAAAGCTATATATTATGAAGAAAGTATAAAAAATTATTATTTAGGTCAAAAGTTATTAGAAATGTATAAAGATGTACCTATGTATGTAATTGAAAATCACAACAATATAGAAGAAATGAGAAAAAAGCAAAATAGTGAATTTGCAAATATGAAGCAAAATTTAATTATAGGAATTAGAAAAACACATAATTTTGTGCCTAATCATAAAACATCAGACTATCTTGTACCATACACATCATCTCGGTTGTATTGCAATGTGCATGTATTGTTATTTAGTATGTAATTATAACAAATGTGCATATTTAAGATTATTTGTAAATAGAGAGCAAATGCTAGACAAAATAATAAAAACGTCTTTAAAAAGCGAGAAAGAATTGACTTTTGAAATAGGTAGTAACAGTGACTTAGTTTTAGAAAATACTATTACAGGTAATTTAGAGTGGACGATAGAAGAATTTGCAAAAAGAGGAAGAGGACATATAACATTTCCAACTAAATTTGATATGGTAAATCCATTACTTAACTTAAATCATGAGGGAAAAACTGTAATGCGTATGAGCGTAAACCCGGAAGAAATTATAAACAAAGTAGAATTTGGTACATCCAGGCTAAAAGGAAGAGTTGAGGCAATAAATAAAATGTGTGAGGCAGGATATAAAGTAGGAATACTTATAGCACCAGTAATACTTGTTGAGAATTGGAAAGAATTATATTCAAATTTAATAGAATATCTTTATAATAATTTAAGTGAAAAAGTTAAGAAAGAAGCTTTTTTTGAAATTATTTTTATGACATATAGTTATGTTCATAAAATGATAAATGCAGAAGCATTTCCTATGGCAATTAATTTATATAATAAAGATATAATGACTGGCAGGGGAAAAGGAAAATATATGTACAGAAAAGAAATAAGGGAAGATGGAGAAAAGTTTTTAAGAGAAACTATGAATAAGTATTTTCCCAATAATTCTATTGAATATATTGTGTAGGGAAAGTGTTTTCGCCACGCGGGTCGTCGGGGACGCCGACCCCTACAGTTTGCATTAAAAAAAGAAAGCTCTCTTGGGAAGAACCCAAGAGAGAAAAACAAATAAAAATGTAGGAGGAAAATTTATGTCCCATCATGGGAAAGCCAAATAAGCAATTTTATTCTTTTCCTCTTGTTCTACTGCTTTTATTTAATTCTATTTAAAGTATATCATAAAAAATATATCAATACAAGTTCTTTTACTTAAATCATTGCATAAACTTTTTGTGGGAAACACCACTTCTGATATTATCCATACATTATTTTATTTAACATTTTTCTTATGT
>CANRED010000003.1 GCA_947629555.1 uncultured Clostridia bacterium | reverse complement strand
ATGCGCATTTTGGGGACGCGTCCCCAAAATGTTATCCTATTGCATTCATTAAATTTTTATATTTTATATAAAATATGTCTTTATCTTGTATATTTATTGAATTTTTTAGTTCTTTTATTAAAACATAGACTCTACTTACTTGTTCTTGTTTATTTTCTATATATTTTACATCATTTGTTACTTTTGTGTATGCTGTGTCCGCTTCATTAATCTGATTTTGTATTTCATTCCAATTTTCTTGCTCTACTAGTGAATATGCATTTAATATATTTGATTTTGTTTGTACTATATTTTTATTACTTTCATCTACCGATATTTTATTCATGTATTTAGGTAAAAAAGTATATAAATTTGCTAAATTTTCTAAAGTTTTTTGTTTATTTTCTGACTTTGCTGATAAAACCACATTATCTATTGTTTTACTAAAATTTAATATATCTTCATTCTCTATGTTTACACTGTATAAATCTAATAATATGGAATTCCAACTTGAATACATTGTTTCTATTTCGCTTTTTATTGTATCCCAATCTATGTTATCTTTATCTATTACAAGTATGTTGCTAGGTTGCATTTGTATAACTTTTATATTGCTAGAACCTTGACCTTCTCCTGAACTTCCACCTGAAGACTGGTTACTTTCTGAGCCACCTTCACCGCTTGATGATTGATTACTCTCTGAGCCACCACCACCTCCAGATGAACTTTCGCCAGAAGATCCTCCTTGCTGATTACTTTTCTGTCCGTTTTGAGACATTATTTCTTTAGATTTTACTTCATAATTTTCTAGTGTTATATTGTTTAACTTATTCATAACACCAATTATTTTTTTATCTAGGTATTGAATTTCGCTTTCGATTTTTTTATCTATTGTATTATCTTCCCTATTGCTTGTACAACCACATAAAGAAACTATTAATATTAGTACATATATTGTTAATATATTTGTCTTCATTTTTTTCATATAAAAAATCATTCCTTCACATTTATTTATTTACAGTATTACCGAAAAATTACCTTTTATTCCTTTGTATAATTACTTTTATGTAACAAATACTAAGTTTAAAAGGAGTTTTTATTATGAATGCTACGGTAGATTTATATAGTTCTACACAGAATGATATATGTGAATTTTTGAATAAATTTTATAATGATAATGTATGTAAAGCAAATACAACTAAATGGGAAAAGGTTTTTAACAATCCTGTTGAAATTGCAGATATTGTTGGGGTTTTTATTGATAATAATGATAAATATAGTATTAATATGTGGATAAGTTTAGATTCTGGTTTTTTTCTAAATGTTACAGATCATAATGTTAATCAAATTATTAAATATTTATATGAGCGATATCCATATTAAAAGGGTATTTTTAATACCCTTTTAATCATTATTCTTTTTTTCTTCTTCAACAATTTCTGCTTCGTTTTGATTATCATTACTTATATCTTCATTTTCTAGTTTTTCTATTATTTGCTCATTTCTTGGTTTGTCATCATTTTGTTTTTTGCCACAAACAGGACAAAAATTATAATAAATCATTATTTCACTAAAACATTTTGGACATTTTTTCATATCCTTTAGCATAAGTATATGTTCTATTGAATTTTCTATTTCCTGTGATAATTTATCTATTTTTTCACATTCCTTTTTTAGTTCTTTTTTTATATCTATATTTTCTTCTCGTACATGTTTTTCATAAACTTTTTTACCTATTGCATTATATATTTCCTCTATTTGTGATTTACATTCATTTATATGCATTCTTAATTTAGTTTTTTGTGCTATTTTGTTTGTTTTGTTTACAGTTATTCTACATGTATTTGTTGCAGTTTTCCCAATTTTATCTATAATATCCATATATTACTCATCCTTTCAGAATTATATACGTTTATTATGTGTTATTTTTTTTAAGTTATGCAAAAAAGAAAATCGCATCCTTGTATATTACATACTTCGGATGCGAAATTTTAGTAATTATATAATTGTTAATTTTTATTTTGCATTTACCCCAATTATACCACCAAACATTCCTGCTATTATGCTTGCAATAATCATAATTATTGCATTTATTCCAAGTGAAAAGTTTCCTGTTACAATACTAGATAATATATATAACACAATTATATATATTCCACCTATTATTCCTCCATTTACTATACCATTTTTTTTAATTTTTCTTGTTGCTAATTGACTGGCAAGTAAAATGCTTATAGCTGTTATTACAATTATTACTGGATTCGATACGTTTTCTGAAATTGTTGTGTATGTAAGTATTGCTGAAAAGATTAATAATAAGATCATACTACTAATAATTGCAATTATTACACCTTTTGCAATTATTCCTATATTATTGCTTATTTCTAAATTGTTTCCTTCCATTGTATTTTACCTCCTACATAATACTACTCATATATGTAGGTTTTTAGAACTTGTTTTTATTTTGTATTAGTTTTAATTTTTTCTAAAGCATTCCTTTTAGGATGGAACAACCAGGGCGTCGTTTCCTACAATATTTTTCAAAAAATATTTTCTATTTATTATATATATAATCCATCTCTTCTTTGCATTTTTCCCATTCTTCTAACTGTATACATTGATAATCTTGCTCTAATTTTTTCACTATTTCTTTTGTATTATCTGTTGAATTTAAATCCGTTACAACTATATTATTTATATAATCTTTTTTTCCAGCTAAATATCTAAATAATACTGAACGACAAAAGCCTTCAATTTGTTTTTCCTGGTTTTTAACTGCTATTACTAAAGTCATTCCGTCTTTATCAATCTTTTCATATGTACATATATAATAAATAGTTTTTATTATTTCAATTAATCCATATAATGCTAAAGTCCAAACACAAGCACCAAAAATAAAATCAAACATTATTATACCTCCTGATAATATAATATGTTTGATTTTATTTTTAGTTATATTATACTAATTTAATTATTCTTTCCCATGGTAAATATTCTTTACCAAAATGACCATAGTTTGTTGTTTTTGAATAAATTGGTTCTTGCAAATTTAAATATTTTATTATTCCTTTTGGTGTTAAATCAAATTTACTCTTTACTATTTCAATAATCTTTTCCTCTGGAACTGTACTTGTCCCAAATGTATCTATGTAAATAGATATAGGTTCTTCCATTCCTATTGCATAGGCAATTTGTATTTCACACTTTTTTGCCAAACCATTTGCTACTATATTTTTTGCAATATGACGTAACATATATGCTGCTGATCTATCTACTTTTGTTGCATCTTTCCCAGAAAAGGCTCCACCACCATGGCGACTATATCCACCATAGGTATCTACTATTATTTTTCTTCCTGTTAAACCAGTGTCTCCTAAAGGTCCACCTATAACGAATCTTCCTGTTGGGTTTATATATATTTTTGTATTTTCATCTATATATTTTGAATCTACTGTCTTTTTTATTACCTTTTCTATTATGTCTTTTTTTAATGTATCTAAATCTATTTCTGGCTTATGTTGATTAGATATAAGTATTGTTTCTATCCTTTTAGGTACACCATTTTGATATTCCACTGTTACTTGTGTTTTTCCGTCAGGTCTTAAATAATTTATTTCGTTATTTTTTCTTACTGCTGTTAATTTTTCTGCAAGTTTATGTGCTAAATCTATTGCAAAAGGCATATAATTTTTAGTTTCATCACATGCAAATCCAAACATTATTCCTTGGTCTCCTGCGCCTCCTATATCTACGCCCATTGCGATATCATTGCTTTGCTTTGTTATATTTATATCTATTTTACAAGTTCTATAATCTAAATCTACATTTTCATCATCATAACCGATTTCTTTTATTCTCTCTCTTACTATTTTTTCAATATCTAATTTTGCATTAGTTGTAATTTGCCCTGCTATTGTAATTTGATTTTTTGATGCAAATGTTTCTACTGCTACTCTTGAGTTTTTATCTTGTTTTAAACATTCATCTAAAATTGTATCTGAAATATAGTCACATAATTTGTCTGGATGACCTTCTGTTACGCTTTCTGAAGTAAAATAATATTTTTCCATTTATGTTTTTTCTCCTTTTATTTTATAATATATATATATGTTCTTTTCTTTATTTATAGTGGATTGAACATATATATTATTTTAAAGCACCGCGTAAGCGACCAACCGAAGCGTTAGCGTAGGGCGAATGGAGCAATTTTCCAATTAATAATTGGATGAAAATTGCGACACCAAGGTGCAAAAAATAATATATATGTTCAATCCATAATAAAAATTGGGCAGACAAAGACATTCGTTTCTATAATTATTATAGATTACCTTTGCAGTCACGGGTCGCATGCCATGCGACCCCTACAGTTTGCAATATATTTTTGTGTAGGTAATTATTATAAACAAAAACAAATGGGTGAGCAATGCTCACCCACAAATTTGCAATTATACTAATTTTAAAATAACTTTTTCTGCTGCGTCTCCTCTTCTTGGTCCTATTTTAATTATTGATGTATAACCACCAACTCTATCTTTATAGTTTTCTGCTATTTCTCCAAATAATTTTGCAGGTATATCTATATTATTTCCTTTTGAATCTTTTACTTTATTAATTTTTCTCATTATTTTTCTTCTAGCATTTAATCTTGATGGCATATCTTTTTGTCTTTTTTCTGTTGTTGTTTCTTTTACAACTCTTAAATATTGTTTTCCATTTTTGCTTGTTACTTTTTCTGTTTCTTTATTTCCTTTAGAATCTAATTTTGCTTTAACAACTTTTACTTCAACAGTTTCAAAATTATCTTTTTCTTTTATTGCTAAAGAAATTAAACTATCAACTATTGATTTAACTTCTTTTGCTCTTTGTTCTGTAGTTTCTATTTTTCCATATAATATACAGTCAGTAGTTAGGTTTCTTAATATTGCTAATCTTTGATCTGTTGTTCTACCTAATTTTCTATTACTAGCCACTTTGTTTCACCTTCCCTTTTTATTTTTTGATATTTCTTCGAAGCACGGGTCGCCTAAGGACACCTACCCCTACAATTTATTCTTCTTCGTATTTAAAATCTAATCCTAATGAATGTAATTTATTTATAACTTCATCTAAAGATTTCTTTCCTAAATTTCTTACTTTCATCATATCAGCTTCTGTTTTATTTGCTAAATCTTCGACAGTTGCAATTCCTGCTCTCTTTAAACAGTTATATGATCTAACAGATAGTTCTAAGTCTTCTATTGGCATTTCTAATACTTTACCTTTTTTAGACTCTTCTTTTTCTACCATAACTTGTGTATTTTTTGCAGTTTCTGATAAGTCTATAAATAATTCTAAGTGACCTGTCATTACTTTTGCTGCTAAGCTTAAAGCTTCATATGGTTTTAAGCTACCATCTGTCCAAACTTCTATTGTTAATTTATCATAGTCAACAGTTTGACCTACTCTTGTATTTTCAATAGAATAATTTACTTTTTTTACAGGAGTAAATATTGAATCTATTGGAAGAACATCTATTGCTTGATTTGGTTTTTTATTTTTATCAGCAACATTGTATCCTCTTCCTCTTTCTACTGTCATTTCCATTTGTAAATGTCCACCTTCAGCTACTGTTGCAATATGTAAATCTGGATTTAATATTTCTACAGAAGCATCTGTAACTATATCCCCTGCAGTAACTTCTCCTTCTCCTTTAAAGTCAATTTTTATTATTTTTTCTTCATTATCATGTGCTCTTAAACGAACACTTTTTAAATTAACTATTATTTCTGGTACATCTTCTACTACATTTGGTATTGTAGAAAATTCATGTACAACGCCTTCTATTCTTACACTTGTGATTGCTGCTCCTGGAAGTGATGATAATAGTATTCTTCTTAAAGAATTTCCTATTGTCATTCCATATCCACGTTCTAATGGTTCACATACAAATTTTGCATAGTTTTCTACATCATTAACTTCTAAACATTCAATATTTGGTTTTTCAAATTCAATCATTTTTAACCTCCAAATTTAACACTTTATATTCTATTTAGAATATAACTCAACTATTAAGTGCTCTTCAACTGGGATATCAACATCTTCTCTAGATGCTAATCTAATTACTTTTCCACTTAATTTTTCACTATCTTTTTCTAACCATTCTGGAACTGGTCTTGATGCATTTTGTTCAACATTTTGTTTTATTATTGATACATCTTTTTTACTTTCTCTAACAGCTACTACATCTCCAACCTTTACTAAATATGAAGGTATATCAACTTTATGTCCATTAACTTCGAAAAGTCCATGGTTTACAAGTTGTCTTGCTTGTGCTCTTGAACTTCCGTATCCTAATCTATATACAACATTGTCTAATCTGCTTTCTAATATTTGTAATAACTCTTCACCTGTAATTCCTTTTTTATTTTCTGCCATTTCGAAATATCTTCTAAATTGTTTTTCTCCTACTCCGTAGAAAGATTTTGTTTTTTGTTTTTCTCTTAATTGTGTTCCGTATTCAGAAAGTTTTGTTTTCTTTTGTCCATGTTGTCCTGGAGCATAATTTCTTCTTGTTACACTACATTTATCTGTATAACATCTTGAACCTTTTAAGAACAATTTTTGACCTTCTCTACGGCAAATTCTACATTGTTCATCTTTATATCTTGACATTTTAATAATTCACCTCTTTTAATATTATACTCTTCTTCTTTTTGGTGGTCTACATCCGTTATGTGGGATTGGTGTTACATCTTTTATCATGCTTATCTCTAGACCTGCACCTTGCAATGATCTTATTGCTGCTTCACGACCAGAACCTGGTCCCTTAACATATACTTCAACAGATTTTAATCCGTGTTCCATTGCAGCTTTAGCAGCTGTTTCAGCAGCTTCACCTGCAGCAAATGGTGTACTTTTTCTAGATCCTTTAAAACCTAATTCTCCAGCACTTGCCCAAGATAAAACATTACCTTGTACATCTGTAACTGTAACTATTGTGTTATTAAAGCTAGAATGAATATGTGCTACACCTTTTTCTATATTTTTTCTATCTCTTCTTCTTGTTGTAGTTTTCTTTGTTACACTTTTTGTAGCCATTTTTTATTTTTCCCTCCTATTTACGATATTTCTTCGAAGCTCGGGTCGTCGAGACGCCGACCCCTACATTTTTATAATTTTTATAATTTATTTTTTGCTCTTGCTTACTAATTTTCTTGGTCCTTTTCTTGTACGAGCATTAGTTTTTGTTCTTTGTCCTCTAACAGGTAATCCTCTTCTATGTCTTAATCCTCTATAGCATCCTATTTCTGTAAGTCTTTTTATATTAAGAGCTACTTCTCTTCTTAAATCGCCTTCAACTTTATAAGGTTCCATAGCCTTTCTTATGCTATTTACTTCTTCGTCTGTTAAGTCTTTAACTCTTGTATCTGGATTAACTCCTGCTTCTTTTAGTATTTTGTTAGAACTTGCTACACCTATTCCATAAATATATGTAAGTCCTATTTCAACTCTTTTTTCTCTTGGCAAATCCACTCCTGCTATACGAGCCATATATTTTTGCACCTCCGTCTTTGTTTTATATAAATTTTATAACTTGGATTGTATAATTATAAAATTTATATTTTAAAATATTGATTATTTATATATAAACATAATTTCAGATAAATAAATGTTTTACACATTTATCAGCCGCATCGAAATTACGCTTATTAACACATTAAAACTACCCTTGTCTTTGTTTATGTTTTGGGTTTTCGCATATAACTCTTACTTTTCCTTTTCTTTTAATTACCTTGCATTTTTCACACATTGGTTTTACTGATGGTCTTACTTTCATTTTATTCACCTCTTTGAAACTTTTGATTTTATTGTTATATTTATATTAAAGTTGTAGGTTAACCTACAAACACACCTGCCTATTTATCTCTCCATGTAATACGACCTTTTGTTAAATCATATGGAGAAAGTTCTACTCTAACTTTATCACCTGGTAGAATTTTTATGTAATTCATTCTAAGTTTTCCAGAAATATGTGCCAATAATTGATGACCATTTTCTAATTCTACTTTAAAATTAGTATTTGGTAAAGCCTCTATAACAGTACCTTCTACTTCTATTACATCCTCTTTTGACAAGTTTTTTCCCTCCTTAAACAAGGTTAAAAAATTATGTATATCTCCTAAAATACACTTGAATATTATATATTATATTTTTTACATTGTCAACACTTCTGGCTCATTTTCTGTTATTAAAATTGTATTTTCATAATGTGCTGCTAAGCTACCGTCTGCTGTTACAATCGTCCATCCATCATCTAATACTTCTATATCGCTTGTACCAGCATTTACCATTGGTTCTATTGCTAGAGTCATGCCTGGTTCTAATCTCATTCCTTTTCCTGGTTTTCCATAGTTTGGTATTCCTGGTTCTTCGTGCATATCTCTACCAATTCCATGTCCTTGAAATTCTTTTACTACATAGAATCCATTTTTTCTAACATATTCTCCTATCGCATTTGATATATCACCTATTCTATAACCTTTTTTTGCAAACTTTATTCCTTCAAAAAAACTTTGTCTGGTTACTTCAAGTAATTTTTTTGCTTCATCGCTTACTTTTCCTACTAAATGCGTTCTTGTTGCATCTCCATGAAATCCATTTTTATATGCACATAAATCTGTACTAACAATATCTCCTTCTTTTATAATTGTATGCTTTGACGGAATACCATGTATTACTTCATCGTTTACAGAAATACATACAGCACAAGGAAAAGCTGGTACTCCTTTTATTCCGCTTGGATAATTTTTGCATGATGGAATTGCGCCATTAGATAATATTACATCTTCTGCAATTTTATCTAATTCATAAGTACTAATTCCTGGTTTTATTGCTTTTTCAATCGCTTCTTGTGCTAATCTTACTATTTTACAAGATTCTCTCATTAGTTCAATTTCTCTCTTTGATTTTATTGTTACCATTTATTTTTCTCCTTTCTAGAATCCTCCATCACTTTGCGACGCCTCCAACAGAAAGACTAGACGTCGTTTCCTACATATATTCATTTTTATTTATTTTCTAAATATGCTTTTATTTCTTCTACAATGTCTTTTGTTGTTAAGTCAGATTTATTATTTAATTTTACTGTATATAATATATCCTGATTTTTATAATATTTTATTAATCCTTCTGATATTTCATGGTATGTTTCTAATCTTTGTTTTACAGTTTTTTCATTGTCGTCTATTCTTTTTATTAGCTTTGTTCCGCATTTGTCACATATTCCATCTACTTTAGGTGGTTTAAAATCTATATTATATATTTCTCTACATTCAGTATTAGGGCATGTTCTTCTTTTTACAATTCTATCAATTATTTCTTCATCTGGTAAATTTAGGTCTACTGCAATATTTATTTTTTCTTGCTTTGCTTTTAATATTCCATCTAGCACTACTGCTTGATTTTCTGTTCTTGGAAATCCATCTAATATTGCTCCATTTTTTGTATCTGGTTCGTTTAATCTTTTTTCTATTAATTGTATTGCTAATTCATCTGGAACTAACTTTCCTTCTGTTATATAATTTTCTATTTCTTGTCCTAGTTTGTTATGTTTTTTTATATAGTTTCTAAATATTTCTCCACTTGATATATGCACTATTCCTAATTCTTTTGATAATAGATCTCCAACTGTCCCTTTTCCTGTTCCTGGTGCACCTAGCATTACAATATACATTCTTAATTTCTCCTTTTTTATTTTTATATGATATTTCTTCGAATGGGTCATATTCCCTACATCAAAATTTGCGAAAGCAAATTTTGTACTATTCACTATTCATTATTCACTATTAACTATTCACTAATATGCGGGTTGCATACCATACGACCCCTACATAGTGATTTTATGGTATACAACTCATTCATTTTTACTATATTCATAGTATTAATTATATTAGGGCAGACACAAGGTCCACCCCCATACAATTTTGTAACGAACTTTCCTAATATTTAAAAAATGGAACGACGAGGGCGTCGTTCCCTACACATATTGCATTGATATGTAAATTACATACTTCTGCAATTCATAAGTTTCATTTTTATTCTAAGAATCCTTTATAGTGTCTCATTACTAATTGAGATTCTAATTGTTGTACTGTTTCTAATGCAACACCAACTACGATAAGTATTGATGTTCCTCCGAATGCTATGTTTAATCCTGTGAATTTCATTAACATTGGTACTATTGCTATTAATGCTAAGAAAAATCCACCAAACCATGTTAATTTTGATAATATTGATGATAAGTAATCTGTTGTTGGTTTTCCAGCTCTTATACCTGGTATAAATCCACCATTTTTCTTTATATTATTTGAAACTTCTGATGGATTAAATGTAGCATAAGTGTAAAAGAATGTGAAACCTATTATTAATAATAGATATACTATTGCACTTATTATTGTGTATCTCAATTCTACATTTGAAGATGATATTGCTATTGAAAATTTATATAATCCTGCTAAAAATCCTGTTTCGTTAGCTATGTTTGATTTAAATATTTGTATTATCATTGCTGGGAATGTCATAAATGATGATGCAAATATAACTGGCATAACTCCTGCCATAGCTAATTTTAATGGAATATGTGTACTTTGTCCTCCGTACATTTTTCTTCCAACTACTTTTTTAGCATATTGCACAGGTACTCTTCTTTCTGCTTGTTGAACAAACACAACTCCAGCAACCAATAATAAAGCTCCTATTATTATTGCTAAAGCTACTAATAATCCTGTTGTGCTAAATACTCCACCTTGCATTATTCTATAATATAAAGATGTTATTGCATCTGGTAAAGAAGATATTATTCCTATGAATATAATCATAGATATTCCATTTCCTATACCTTTTTTAGTAATTTGTTCACCTAACCACATAAGTAAAGCTGTTCCTGTAACTAATGAAACTACCATTATTATAGCAGTTTTAGCTCCTGGATTTATGAATATTTGTGAGTTTCCAACGCTATATGATATATATATACCAATAGCTTCTATAGTAGCTAATACTAGTGTTAATATTTTTGTATATTTGTTTACTTTTTCTTTGCCTTCTTCTCCGCCTTCTTTAACAGCTCTTTCTAATGATGGAATTACCATTGCAAGTAATTGTATTACGATTGAAGCTGTAATGTATGGAGTTATTGACATTGCAAATATAGATAAGTTTGCAAACGCTCCTCCTGAAATCATGTTTATTAGACCTGTTAATGTATTTCCTGTTGCTGAGTCTACTAAATTTGAAAGAGCTATGGCATCAATACCTGGAACTGTTATAAAACATCCAAATCTAAATAATACTATTAACAATAATGTATATAATATCTTTTTTCTAACATCAGGTGTTTTTAAGGCATTTTTTATTGTTTTAAACATACTAAATCACCTCTGCCTTTCCACCTGCTGCTTCGATTTTTTCAGCAGCTGATTTAGTAAATCTTGTAGCTTTTACAGTTAATTTTTTATCTAAACTACCTGTACCTAATACTACGATACCATCATTGATTTTTCCTATTATTCCTTCTTTTAATAATGTTTCAGCTGTAACCTCTGTTGCTTCTGATTTATTTAACATTGTTAAAGTTACTTCTGTATAATTTTTAGCATGAATATTAGTAAATCCTCTTTTAGGTAATCTTCTATATAATGGAGTTTGACCTCCTTCAAAACCACGTCTTACTCCGCCACCTGATCTTGCTTTTTGTCCTTTATGTCCTCTACCAGATGTTTTTCCAAGTCCTGAACCTACACCACGTCCAACTCTTGTTCTGTTTACCTTTTTAACTGGTGATTTTACATTTCCTAATTCCATTCTGATTTTGCACCTACCTTTCTAAATTTCTTATCGTCGACTTTTGTATGAATTTATATTATAATATTTCTTCTACTTTTTTTCCTCTTTTTCTAGCAACTTCCTCTACTGTATTCATACTTTTTAAAGCTTCTATTGTAGCATATACAACATTTCTTGGGTTGTTTGTTCCTATAACCTTTGTTTTTATGTCTTTATATCCAGCAAGTTCTAGTACAGGACGAACGCTTCCTCCTGCTATAAGTCCAGAACCTTCTTGACCTGGTTTTAAAAGAACGCTTGCAGAACCAAATTGTCCTACATATTCGTGTGGTATTGTTGTTCCAACGATTGGCACTGCTATTAAGTTTTTCTTTGCTTCTTGAATAGCTTTTTTGATAGCATCTGGAACTTCTGCTGCTTTACCATTACCAACGCCAATATGTCCTTGTTCATCACCAACTACAACTAAAGCACTAAATCTAAAATTTCTACCACCTTTAACAACTTTAGCAACTCTATTTATAGCAACTACTTTTTCTTTTAATTCAACTGTATTTTCTTCCATTGTTTATTAGTTTCCCTCCTTTTTAATTAGAATTCTAATCCTGCTGCTCTTGCAGCTTCTGCTAATTCTTTAACAACACCATGATAGATATATCCGCCTCTATCATAAACTACTGTTTTTATATTTTTATCTAATGCTTTTTTAGCAATTAATGCTCCTAATTCTTTTGCTGCTTCTTTATTTGATTTCTTTGTCTTTATCTCTTTATCTAATGTTGAAGCACTTACTAATGTGTTTCCAGCAACATCGTCTATAACTTGAACATATAAATTTGTGTTACTTCTATATACACATAATCTTGGGCATTCTGCTGTTCCGCTTATTTTTCTACGAACTCTTATATGTCTTCTTGTTCTTTCCATTTTTCTATCTGTCTTTGTTATCATTTTATTTCTCACCCCATATTCTAACAAAATTATTATTTATCAATACGCTCATGAAACGAATTAGAAACGAGTATAACTAGGCAACCGAGTTTAAATTCCCGGAAATGTACTTATGGTACATTGAGGACAATTTAAACGAGGTTAACGAAGTTAGACGAAGTTTATCATTCGTTTCTCGGTATTACTTCTTACCAGCCTTACCTTCCTTACGTCTAATAACCTCTTCAGCATATTTAATACCTTTACCTCTATATACTTCAGGTGGTCTTTTTGTTCTTATTACAGCTGCTGTTTGACCAACTAATTCTTTATCAATACCTCTTACTATAATTTGGTTTGGATTTGGTACATCAAATGAAATTCCAGCTGGAGCTTCTACTTCTACAGGATGTGAATATCCTAATGTAAGAACTAATTTTGTTCCTTGTTTTGCAACTCTGTAACCAACACCATTTACTTCTAATTCTCTTGTGAATTCTTGTGAAGTACCGTGAATCATATTATTTATTAAAGTTCTTGTTAAGCCGTGTAAACTTTTGCTAGCTGGTTCATCATCTGGTCTTTTTACAATTACTTGATTGTTTTCTACAGTAACCATCATATCTTTATGTATTTCTTTTTCTAATGTTCCTTTTGGTCCTTTTACTGTAATTTTATGACCGTCTACCTTAACTTCAACTCCATTAGGTACTTCAATAGGTTTATTTCCTATTCTTGACATTTTGTTTCCTCCTTTTTGATATTTTATTTCCTTGTTTAAATTACCATATATAAGCTAAAACTTCTCCACCTATACCTTCTTGTCTTGCTTTTTTATCTGTCATTATTCCTTTTGATGTTGAAATTAAAGCTATTCCTAAACCATTTAATACTTTTGGTAATTCGTCTTTTGCTGCATATATTCTTAATCCTGGCTTACTGATTCTCTTTAATCCAGCAATTACTTTTTTACCTTTTTCATCATATTTTAAAGTTATTCTTATTGTACCTTGATTGTCATTATTTATTATCTCATAAGATTTAATATATCCTTCATCGAATAATATTTGTGCTATAGCTGTTTTCATGTTAGATGCAGGAACATCTACAGTTTTAAATTTTTGGCTATTTGCATTTCTTATTCTTGTTAACATATCTGCTATTGGATCAGTTGTGTTCATCTATTATTTACCTCCTTCTTTGTATTTTGTGTTTGTCTGTATAGCGGAACGACGAGGGCGTCGTTCCCTACAAGTTGGTAAAATAATTTTTTAAAAATTATTTTACCAACTTGATTTTTTAACACCTGGAATTTCTCCTTTATGTGCTAATTCTCTAAAGCATATACGGCAAATTCCAAATTTTCTTATATATGCATGTGGTCTTCCACAAATTTTACATCTGTTATATTCTCTTGTTTTATATTTTTGTTGTTTTTGTTGTTTTAAAATCATTGCTTTTTTTGCCATTTGTTTTAATTACCTCCTTCTTCATTTTTTATGAAGCATGACAATTTTTATACTCTAAAAGGCATTCCTAATAATGTAAGTAATTCTTTTGCTTCTTCGTCTGTTTTAGCTGTTGTTACAAATATTATATCCATACCTCTTAATTTATCTATTTTATCGTACTCGATTTCTGGGAATATTAATTGTTCTTTTATACCCATTGAGTAGTTTCCTCTACCATCAAAAGAATTTGCTGAAACTCCTCTAAAATCTCTTACTCTTGGTAATGCTACATTAAATAATTTGTACGCGAAATCATACATTTTATCTTTTCTTAATGTAACTTTACATCCAGTATTTGCACCTTCTCTTAATTTGAATGCAGCTATTGATTTTTTTGCCTTTGTTATCATTGGCTTTTGTCCTGTTATTTGTGTTAAATCTGCTACTGCATTTTCTAATGATTTAGGATTATCTCTAGTATCTCCTAAACCTATATTTATAACTATTTTTTCAAGTTTTGGAACTTGCATAATAGATTTATATTCAAATTTTTTCATTAAAGCTGGTATAACTTCTTTTTCATATTGTTCTCTTAATTTTTCCATATTAATTTATTATCCTCCTTTCTTAATTTTATACTATTTTAACTTTGTTCCGCATCTTCTACAAATACGAACTTTTTTATCTTTATCCATTTCATAACCTATTCTTGCAGGCTTGTTACATTTTGGGCATACCACATTAACTTTTGCACTATGTATAGCACACTCAACTGGTATTATTCCACCTTCTTCACCTTGTTTTCTAGGTTTAACATGTTTTTTTCTTATATTTACACCTTTTACTATAATTTTTTCAGTTTTTGGTATAACTTCTAAAACTTCTCCTTTTTTACCTTTATCGTTTCCAGATAAAACTTGTACTGTATCTCCTTTTTTTATCTTCATTAATTTTTCACCTCTTTTTATTTTGAAGTTTATATTTTAACTTTGTTATATATTGTCTTTTTATTCTCTACAATGTAGATATATTTTTAATAAAAAAACAAATCAAAAGCAAGTATTGCTAGGAAAGCTAAGCAAAAATCTTGAAATTATACTTTTTGTATATTGAAAGATTTTTGCTGACGCTTGACAACGCAAGACGCCGCTTTTCATTTGTTTTTATAGTACTTCTGGAGCTAAAGACAAAATCTTCATATAATCTTTATCTCTCAATTCTCTTGCAACTGGTCCAAATATACGTGTTCCTCTTGGAGTTCCATCATCACGTATAATTACTGCTGCATTTTCATCAAATTTTACATAAGAACCATCTGGTCTTCTTGCACCTTTTTTTGTTCTTACTACAACTGCTTTTACTACATCACCTTTTTTTACAACTCCTCCTGGTGTAGCATCTTTAACAGAAGCAATTATTATATCACCAATGTTTGCAAACTTTCTGTGTGATCCACCTAAACATCTGATACACATGATTTCTTTGGCGCCAGTGTTGTCAGCTACTTTTAGTTTTGTTTGTTGTTGTACCATCGTTATAGTTCCTCCTTCTTTAATATTCTTACTTTATTACTGCTTTTTCTACTATTTCAACAACTCTCCATCTTTTATCTTTTGATAGAGGTCTTGTTTCCATAACTTTTACTTTATCTCCAATTTGGCATTGATTTTCTTCATCATGAGCTTTTAAATTATATGTTCTTTTAACAATCTTGCTATACATTGGATGTTTTACGTTTGTTGCAACTGATACAACTACTGTTTTGTCCATTTTGTTAGATTTTACTGTACCAATCATAACTTTACGAAGATTTCTTTCTTCCATCGGATTTTCTCCTTTCTAATATTCATTATTTATTTGCTAATTCTCTTTGTCTTATTTCTGTATTTATTCTTGCTATATCCTTCTTAACTTGAGGAATTTTCATTGGATTATCTAAACCGTTTGTAGCTAAGCTAAATCTCAATTTAAATAATTCTTGTTTTAATTCTTGTAATTCCTTTACTAGCTCTTCTGAAGACATTTCCTTAATTTTATTCATCTTCATTGCTATCACCACCTTGACTATTTTCTCTTGCTAGAAACTTAGTTTTTATAGGTAACTTATGAGCTGCTAATCTTAAAGCTTCTCTTGCAACATCTTCGCTAACACCTGCTATTTCAAATAATACTCTACCAGGTTTTACAACTGCTACCCAATACTCTGTAGCACCTTTTCCTTTACCCATACGAGTTTCTGCTGGTTTCTTAGAAATAGGTTTATTTGGGAATATTTTAATCCAAACTTTTCCACCTCTTTTTATTGAACGTGTCATCGCAATACGTGCTGCTTCTATTTGATTTGCTGTAATAAGTCCAGCTTCTAATGCTTGTATTCCATATTCTCCTTCGTTTACAACATTACCTCTTGTTGCTTTACCTCTATTTCTACCTTTTTGCATTTTTCTATATTTTGTTCTTTTTGGCATTACTGGCATTATTCTTCTCCTCCTTCCACTTTTGCTTTTTTAGTTGGAAGAACCTCACCTTTGTATATCCAAACTTTTACACCTATTTTTCCATAAGTTGTATCTGCTTCAGCAAATCCATAATCTATATCTGCTCTAATTGTTTGAAGTGGTATTGTACCTTCTTTATAGAATTCTGTTCTTGCCATATCAGCACCACCAAGTCTTCCTGATACTGCTGTTTTTATACCTAAAGCTCCTGCCTTCATTGTTTTTTGCATGCATTGTTTCATTGCACGTCTAAAAGAAATTCTTCTTTCTAGTTGATTAGCTATATTTTCTGCAACTAATTGTGCATCTGTGTCTATATTTTTTACCTCAACTATATTTAAATTTACTTCTTTTCCTATCATTTTACTTAAATCATTTTTTAGTACTTCTGCAAGATTTCCACCTTTACCTATTACTAATCCAGGTTTTGCAGTATATACATTTACTTTAACAAATTTAGCTGTTCTTTCAATTTCTATTTTTGAAATTCCGCTAACAAATAATTTTTGTTTTACATATTTACGAATTTTTTGGTCTTCTACAAGGTAATCACCAAAGTTTTTAGAATCTGCATACCATTTTGAACTCCAATCTTTGATAACACCTACTCTTAATCCATGTGGATGCATTTTTTGTCCCATTGATTAAAATCCTCCTTTCTAACTAATTACTTTCTCTTAAAACTATTGTTATATGACTTGTTCTTTTTCTTATTCTAACAGCAGAACCTTTTGCTGCTGGTCTAATTCTTTTTAATGTTGGTCCTTGGTTTGCATAAATTTCACTTATAACTAATTTTGATCTATCCATACCATTATTATTTTCAGCATTTGCAATAGCTGATTTTAATAATTTTTCAACTATTTCAGATGATGCTTTTGGTGTGAATTTAACAATTGCTAAAGCTTCGTCAACATTTTTTCCTCTAATTAAATCTGCAACAATTTTAACTTTTCTTGGAGCAATTCTTGCATATTTTAATTCAGCTCTAGCTTCTAAAACTGTTTCTTCTGGCATTTACTTTACCTCCTTTATGGTTAAATGTTATATCTCTATTTATTTGTTGTTGTTTTTTCTCCAGCATGACCTTTAAAAGTTCTTGTTGGAGCAAATTCGCCTAATTTATGTCCAATCATTTCTTCTGAAATATAGATAGGAACATGTTTTCTTCCGTCATGAACAGCTATTGTATGTCCTATCATTTGTGGATATATTGTTGATGCTCTTGACCATGTTTTTATAACTTCTTTATTTCCAGTTTCATTCATAGCTTCTACTTTTTTTAGTAAGCTTTCTGCTATAAATGGTTTCTTTTTTAATGATCTTGACATTTGATTTCCTCCTTTTTTATTTTCTTCTCTTTACTATAAATTTGTTTGATTGTTTGTTTTTCTTTCTTGTCTTGTATCCAAGTGCTGGTTTGCCCCAAGGTGTCATTGGTCCTGCGTGACCAACTGGTGCTCTACCTTCACCACCACCATGAGGGTGATCTACTGGGTTCATAACAGAACCTCTAACCGTTGGTCTTATACCATGATGTCTTGTTCTTCCAGCTTTACCTAATTTAACGTTTTCTTGATCTGCATTTCCTATTGTTCCTATTGTTGCTCTACATCTTGATAAAATTAATCTCATTTCGCCAGATGGAAGTCTTACGTGTGCATAAGCACCTTCTTTAGCCATTAATTGAGCTTCTTGACCAGCTGCTCTAACTAATTTTCCACCTTGACCTGGATTTAATTCTATATTATGAATCATAGTACCAACTGGTATGTTTTCAATTGGCATACAATTTCCTGGTCTAATATCTGCATTCATTCCAGATACTACTTTATCTCCATCTTTTAATCCTATTGGAGCTAATATATATGCTTTTTCTCCATCTTCATATTGAATTAAAGCTATATTTGCAGTTCTGTTTGGATCATACTCGATTCCTATAACAGTTGCTGTCATATCATCTTTTTTACGTTTAAAATCTATTATTCTGTATTTTTGTCTATTTCCTCCACCTTGATGTCTAACAGTTATTCTACCATAAGAGTTTCTTCCTGCATTCTTTTTCTTTGTTGCAAGTAAAGATTTTTCAGGAGTTTTCTTTGTAATTTCTTCAAATGTAGAAACTGTCATGTTTCTTGTTGATGGAGTTATTGGATTGTAATGTTTTATTCCCATTTTTCTTCTCCTTCTCAAACGTTTAAAAAACTTTGTACTGCGCCGTTATTTTTTATAAAATTTTTCTCGTACTATTTCAAAATTTTATTTTAAAAATGCCTAGCATTACTCACTTTTTTGAATCGTTTTATTTTATATTTACGGATTTTTTCCTGCCCGCATAACAGATATTTTTTTGTTTTCCTGGTTTATTCCAGATAATATTTGCTAAATTATGCTCCCATAAATTCTTCTATTGAATCTTTATATTTTTTAGCAACTTTAACTTCTTTTCCACCTTTTGTTAAGTATGTTTTTTCTGTTGGGTTTGTATCTATAGTTACTATAGCCTTTTTCCAGTCAGATGTTTTTCCAACATGTACACCAACTCTTTTTTCTTTTCCCTTAACTGAAATTGTATTTACTTTTAAAACTTTAACACTAAATAAAGCTTCAACAGCATCTGCAATTTGTATTTTTGTAGCTTTATTTGCTACTTCAAAGGTATACTTTCCATTTTGTAATTCATTGTTACTTTTTTCAGTAACTATAGGTCTTATAATTATTTCTTCTGGTTTCATTATGCGTACACCTCCTCAATTTTCTTAACAGCATCAAGAGTTACTATAAGTTTTTTGTATTTTAATAAATCGTAAGCATTCATTGTGTTTACTAAACTTGTTTTTACCCCTTCAATATTTCTTGCTGATTTTTGTACATTCTCATTTTTTTCTGGTAAAACTATTAATGTTTTTCCTTCAACTTTTAAATTATTTAATACATTTGCCATATTCTTTGTTTTTATTTCTTTGAAAGGTATTGCATCTAAAACTATTATTTCGTTTTCAATTACTTTTGAACTTAACATAGATTTAATTGCTAATCTTCTTTCTTTTTTATTTACTGTGTATTTATAGCTTCTTGGTTTTGGTCCTAAAGCTATACCACCTTTAATCCATTGTGTAGCTCTTATACTACCTTGTCTTGCTCTACCTGTTCCTTTTTGTTTCCATGGTTTTTTACCACCACCAGATACTTCTGACCTTGTTTTTGTGCTTTGTGTTCCTTGTCTTTGATTAGCCATGTAGTTAACTAGTACACTATGTACTACTGCTTCATTTGGTTCTATACCAAATACATTCTCATTTAATTCTACATCACTAACTTTCTTTCCTTCTATATTATAAACATCTATTTTAGGCATTTTTCTTTCCTCCTTTCTCTTACTTTGTTGCTTTTACTGCATCTTTTATTTTTAGTATTGCACCTTTTGCTCCTGGTACACTACCTTTAACTAATATTACATTTTTGTCTAAATCTACTTTTACAACTTCTAGGTTTTGTATTGTAACTGTTTGTGCTCCCATATGTCCTGGAAGTTTTTTACCTTTAAATACTCTACCTGGAGTTGATGTTGGTCCCATTGAACCTGGTCTTCTGTGATACATAGAACCATGTCCCATAGGTCCTCTATGTTGACCATGACGCTTGATAACGCCTTGGAATCCTTTACCTTTTGTTTTTCCTTGAATATCAACCATTTCTCCAGCAGTAAATACATCAGCTTTTATTTCGTCTCCTACATTATAAGAAATTTCTGATAATCTAAATTCTCTTAAATGTTTCTTTGGAGATAATTTTGCTTTTGCAAAATGTCCTGCTTCTGGTTTTGTTAATTTACTTGTCTTTACATCTGCAAATCCTAATTGTATAGCTGTGTATCCATCTGCATCTACAGTTTTAACTTGAGCAACTGTACAAGGACCTGCTTCGATAACTGTTACTGGAATAACTTTTCCTTTTTCGTCAAATATTTGTGTCATTCCAATTTTTCTTCCTAAAATTGCTTTTTTCATTTTTTAATTTCCTCCTAACTATTGGCTGATTAATATCAGCTTGGTTTTGTTGTTTTTAATATACAATAACTGTATATTGAAAAAATTTTTGTGATGTTTGATAAATCAAAACATCGTTGTTTTAGTAATTATAATTTAATTTCGATGTCAACACCTGCTGGTAAATCTAATTTCATTAGACTATCAACTGTTGTTTGTGTTGGATAAAGTATATCAATAACTCTTTTATGTGTTCTCATTTCAAATTGCTCTCTTGAATCTTTGTGCATGTGTGGAGAACGAATTACTGTTACAACTTCTTTTTGTGTTGGTAATGGTATAGGTCCAGATACTTTTGCACCTGTTCTTTTAGCAGTATCTACTATCTTTTCAGCAGACTGATCTAAAACAACATTGTCATAAGCTTTTAGTCTTATTCTAATTTTTTCACTTCCAACTAAATTGTTTGATTTTGCCATTTTTGTTTCCCTCCTTAAAATTAAGATGTACAGCGAAATATTAATAAATTTCGCCTCTCGACTGGCAAAAGTTTTAACGCACCCTGGTGTTTCTTTTATAACCATATTAAAACCTAAGTTACAATTCTTTTGTACTTAGGGATAAGTGCTTTTACTAAAACTTATCCGCCTGGTCTAAGCCAAGACATACTCCACGAAAGTTCCCTCCACCCTTACGGATGTAGCCACATTTCGCTTCATCGCAAATCTAAACGCTATACTATTATACAACGCTATTCCGTATATGTCAACTATATTTTGGTAATTTTTCCATTTTTTTAAAATTTATTCTCGTTTTTTAATTTATAATTTTATGTAATTACTTTAATTTGACATTTTTCGTCAAATGCTATATAATTGTTTTATTAAATTTATTTGGGGGTGCTTTTTTTGAGTCAAATTGCAAAAGTTATTAAGGCATTAGATGATTCGAGAAGCAAACGCATGAATTATCTAAATCGGTTTTGGCTTCGCCAAAACGGTCGTCGCTGTTGCTTGAACATCCACATTAGCAAAGAGGTTCTCTTTGTTGATTTTTGGGAGGTATCAACCGCATGGAAAGAAAAAAAATCCATAATTGTTCAAGATGGCAAAGAGCTTGAGAGTTTGTCTGAATTTCGGTCAAACAAAGAAGCTTTGCTTGTAGTAAAGCGTAATGCCAAGCGTGATTCGGTGGTTTATTTATTCGTGCCGGACAATTAACCAACACAAAATGGGTAGCGTAATGCTACCCATTTTTCATCCTCTATCTAATATTGTTTTTACTACTCCTTTGTCTATTAATGTACCAAAAATATTTTTTAAAATTATTAATATTATTGGTCCAAATAGTAATCCTATTACACCCGCAAATTTAAATCCTGTATACATTGCAATTAATGTGAATATAGGGTGTATTCCTATTTGTCCACTTACAATTCTTGGTTCTAATAATTGTCTTACCACTAACACTATTGTATACAAAATAAGCAATGCTATTGCTAATCGTATGTCTCCATTTATTGCTGATATTATCGCCCATGGTACCATTACTGTACCTGATCCTAATATTGGTAAGGCATCTACAAATCCTATTCCCAATGCTGCTAATAATGGATATTGTATATTAAATCCTATAAATTTAAATATATATAATCCAACTAATACCTCTATAAAAGATATTATTATTAATATTACTTCAGCTTTTAAGTATCCTCCTAATGTTACTGTTAGTTCTTTTAAATGTATTTTTAATTTTTTTATCCATAGTTTTGGTAAATGATGTTCCATTTGATCTAATATATATAATTTATCTGTACATATAAAATATGTAGCAAGCAATGTTATTATTATATATATTCCTATTATAGGTAATTGAGTTAATCCATTTAATAATGATGTTAATGTTCCCCTTACCCAATTAGATATTGTAGAAACAACATCCCCTAAAGAATTTTGTACAATGCCATATACTTGTTCTGGAATCTTTATTTTTTCAAAATCCATATTATCTATAAACCATTGTATTTGCTGATATCCCTTTTCTATATATCCATTTAAGCCTTGTAGTAAATTTGATGCTTCTGAAATAACACTTGCAATTCCCCAAATAATTAATCCTATTAAAACTGTAAATACAAATAATAAAACAATAATAGCACTAGTTTTTCTTGTTAATTTTGTTTTTTTTACAACGCTTCTTATTATGGGTTCAACTATTAAAGATATAATGAAAGCTATTAGAAATGGGATATAAAATATAGCTAGTTTAAATGCTAAATAAACTGCAATAATACTGACTACTGCTATTATTATTCTTTTTAACACCCTTGTCCAATATGCAATATCAATTACCAAATTTTATCACCTATATTATTATATGAATATATTTTTTTATTTATTCATATACAAATATGTATACAAAATAAAATGTATATATTTTATTAGATTTTAATTACTTATTACATATTATTTTTCGTATTGCCTTTGCAATTGCAAATTCCTTCTACTGTGTTTGATACTTCTGTTTGATTTACTTGGTCATTATTTGCTAAATCTCCTAATGTTATTATTCCAACTATAGTATTTCCTTCTATTACTGGTATTCTTTTTATTTGACAGTCACACATCATTTTACTTGCTTCTGATACATCTGCTGTTGGATTTACTTTGTACACTGTTGTTGTCATTATATCGCTTGCCTTTGTGGTATTTGCATCTTTACCGCATGCAACAGTTCTTAAAGTAATATCTCTATCTGTTATTAAGCCTACAACATTTTTGTTGAAGTCACATATTGGTATACATCCCACATGATTTTCTGACATTAATTTGGCAACATCATATACTGTTGTATCTGTGTTTGCACATATTACGTTTGTACACATACATTCATTAACTTTCATAAAAAATTCCTCCATTTCTGTGGTTATTATTTCACATAATGGAAGAATTTATACATCATTTTACATTATTGGTGTTCTTGGATTTGGATAAGGTGGTCGTGGACCTGGTCCAGGATAAGGCGGACGTGGGCCTGGATATGGTGGTCTCATTGGTGGCCTATTCCCTAACAAATTTTTAATTATCAATATTCTTATTAAATCGTTAAGTAAAAAATTTCTTTGCCTTGTTTCACTTACTTTTGCATTTGGGTTTCTTACATCACCATTTTTTAGCTCTGTTTTTACTTGAACATTTACTTGTAACTGTGGATTTTTTTCTACATTATTATATACTTCTTCTGTCATGGTTTTTAATAATTCATCGGTTATTGGTTTGTTTCTATTTTTATCACATACATCATCTATAACTGGATTTATTATTCTATATATATCTGGATATAGATTTTCTACTTCATTATATTGTGGTTGTTCTACTCTTGGGTAATAACTATCATATGTATAATTTGGTTCATTGTTTGCATAACCTAAAACTGCTCTCATATAGTCTTCATAGTTTTGATAATACATAAATTACCTCCTAAATAAAATTTATTGTGTGAGTTACAATAACAATAATAATATATATTATTTAGAAGATTATATTTTTGTTACATTTCTTGAACTATTTGTTTAAATTTATTTCCTCTTTCTGCAAAATCTTTAAACATATCAAAGCTTGCACTTGCAGGTGAAAGTAAAACGATTTCTCCTAATTTTGCTATTCGTTTTGCTGTCCTAGCTGCTTCTTCTAAAGTATTTACTCTATAAATATTCATCGTTTTTCCTTGTATTTTTAGTTCTTCTCTTACTACTTTTTCTATTTTCTCTGCAGTTTGACCCATTAATATTAATGATGAAACTTTTTGTACAATAGGTTTTGCTATTGGCTCATAATCTAAATGTTTATCATATCCTCCTGCTATTAATACAATTTTTTCATCAAAAGAATTTAATCCAGCTATTGTTCTTGTTGGACTTGAACCGATTGAATCATTATACCATTTTATATCATCTATTTTTCTAATGAATTCTAATCTGTGTTCTACTCCTCTAAATTCCTTTATAGCTTTTGCTTGATTTTCAACTGATGTAATTGTTTTAGTTGCTCCTATTGCTGCACATACATTCTCATAATTATGCATACCTCGTAAATTTAAGTTTTTTGTATTTAATACATGTCTTCTTAAACCATCTTCTGAAATTTTAATTACTCCATCATCTATAATTATTCCTGTTGGAATTTTTTCTTTACTACTAAAATAAATTACCTTTCCATTAGCTCTTTTTGCAAGATTTCTTGCTATTTCATCATCATAATTTGTAATTAATATTCCTGTTCTATCTTGATACTTGAATATGTTTGTTTTTGCCTCTATATATTCATCATAAGATTTATGTATATCCAAGTGATTTGGTGTTATATTTGTTATTACAGCAATTTGAGGACTTATTTTCATTGTCATTAATTGAAAACTGCTTAATTCTAATACAACAAAATCGTCTTCTCTCATTTCTTCCAATTTTGGAAATAATGGTATACCTATATTTCCTCCAACGTAACACTTTTTACCACTTTGACTTAATATTTCATATATTAAACTAGTAGTTGTTGTTTTTCCGTCACTTCCAGTTACTCCTATAACTGTTCCTGGGCACATTTCTACAACTAGCTCTATTTCAGAGGTTAGTATTGCTCCTTTTTCTAGTTCACTAATAATTTCTGGTATATCTGGTCGTATGCTTGGTGAACGAAAAATTATTTCAAAGTGTTTTAATCTTTCTAAGTAATCATTTCCTAAAGATAATTTCATTCCATAATCTTTTACTTTTTCGATTATTGTTTTATCTATTTTATCTTCTTCTCTTTTATCGAATAGTGTTACTTCTGCATTATGTTTGTGTAAATAATCTATTAATGAAATATTGCTTACTCCAATTCCTAGTAAAGCAACTCTTCTATTCCTTATGTAATTATTAAACTCTATTAATTTTTCATTTAACATATCTTTCTCCTTCTTATTTTATTATACAATATTACTTTATTCAATTATACATTTTTTGATACAAAAAGTTAAAAAAACCGTTCAAATTAATTGAACGGTTTCCGTACTTAAGCTGTTTTTTTACGTTGAATTTGTTTTGCAAAATTTTACAACGTAAATACCATCACTTTCAACGCCAATATATTTTACCACATAACCTTGATTTAAGAAAATTTTAATTAATTCCGAAAACAAAGAATTTTCTGTGATAGAATTAAACCGCCATTCGATGGTACTCATTTCGTTTTCATCCATTTTAAGCACTCCTTTATAAAAATATACATATAATTATACCACTTTTTTTATTTTTTGCAAATGATACATAAAAACGAAAAAATTACTCATACTATTTTTAAGCAAGGAGGTGCTTGTGAATGGAAAGAAATGAAAAAAATAATAACAAAAACAATAATAACAACAATCAAAACAACAATAATAACAACAGCAAAAATAATAACTGCAAATAGTTTATAATTTTAGAATTTTATTAGTATCTCCGTAAGTTGCTTTTTTTATTTATGGAGATACTAATTAAGATTCATACATAAGTGTTGCACTACATAAGTGTTGCACTACATAAGTGTTGCACTACTTATGTAGTGCAACAGTTAATAGTGAATAGTGAATAGTGAATAGTGAATAATGAATAGTGAATAATTAAAAGTACGAAATAGTAATAAGTTTGTTAATTATCTAGATATTTTTTTAGGAATTTTCCTGTATAAGATTTATCATTTTTTACTAATTGTTCAGGAGTACCTACTCCTATTACTTCTCCACCTTTTTCTCCACCTTCTGGTCCTAAATCTATTATATAATCTGCTGTTTTTATTAAATCTAAGTTATGTTCTATAACGATTATGCTATTTCCTGTATCTACTAATCTGTGTAGTATATCTACTAATCTATGAACATCTGCTATATGCAATCCTGTTGTTGGTTCATCCAATATATATAAAGTTTTTCCAGTAGGTCTTTTTGATAATTCTGTTGCAAGTTTAACTCTTTGTGCTTCTCCCCCTGATAATGTGGTTGATGGTTGTCCAAGTTTTATATATCCTAATCCAACATCATACAAAGTTTGTATTTTTTGTTTTATTCTTGGTATATTACTAAAGAAATCTAAAGCTTCTTCAACTGTCATATCTAATACATCTGCTATGCTTTTTCCTTTATATTTTACCTCTAAAGTTTCATGATTATACCTTTTTCCTTTACATACCTCGCATGGTACATATATATCTGGTAAGAAATGCATTTCTATTCTTAATATACCATCTCCAGAACATGCCTCGCATCTTCCTCCTGGCACATTAAAACTAAATCTTCCCTTTTGATACCCTCTTAATTTTGCTTCATTTGTTCCTGCAAAAATATCTCTTATCATATCAAAAACACCTGTATATGTTGCCGGATTAGAACGAGGGCTTCTTCCTATTGGTGATTGATCTATGTTTATTATTTTATCAATATTTTCTAATCCTATAATTTTTTCGCATTTACCAGGTTTTTCATTTGAACCATTTAATTCTTTTGCTATATATTTATATAACACTTCATTTACTAATGTACTTTTTCCAGATCCTGAAACTCCTGTAACACATGTGAATAAACCTAATGGAAATTTAACATTGATTCCTTTTAAATTATTTTGTGTAGCATTTATAATTTCAATAAATTTTTTGGTATGTTTTCTTCTTACCTTTGGAACAGCAATTTTTCTTTTTCCACTTAAATATTGACCAGTTATAGATTCAGGTACTAATTTTATTTCATCAGCCGTTCCTTGTGCTATAACATTTCCTCCATGAACTCCTGCTCCTGGTCCTATATCTATTATTTGATCTGCGGCATACATTGTATCTTCATCATGTTCTACTACAATTAAAGTATTTCCTAAATCTCTTAATTTTTTTAATGTTGCAAGTAATTTGTCATTATCTCTTTGATGTAATCCTATACTTGGCTCGTCTAATATATACAACACGCCAGTTAATCCTGAACCTATTTGAGTTGCAAGTCTTATACGCTGTGCTTCTCCTCCTGATAATGTTCCCGCAGCTCTAGATAATGTTAAATATTCTAATCCTACATCCATTAAAAATTGTAATCTTTGATTTAATTCTTTAAAAATTTGATCTGATATCATTTTGTCTTTTTTGCTTAATTCTAATGAATTTATATAATCTTTTATCCTGTTTATTGGCATATCTGTCAATTCATTTATGTTTTTATCTCCTACTTTTACTGATAAAACTTCTTTTTTTAGCCTTGCTCCATGACATTCATCACAATCGCTATTACTCATGTATAATTCATAAAATTCTTTCATTCCTGCAGATTTGGTTTCATTATATCTTCTTTGCAATGTTGGAATTACCCCTTCAAATGGAGCAGTAAATTTTCTAATTCCTGCAGCAGACTCATATTCAAAGTCTATTTTTTCATCACCAGTTCCATATAATATTTTATCTAAAAATTCTCTTGGTAATTTTTTTATAGGCTTAGATATGTCAACTCCATAATGTCTTCCAATACTTTCAAAATACATTTTAGCCATTGTATCTCCACGTTTCATTGTGCTTGCTCCAAAAGCTTTTACTCCATCATATAAAGTTTTATTTTTATCTGGTATTATTAAATCTTCGTCCATTTTCATTAAATATCCAATACCTGTACACTTTGGGCATGCTCCCATTGGGTTATTAAATGAAAACATTCTAGGTGTTAATTCTTCAAAACTTATTCCGCAATCTGGGCATGCATAATTTCCACTAAATAGTTTTTCTTCACGTCCCAATATATCTATTAATACTAAGCTATTTGCATATTTCATTGCGGTTTCAACAGATTCAGCTAATCTATTTCTTATATCTGGCTTTACTACTAATCTGTCTACTATTATTTCTATATTGTGTTTTTTCTTTCTATCTATTTCAATATCATCTGTTAATTCTACTATTTCTCCGTCAATTCTTGCTCTTACAAATCCCTCTTTTGAAAAGTCTTCTAATAATTTTTTATATTCTCCTTTTCTTGCTCTTACTACTGGAGATAATACTTGAATTTTTGTTCCTTCGTCTAATTCCATTATCGTATCTACAATTTGGTCCAAAGTTTGTTTTTCTATCTTTTTGCCACAATTTGGGCAATATGGTACACCAATTCGTGCGTATAGTAAACGTATATAATCATAAATTTCTGTAACTGTTCCAACTGTTGAACGTGGATTTCTTGATGTTGTTTTTTGATCTATTGAAATTGCTGGAGATAATCCTTCTATTAATTCTACATCTGGTTTTTCCATTAATCCTAGGAATTGACGGGCATAAGAAGATAAACTTTCTACATATCTTCTTTGTCCTTCTGCATATAAAGTATCAAATGCTAATGATGATTTTCCGTGAACCAGAAAGACCTGTTACAACTACCAATTTATCTCTTGGTATCTCTAAATTAATATCTTTTAAGTTATGTACTTTTGCACCTTTTATTATTATTTTATCATTGTTCATAAAACTGCCCCCATATTTTTTAATACATAGCAAAGGGCGCTTATTATGCGCCCTCTACGATAATACATTATATCGCCTTTTCTTTTGTATTTTAAAAGTGTTTTCCGCCTTTTCTTTTTTCTCCAGAATTATCATCATTTTCTTCATCATCTACTATATTATTTTCATTGTTTTCTTCATTATCCTCTATAGTATTGTTTTCTTCTGATATAGCATTCTCTTCATTTTTTATTTTTTCTTGTTCAATCTTTGACTGTTCTCTTTCTTGTTCTTTTGTTTGTATATTTTCATCATCTCTTAAGAAAGCATAATCTGGTTCTGCATATTCTAATTGATTTTGTTTTTTATAGTATAATACTGCAAAAGTTATTCCTGCAATTGTTATTATGGCGATTATTGCAATAATAATTATAAGATTATAATTCTGTTTTTCTACAGTATCTGCTACTACAATTTTTTCTGGATTATTTATTGTTAATCTATATTCGATAGTTTTTGGTTCTTCTCCTTCTTGTGCTTCTAATGTTAGTGTTACTGTATATCTATTTTCTCCAATCTCTAAATTAAATAAACCTAATCCTTCATATTGATTTAAATCACTATCTAAAGTTCCCAATATATTTATTGATTTTAAATATTCAGTTAAATTTATTGTATATTCTACAATATTATCTGTAATAATAGGTTCTCCAAGTTCTATATCTATTCTTTCATCATTTTCTTTTATCCCTTCCACTGTAAATACATTTAGTGGAATATTTGCACCTTTAATTAGTTTTATTTCGTAAGTATTAACTGTTCCATCTTCTGCAGTAACAGATATTGTTACTATATTTTCTCCATCTTGCAAATCTGTATTTCCTACTATTTCGAATTTTGCATTTTCGTTAGTTGTTTGTGCACTAACTTCTACCTCTGTTATGTCTTCTCCTATTGTTGCAGTATAACTTGTTATTGAAGAATCAAATGCTGGTGTAATCTCAACATCTGTTATTGATAAACTTTTTAATGTTGCATCACTTGATTTTGTCGTTTCTGGTGCAGTTGATGGTTGTGTTGATGGTTCTGCTGGCTTTGTTGTTGTTAAAAATTTTGAATCAATATATCCAGTTTGTCCATTATAGCTTACTTTACTCCATCCATTACTTCCAATTCCTGTTCTTGTTACACTTTGTCCTTTTTGAAGTGAGCCTATTTTTGAACTACTTTTACTATAACTACTTCTAATATTTACTTCTGTTGTTGCATATACAGTTTGATTTACACTTGAAAATGTTGGTTCTGGTGCTTTTGAAGGTGGTGTTACTGGTGAAGGTTGTACTGGTGCTTTTACTGTAACTGTTGCAGTTGCAGTTGAAGGATTAACAGTTGCATAAGTAGGAGCTGGTCCTTCTGTCCCTGATGATGTAATTTTAACATAGTAGGTTGCATCTTTAGTAACACTCGGTGCTTTAAATGTAAAACTTCCTAAATTAGTAACTCCACTAACTGATGCTCCACTAATTTTGGTTCCGTTAGCAGCAAATCCTGCGGGAGCTGTACTACTAACAAATGTTAGTCCTCCATTATCTGTAACTTGAATTGTATACGCTCCTAAAAGTTCTGCAGAAGAAACTGATATTGTAACATTTTCTCCAGAATTTATTGTCGCTGATGTTGCACTTATTGAACCATATGATATTACTGCATTAAGGCATACTAATGTAAAAGCAAGTAGTATCATTGTTAATAATTTCTTTTTCATCATTTTACCTTCCTTCTTTTTTATTTTATAAAACGATAGAATAGTTACCAACCACATAATTTAATATTCTTGAAGCATCTCTTGCATCTACTATTCCATCTTTGCTTACATCTGTAGCAGATAATAAATTATCTTGTATTTCAAATGAACCGACTGCATAATTTAATATTCTTGAAGCATCTCTTGCATCTACTATTCCATCTTTGCTTATATCTCCAAGTTTTATTATTGTGTATTCTACTCCATCAATATTTATTACTGCACCTGTTTCTAATTTTTCTGTTCCAGATACTAATGTAACATTTTTATATTTTTCTTTTATATCTGAAAAAGTTGCTTGTGGTATTGTCTTTACTTCTTTAGTTGTTTCGTCTAGTTTTACTTTATCGTCTTCTACTGGTGGTTGTGGCTCTGTTGTACCACCATTTACTGGTGTTAACCATAATGCATAAGGATTATATCTTTCTCTCGCCATGTATCCAACAGTTCCGTCATCTGTTATTACTTTGTCCCAATAATATCCACCTATTTGTTCTGTTGCCATTTCTATTCTATTTACTACAACTCCTGGATTTATATATCTTATTATATTACCTGATGGTGATGATCTTAATGCTAATTCAGTATTGCAAGTTATTGTTACCTTTTCTCCAAACGTTCCTTCTGTTACGTAATTATTTGGGATATACCCAACTGTTCCATCCGCCAATTTTACTCTATACCATATTATATCATCAAAATTATATTTTCCAGCCTCTACTATTGTTACTGATTGACCAGCATATAATGTTCTAATAGCTACTGTACCATTTGTAGTAGTTCTTGGACCATTTAATAATTCAACACTAGAATTAATATATGACTCTTGTGAAATTTCATCTCTTGTAATTTTTTCTATAACGTATTGAGTTGCAACATATCCAATTGTTCCATCTGGTAACATAACTTTATCCCAAATATTTCCGCCTTCTTTTGAAGCTTTTAATTCAATTCTTAAAAGTTGTTGTCCATTATAATAAAGTCCTATTTTTTCTCCTTCTGTACTTGGTGTTTTTCTAATGAATACCCCAACCCCTAATACATCTCTTATTTGAGCATACTGTGAAACATAAGTTGAACTGCTTGGATACCTTGATATTGTTTTTGGCATATTTTTATACATTGGTATTACAAAATTAAAACTCGTATTTGTTAAATCATTATTAAAAATAGCTTTATATCCTGTGTACGCTGTAGAAGATTCACTTGTTGGTGCTTGTATATTTTGCATATACTGATGACCATACAATCCTTCCTGATTAGCTACATCCCATTTTTGTAAATATAAGCAATCTTGTCCTATTGATATATAATTTTTTGCAATCCACTTTGCTCCTTCTATTATTGATATTTCTGGGGTATTCCATCCATTATTTTGTGCATATATCAAAGCATTTATTACAGCATTTGAACCTGCATAAGCACCTATATTATAAAAATTAAAATATCCTTCATATCCACTTACTTTACCACTTGATGAACCACTACCATTAGCTCCAACTTCTTGTCTTATTCTTGATGCTATATGATATGGGCTTACTCCTGATGCCTCTGCCGCACTCATAATTGCTTGTGCAAATGTTTTTTCTCCATAGCTTTCATTATTATAATACTCATTTATTTTTTTATTATACATAAAACTTCCAGAAAGTATTGCTTCTACTCCAGCTTCCGTATGTATTGATGGTATGTATGATAAGGTTTCAAATTGAAAAATTTTATCTTCTGTTAAGAAATTTCTTGGATCCATATAATACGCAACTGCTGTTTGTGATGCTCCAAACCATGAAGAACCATCACGAGGTATATCAACGCATCCAGGATCTGTACATAACCATTCTCCAGTTTTCCCTTGGACTAAACTTCTACTGTGATTAACTATTGTTTCATTTGTTAATACATCTATCCATTCTAAATCTGTATAAAATAGAGTAAAAGTCCAATTTGGATGTGTACTTTTTAAATTTTGTAATAAACTTGCATATCCAGGATATGCGTTTTCATCAATATTATATATATTATTTACATCTACATTTCTTGTTTGTGATAATGCGTAAGAAGCATGTCCTATTAGTGCATTTATTAATGTATATATTATAATTATTATTAACATTATACTAATTGATTTTTTACCTAGAATTTGTAGGTTTTTCTTTTGCATAATATAATCATCTCCCTACTAGTTTTAGTATAAAATTCTGCATAATAACAGTATATATTATCAAAAAAGACAAGTCAATAGAAACTTGTCTTTTTTTGTTGGTAATTGTTGCCGACATATATTTTCTTTAAATAAAGTTCTATATTTTTTCTATTGTTCACTCCCAACTGCATAGCAGGCTGTATGCCGAAATTTACTTTCGTAATTTCTTCTACAGCCTGCAATTTGTCGGTCCCCACATTTGTTCGCAAAGAAAAAATATAGAACTTTATTTCTTTTTATATGTAGGCATATATTATACAAATTATACAAACAAAATGGTGTTAAAAAAACAGAGATTGTAGTTAATTTCTACAATCTCTGCTTTTTTAATAAGTATAAATATTAGTTGCCACATCCTCTTCCGCAACCACATCCACAGTTTGTGAATAATAATAAGAAAATTATTATGAAAAATAATATTTCACTATCTCCACATCCTCCGAATAATCCTCCATTATTATTGCATCCGCATCCACAGTTTCTTTCTTCTGGCATATATTTTCCCTCCTTTTGTTTTCGTATAACATATAGTATTCATTTTTGGAAATTTGTGTTACAATAAATATATTATTAAATTTAATTTAGAGTAAGTATATATATTATTTTTTTGCACCTTGGTGTCGTAATCTTCATCCAATTTCAATATATGAAGATTACTCCATTCGCCCTTCGCTTTGCTCCGGTTGATCGCTTACGCGGTGCTTTAAAAATAATATATATACTTACTGTATAAACAAAATTGTTAGTTTAATTTGGAGGTTTTTATGAAAGATATAGAACTTCTTGTTCCTGTAGGAGATTTTAATTGTTTAGTTGCAGCTGTACAAAATGGTGCAGATACTGTATATTTTGGCTTTTCATTGTTTAATGCACGTCAGAGTGCAACTAATTTTGATATAGATACTTTAGAAAAAGCCATTGATTATGCAAAATTGCGTAATGTTAAAACAAATTTAACTCTTAATACTTTAATAAAAGATAACGAATTTGATGATGCAATTAATATTGCTACAAAAGCTTATGAATTTGGAATTGACGCTATTATTGTACAAGATTTAGGTATTGCAGATTATCTTATTAAAAATTTTCCAGATTTACCAATACATGCTAGCACCCAAATGACTGTACATAATTTAGAAGGAGTTTTGCAATTAGAAAAATTAGGCTTTAAAAGAGTTGTACTTTCTCGTGAACTTTCTTTAGATGAAATAGAATATATTTGTAAGAATTCTAATGTAGAAATAGAATGCTTTATTCATGGTGCATTATGTATTTCATATTCTGGGCAATGCCTATTTTCAAGTGCTGTTGGTGGTCGTTCACGGTAATCGTGGAAAATGTGCTCAGCCTTGTAGGCTCCCTTATGAATTATTAAATTCTTCACAAGAAGTAATAGATAAAGGGCATTTATTAAGTCCTAGAGATTTATGTGGAATTCAATATTTACCTCAACTAGTTAATGCAGGAATTAAGTGCTTAAAAATTGAGGGTCGTTTAAAGTCTCCCGAATATGTTGCAATTCTTACTAAAATATATCGTAAATATTTAGATTTAGCTTTAAAAAACATACCTTATACTCTTTTAGAAGAAGATAAAAAAGAACTTATGTTAGCTTTTAATAGAGGTGGCTTTTCAGATGGACATTTAAGTTCTGATTCCAACACCAATTTAATATATAAGAAAAGGCCTAACCATATTGGTTTGCCTTTAGGAGAAATACTTTCATATAATCCTAAAAAATCATATATAAAATTAAAATTAGAAAACTCTATTTCTATTGGAGATAGCATTCAAATAGAAAAAGAAAATAATAATTATAATGTTTCTGAACTTTTATTGAATAATACAAATATTAAAACCGCAAATGCCGGAGACATTGTTGAAATTGGTAGATTAAAAGGTAATATTTCTGTTGGAGACAAAATTTTTAAAACAGTGGATAAAGAATTATTTATAAATACTAGAAAAACTTTTTCAGGTAATGAATATAAAAAAATTTTTATTGAAGGAAATATTACAATTCATAATGGAGAACCTATCAGCTTTAATGTAACTTGTAATTCTGGAATATATTCAAATGCAAATATAACTTTAAGTAGCAATGTGATTCCTGTAATAGCAGAAAATGCTCCAATTACAAAAGATAGAATTATATCTCAACTTTGTAAAACTGGTAATACTCAATTTGAATTTAATAAAATACATGTGGATTTAGATAACAATTTGTTTATTCCTAGTAGTTGCTTAAATGATTTAAGAAGAAATGCTATAGAACAATTAGAAAATTTTGCTAAATTACAATACAAGAAAAGGGCAGATTTAAAAATGTCTATTCCGATACGGAACTACGATGGCGTCTTTCCCTACGCAAACGCAAAATAAAAAGCCATTATATTGTGGCTTGTTTAACAATTTAAATTTAGAAACTGATTATTCTAATTTAGATTTAAATCGCTTGTATGTACCCTTTAAGTATTTTATAAATATGCAATATGAGGATTTATTGCAAAAACTTTGCAGTTTGTATGAAGTTTATATTTATTTTCCTACTATAATTAGAAATAACTATTTAAAACATATATCTAATTTAGATAATATTGTTAACTGTTTTAAAATTAGTGGTTTTGTAATTTCACATATTAGTCAATTAGAATTCGTTAATAAATATAATTTAAAAATACTGGGCAATTACACGCTTAATACTATGAATATATATACTGCTTCCTTCTTACAAAGTTTAGGATTAGATACTGTTACTATATCTCCAGAATTAGATAAAGCAACAATTATCGATATGTTAAGCAATTACAACAAAGTGAATTTTGAATTAATTGTGTATGGAAAATTACCTCTTATGACCTCTAACTATTGCTTAATTGGTCATACAAATCATTGTTTACCTACTTGCGGTAAATATTGCAAAAAGCAATCTTATTACTTAAAAGATAGATTAGGATTTTTATTTAAAATAGTACCTGATGATATTGATACAATTACTACTATTTATAATAGTAAAACAACATCAATATCGCCTATTGATTTTAATTTAAATTCAATTCGAATGGACTTTTTAGATGAGGACATTGACGAAATAAAAAACGTTATACGCACAGTAAAATCTGGAAACAGAATAGAAGGAAAAGATTATACAAACGGTAATATAAATAGATTAATATAAATTCTTATCATACAAGTATAAGAGGTGCAACCATGCACCTCTTATACTTGTATATTTCTCCAAGGATTGTTTTTATCTGGATCTGTTGGATCCCAGTTTCTATATTCTTCATACTCAGATATTGGTTCTACTGTTGGCTTGCCAAGTGGTCCTGGATTTGAATCAGAATAAAATTCTACTATTGTACCTGCCATACAGTAATCATATATCCATTTTGCATCTTCTACTTTTAATCTTACACACCCTAATGATGCTGTTGTACCTAACTTATCATACTCCCAATACTCTAATGTATCTTTCTTTTTATTTTTTAAATACGGTACTGAATGAAATAATATATTACTATCTATATGTGTAGTATATTGTCCATAAACATTGCCAAATAACTCCTTCCAATCCCATCTTTTTCCATTAATTTTATATGTAACATCTTGAGGTGTAGCTTCCCCTGTTGAGCAAATCATTGCTTTAACTGGCTTTGTATACTTTCCTTGTTCATCTTTCGCATATATAGTAACAGTATTCATTTGATTGTTTACTTTTATATAATATGTATCTTTAGTAGGCACAAAATCTATTGATTCTACTTCTGGTTCTTCAGTTGGATTACTATCGATTGGCTCTTCAATAGGTTCTTGTTCATCTACTTGTTGTTCAGAAGTAATTTCATTTTTAAACGTTTCTCCTGTATTATCTTCGTAAACCGCAACAATGTTATTAGCATTTTGAAAATTAGAAATTATACAGCCTATCAATACAGATATTGCAATTATTAATATTGCAATAAGCACATATAAAGATTTTTCTATATTCATTAGTATCTTATTATGATATTTATAATATCATATTCTCCTTTCTTATTTCGTTTTATATCAATAAGACTTTTTTACTTTATAAAATGTTTCATTAACTAATATAATAATAACAATTTTTCTTTAATTACACAATATACTTTTGCATTTTACATATAATTTCCAATTGCTTTCAACATTAAATATTATGTGCTGACAATTTTATTATTAAATCCATATTATCATCTTTTGCTGCTTTATTTTTTCTTACTTGTCCACATTTTTTACATTTGAATATTATTACATATCCCTTCTTGCTATCTATTTCTACACCAATAGGTTCTAATAATCCATGACATTTTTCTTGCCTATCTCCTGGATTTATATCTACATGTTTAGAATGCAAACAATTTGGGCAATGATTTCTGCATGTATATCCAAGTTTAGGTACTTTCTGCCCACAATTTTCACATACAAATTCTTCATCTATTTTTGTAAATATTCTATTCTCCAAATACACTTCCTCCTATAAATTCTCTTAACAAAGAGTTATTTGGTACTAATTTTGCAGGAATCGTTTCAAAATATCTTAACATTTTATATAATCTTTTTGCTTCTGAAAATTCTGGAATTGTATTGTCTATTTGCTTTAATAATGGAATTGCATAATCTTTTAACACTGCAAGTTCATATATTAATGATGAATTAAACATTACATCCGCTTCTTCTTGATATTTAAAAATATTTTTATATTCTCCTCTATTTACAGAATCCCACATTTGCAACGTATGCAATGCAGAATATCCTCTAAACTGATTATCTCTAACAATTCTTCTAACTAATCTCGTATCTGTTGTAGATATTCTGTTGTAATAATCAATGTTTAATACTGTTAATGCACTAATGTATATTTTATATTTTTGCTCTTTTGGAATTTCTTTTGTTAATTCATCATTTAAACAATGTATTCCTTCTATTACAAGTACTTCATCTTTTTCTAATTTCATTGTATTGCCTTTGTATTCTTTATGCCCTGTTTTAAAATTAAAAGTAGGAACTTTTATTTCTTCACCAGCAAATAATTTTTTTAAGTGTTCATTAAATAATTTAATATCTATTGCTTCTAAACATTCAAAATCTAGTTTTCCATTTTCATCTCTTGGATTTTCTTCTCTTTCTACAAAATAGTTATCTACTGATATAGTTACTGCTTTTAGTCCATTTAATCTTAATTGCAAACCTAATCTTTTCGCAAATGTAGTTTTTCCAGATGATGATGGTCCTGCTATAAGTATCATTTTTACTTTATCTCTTTTTAATACTTCATCTGCTATTTTTGCAATTTTCTTTTCATGTAATGCTTCATCTAGCAAAATATATTCATTTATTTTATTTTCCTTTATAACTTTATTTAATTTATATACAGTATTTATATCTAATACTTTGTGTAAATTATCGTACTCTCTAAGTGTTGTTAATAATTTTTTATTTTCTTCATGCTGAGGTAGAACTTTTGGATTTTCTCTGCTTGGATATCTAACCAAAAATCCATCTTTATATTTTTTTATTTCAAATATATTTATACAACCTGTTGATAATGGCATTACCCCATAAAAATAGTTATAATAATCTTCGCAATAGTATAATAATATATTTTTATCATTTTCTACATCTAACTGTAGTTTTCCTTTTAAAGTTTTTTCTTTTTTATAAAATTCTATTGCTTCATCTCTTGTCATGCTTTTTCTTATTATTGGTAAATCCTTTTTTACTATTTCATTTACTTTTTTGTTTACTTTTGCAATCATTTCTTCTGTAACTTCCATATTGTCTACTTCGCAAAACATTGCATTTGATAGTTGATAATTTACTGTAAGTAATGCTTCTTTATATGTTTTTGAAAATGCCATTCCTATTATAAATATAAGTCCTCTTGTATATATTCTCATTCCATCTTTACTTGCAACATCTATTAGTTCTATTTCTCCATTTGAATTTATAGGATAATTTAGAGCTTTTACTTCATTATTAAATCTACAAGCTATTACTGTTTGATTAGTTTTTTTTATTTCTTCTTTTAGTAAATCTATTACTCTTGTTCCTTTTTTTACATCTATAATATTATTTTTATAAATTACTTGCATAATTTAACCTCATTTCTTTTTATTATAACAATTTCATTATATTAAAACTTTTAAAAAAATACAACTATGTATCATATTATTTTTAATTTCGGATATATTATAAATATATATTATTAGGATTACGGAGGATTATAATTATGAATGAACAACGATTAACAGAAATTTTAAGAAGCAACAAACCTATGGATGTATTTTATGAGGAAAAGCCTGTATGGATACAAGCAGTTCATGGAAATACTGTAACAGTTGGTTTTATGGACAGTTCAACTCCAAAAGACGTGTTTATTGAAGATTTATATGAAAATGATTTATATGATTAAGTGTATAATTAGGGGACGCGTCAAAAAAACATCAAAAAAAGTAACGCGCTTTAAAAACAATTTGATGTTTTTTTAACGCGTCCCCTAATTGCTATTTTCTTAATTCTGCACTTAGTTCTTTACTTAAATCGCTTATTATTGTATCCATTGCTCCATTTATTTCTTCATCTGTTAAAGTTTTGTCTTGTGCTCTAAATGTTAATGCAAATGCTATACTCTTTTTGTTTTCTCCTAATTTTTCGCTTCTATATATATCAAACAATTTTACTTCTTCTAGTATTTTTTTGCATTTTTTCGTTATTACTTTTTCTATTTTTCCCACTTCTATTTCTTCATCTACTATTACTGCTATGTCTCTTTCTACTGCTGGATATTTTGGTACTGGTGTATATTTTTTATCTTCTTTTGAATATTTTACTAATTTATCTACTTCTATTTGTGCATAATATACTTTTGTTTTTACACCATAATTATCACATACTGCTGGATGAACTTCGCCAAAAGTTGCAATAGCATCTTTTCCTATCATTATTTTTGCTGTTCTTCCTGGATGCATTGTTTCGTCTTGGTCTTCTTTTTCTATCTCATATCTTTTTATATTTGCTGTTTCTAATATATTTTCTACCACACCCTTTATAGTATAAAAATCTTCTTCATCTCCATATACTGCTAAACTTAATATTGTTGGTTCTTGTGGTATTTCTCCTTTTTCTATGTTTTTCTCTTTGTCTGTATATATTCTTGCTATTTCAAATAAATTTACATTTTTATTTTTCTTTGTATAGTTTATTGCTACTGTTTGCATCATACTAGGTAAAGTTGTTGTTCTCATCATTGTGTAATCTTCACTTAATTTGTTTTTAATTTTTATTGTATTTGATAATTCGTTACTTTGAGATATATTACATTTTTCTAAATCTTTTTGATTTATAAATGCATAAGTACAAACTTCTGAATATCCCTTTGCTACTAAAGTTCTTCTTAAGTTATCTTCTAATCTTTGTTTTTTGTTTTTTACACCCAAAGTAGTATCTGCATTTACATAGGTTGTTTCTAATTTATCATAACCATATATTCTTAATACCTCTTCTGCAATATCTGCTAATTGTTCTAAATCTGGTCTAAAATATGGTGCAATAACTTTGTTTCCTTCTACTTTAATTTCTAAGCTTTCTAATATTTTTATCATTTCTTGTTCTGATATATTTGTTCCTAATAATGCATTAATTCTTTCTGGTGAAAATTCTATTACATTTTCTTTTTGCTTCGTTGGGTATACATCTATACACTTTGGAACTGCCGTTCCTGCACCAATTTGTTCTACTAACTCTACCGCTCTGTTTATTGCTCTTAATGCATTTTCTGATGATAATCCTTTTTCATATCTACTTGATGCCTCTGTTCTTAAACCAACACTTTTTGCTGTTAATCTTACACTTGCTCCATTAAACACAGCGGATTCAAACACTACAGTACTTGTTGTGTCCTCTATTTCTGAGTTTTCTCCACCCATTACACCTGCTATTGCAACTGGCTTTTTCTCATCTGCTATAACTAGATTTTCTGTATTTAATGCTCTTTTTTCTCCATCTAATGTAATTATTTCTTCGTTTTGTTTTGCTCTTCTTACAATTATGTGTTTTCCATCTATTGAATTTATATCAAATGCATGCATTGGTTGACCTAGCTCTAGCATTACATAGTTTGTAATATCTACTATATTGTTTATTGCTCTTACACCACATGCTCTTAATCTTCTTTGCATCCAATCTGGTGATGGACCTATTTTTACATTTTCTACAACTCTACCTATATACCTATAACATAAATCTGGTGCTTCTATATCTACTTTTAATCCATTTATTTCATTAACTTTTTCCACTTTCATATCATCTAAATTTTTTCTTGGGTTAATAAATTTTTCTCCTAATGATACAGCTGTTTCTCTACCAAGTCCTTCTATTGAAAAACAGTCTGGTCTATTTGAAGTTATTTCAAATTCTATTATATCTTCTTTTAAATTTAATACTTCTACTATATCTTTTCCTAAATATTGCTCATATTCTTTTGGAAGTATCATTATTCCGTGTTCAATTTGTCCTGGAAAATCTTCGAGTTTTAAACCTAGTTCCCCTACTGAGCACATCATTCCACAAGATTCTATTCCTCTTAAATTACCTTTTTTTATTTTTATATCACCAGGTAACTCTGAACCATCTTTTGCTATTGGAACAATATCATTTTCTTTTATATTATCTGCACCTGTTACTATTTGAACAATTTCGTCACCAATATTTACTTTTGTTACAACCAATTTATCTGCATCTGGATGTTTTTTTATTTCTAATATTTTTCCTACAACAACATTTTTGATATCGTTTCCTTTTTGCTCTATTGCTTCTACCTTTGAACCTGTCATTGTTAAAATATCTCCTAATTGTTTTGCATCTACATTTATATTTGAATATTCTTTTAACCATTCTATACTTGCTTTCATCTATTTTTCCTCCTCAAATCTCGAAGAGATTTGTACTCTTCACTATTCATTATTCACTATTCACTATTCACTTTGTTAAACTTCGTTTAATGCTGATTTACATTGCCATATTGTTTTTAAAATTGTTTTAAAAATCTTACATCATTCTCGTATAATAATCTCATATCGTCTATTCCGTATTTTGCCATGGCTATTCTTTCTACTCCAAATCCAAATGCAAAACCTGAATATTCTTCTGGAGAAATTCCACAATTTCTTAATACATTAGGATGTACCATTCCGCAACCTAATAATTCTATCCATCCTTCTCCTTTACATACTCTACATCCTTTTCCTCCACATACAAAGCAAGAAACGTCTGCTTCCGCACTTGGTTCTGTAAATGGAAAATGATGTGGTCTAAATCTTATTTTCGTATTTTCACCTAGACATTTTTTAGCAAATATTTCTAGTGTTCCCTTTAAATCTGCCATTGTTATATGTTTATCTATAACTAATCCCTCTATTTGGTGGAACACTGGTGAATGTGTTGCATCTACTGAATCTGATCTATATACTGCTCCTGGGCAAATTATTTTAATTGGTGGTTTTTTAGTTTCCATTACTCTTGCTTGTACTGGAGATGTTTGACTTCTTAATACTATATCATCTGTTATATAAAAAGTATCTTGCAAATCTCTTGCAGGATGACCTATTGGTGTATTTAATTGATCAAAATTATAATGTGCTGTTTCTATTTCTGGTCCATCTGCAACTTCATATCCTAATCCTAAAAATATTTCTTTTACTTCATCTATTATTTTTGTTATCGGATGTATTGAACCTATAGATTTTTGTTTACTTGGAAAAGTTACATCTATTGTTTCCTTCTTTAGCTGTTCATTCATTTGAGCATTTTTTAAATTTCCTTCTTTTTGTTTTATTAGGTTTTCAATTTCTTCTTTTGCTTCATTTATTAAACTACCAATAACTGGTCTTTCTTCTGGAGCAACTTCTCCCATACCTCTTAAAACTAAAGTTAATTCTCCTTTTTTACCTAAATATTTTACTCTTAAATCATTAAGTGCTTGTAAATCCAAAGCTTGCTGTATAGCATTCTTTGCTTCGTTTGTAATGTTTTGAATTTTCTCTTTCATAAAATCCTCCTAATACATAATTAATTTTATATTTTGCGATAAATTTTTAGTGTAGGTAATTATAATAATATTTTTTACGAGTTCGACCGGTCAAGTTCTGTCTGCAATTATGGTAGAGTGTGTATCTACCATATGAATAAGCCGGTATCTCAAACGCCTTGGAGAACGCAACAAAAAATATTATTATAATTACCGTAACTAACAATATATTAAACCTAATATACAAAAAATTCGTCCTATGTTACATAGGACGAATGAATCTATCTATTCGTGGTACCACCTAATTTCGTATAAATACTTTATACCTCATTATAAGTTATAACGGACTTTACCCGCTTTTACCTACTTTTATGCATTTCAGCAAAAGACCTAAAAAGTGAAATTTCAAATAAATTGTATTAATAGGCTTTCAGCCTCTGACCTATTTCTCTTGAAAATACTTATAATTTATTTTACTTTGCTTTCTTAAGCGGTTCTCAATATGGCTAATATAATATCATATTTTTTATGTAATTTCAAGACTAATTTTTAAATTTTTAAACATGGTGTTTTTTCACATAAATTAAAGTAATTCTGGCATTTCTGATTTTATATTTGGTAATATTTGTTTTACATTTTCTATTCCAAATAAATTCATTGTTCTGTTATATTCCACATTTACTGGATAATAGCTCATATCATCTGTTGCAATTCCAATATTTTTTGTGTCTCCAAATAAATTTGATATATATTCTATATGTTTTAAATAATCATCTATTGTTACATCATTTTCATTACCTATTTTACAAAACTTCTTAACCCCCACAATACCTACTATGCCATTTAGTTTTTTAATTGTTAATAGCTGTTCGTCTGTTAAATTTCTTGGAACATCACATAATTTTTTTGAATTTGAATGCGATGCAATTACTTTTACTTTTTTTCCTTTATCTCTTAAATAAAATAAATAATCTGTTATATCAAAAAATGTTTTTTCATTTGCATGTGATAAATCTATGGTTATATCACATTCTACTAATTTATTCACTAAACCTCTACCTAAAGATGTAAGTCCTACATTAGGTGATGCCTTTGCCCCTCCACCAAACTTGTTTTCATTATTCCACACTATATTTGTACTTCTTACACCTAAATTATATAAATATTCAACATCCTCTAATTTTTCTAGATAATCCAAGCCTTCTATTCCATAAACATAATTAATATTTTCTGGTATAAGTTTATTTTCATCAATTATTTTATGTACTGTAAAAAGCATTTCTTTTAGATTTATTTCTTTTTTTGATATTCCTAAATCTTCTTCCATTTCTTTTTCACTCATAAAAAATAAATTAAAAATTCCTCCTGTTATATTGTTTTCGTTATATACTGTTTTATATTTATCTTTTAACTTCTGTATATTATTTCTATTTAGATATACCTCTGTTAATAAATCATAATGATAATCAAACATACTAACCTCCCTTATATATTAAGCTCAATTTTAAACCTTTTCATATATTTTTACGTTTTTTTTCATAAAAGTCTTGTTTTTTTTTTGAATATATGTTAAACTTTAGTTTAGTCATGATTAATATAACTGTAGGAGGTGTAATATTATGGCAAAATGTGAAATCTGTGAAAAATCAATTAACTTTGGTAATAAACTTAGCATTACTCGTTCACATATAAGTAAAAGATCAACAAGAACTTGGAAACCTAATTTAAGAACTGTAAAAGCTATAATCAATGGTGAACCAAAAAGAATTACTGTATGTGCTAAATGCTTAAAAAATGGAAAAGTAACAAGAGCTTAATTATTAAATGAAAAAATAGGTTTTAAACCTATTTTTTTGTTTTTAGACTATGTATTAGTCTTTTATTCTGAAAATTAATTTTACAAATCCTCTTAAAAACTTAGGGACTTTTTTTACTACTATTGTCATTTTCACCACTCTCCTTTGTTTTTTATTGCATAGGAAAAGTCGAAGATTTTTCCGGAACAACATCCAATACTTTAACATGTTAACCACATAAACCCTACTGCAATAATTACTATTCCTATTAGGAAAAGCCAACCTGTAAAAGGAAGTAATATTACCATTAGTACTCCAAGACCAAATCCAATTAAACACACAGCAAGTGTTTTCCTTAAAATTTTCATTTTTTCTCCTTCCTTTCTAAAGGTAAAATTATTGTCGCTTTAGGCATATCTTTATATTATTATATTCATTATATAAAATTATGTTACTTAACTGGAGGTTTTATATGAAGAAAAAAAGTGAAGCTACAAATATTATAAAAATTTTAAAAAATACATACCCTGAAGCAAAGTGCAGCTTAGACTTTACAACTCCTTTTGAATTAGTTGTTAGTGTTATGCTTTCTGCACAATGTACTGATGAAAGAGTTAATAAAACCACTCCATCAATTTTCTCTAAATATTCTACTCCACAAGATTTTGTAAATATTGATATTTTTGAATTAGAAAAATTAATTTATCCTTGTGGTTTTTATAAAACTAAAGCTAAACATTTAAAAGAGTGTGCTAAAAAAATTGTTTCTGATTATAATGGAAAGGTACCACATTCTATGGAAGAATTAATGACTCTTCCTGGTATTGGTAGGAAATCTGCTAATGTTATTATGCTTAATGCTTTTGATTCACCTTGTGGAATCGCTGTTGATACTCATGCAAAAAGAATTGCACGCAGAATAGGTTTGTCTAGCAATACAGACCCAGACAAAGTCGAACAAGATTTATTAAAGCAAATACCAAAAGAGTATTTAAAAGACGTTAACCATTTGTTAGTATATCATGGAAGAAATTTATGTACATCAAGAAATCCTAAATGTAATGAATGTCCTTTGAATAAATATTGTGATAAAAATAAATAAAAAGAAAAGAAGCAAAGCTTCTTTTCTTTTTATTTATTTTTATTTATTCTTTATTTTCTTCTTTGCTAGTTGGTTCTTTTTTTGTTTTATTTATTTTTGGTAAGATTAGCGCAAGTACTAATGCTATTATTACTATTACGTTTATATATATATATACTGCTGGAACTACAACTCCACTTTTAGCATTTTTAACTAATTCACTATTTGATTTTACATTAAAATTACTAAATATAAATGATGCAATAATAGCTTTTGCTTCTTCTTCTGTTAATCCGTCTTTTACTTTACTATTATTTAAAATTTTAGTTATTGATTTTTTTACTTCACTTTTTAATATTTTTTTGTCTCTATGAGTATAATTTACAGTTCCGCCATTTCTCATAATATCTGTTGGAATTGTAGTTGTTTCTGTTGCAGTTTCACCATCTTCACCAAGTTGCATATATACTGCTTCAGTTTGTGCTGTATAATTTACATTTCCTCCTGATAAGAAATATGTATCTAATACTAATTTATTTGTTTCTAAATAAGCATTTCTTCCAACTATACCATTTAAATTTATTTCTGATGCTGTTACTCTTAAATCTCTATCTATTACTCCATTATATTCTAAGTTAAACTTATCACATACTAAATATGCATCGTATGCTCCACCATCCATATTTATTTCTGAAGCCACTGCAAAAAGATTTCCACAAAAAGCTTCTGTATTGTCTGGATTTATTGTTAAGTTTTCAGCAATAACAAAAAAGTCACCATTTATTTTTCCAGTTAATTTTACATTTTTTCCTATTGCAAAAACATTTCCATTAACCAAATCAGATATTTCAACATTCTCACCTGAATAAAATTTATCTATATTTTTTATATCTTCTTCTGATATTTCCTCTTCTGATGTTGTTGCATCATCTGTTGTTGTTGCATCTCCTTCTGCTGTATTTTCTGGATTTGTTTCACTAGTTGCAACTGGTTCATCTGTTGCATTAGTATCTGTAGCTAATACACCTGTAGATACTAAAATTAATGTTAAAAATAATATTAATACTACTTTTAATTTTGATTTAATCATTTTTTTATCTCTCCTTCTTCCGTTTTTCTCTCATATAATATATCTTTACCATTATTTTGTCAATACACTTTATTTCTTTGTATTTATTTTTTTAGTAAAATATATACAGTCTGTTGATGGGGTTATATTTTTAATAGATATATCTTCTAATGTACACTTTCCGTCCTTTTGGTATAAGCAACTAGAAGAGCAATTTATATTTGTCATAAAAAATCACCTCTAGCTTATTATTTTATGAGATTAATATTTTATTCATTTTATTTTTATATTTTTTAAATAATCTTAAAATCTTTTTAATTTTTGTATAATTTCTTTTGGTTTTTCAGATTTTGTTATTGCACTACCTACAACTATAATATCAGCTCCTGCGTTTGTCACATCTTTTACTGTTTCTAAATTAATTCCACCATCTGCCTCTATATATGTATCTAAATTTTCTTTATTAATATGTTCTTTCATTTGCTTTATTTTGGTTAACGTTTCTGGTATCAATGCTTGTCCGCCTTTTCCTGGCTCAACAGTCATTATTAAAACTAAATGTATATATGGTAAAAATTTATATATTTTTTCTACTTCTGTATTTGGTTTTATTGATAATCCTGGCTTTATGTTGTTTTCCTTTATACATTTTATTAATTCCATAACTTCTTCATCCGATTTACAGCTTTCATAATGAAAAGTTACTATATCAGGTTCAAATTTTGCATATTCATCTATATATTTTTTTACCTCATTTACCATAAAATGAATATCTAATGGTAAATTTGATATTTGCTTTATAATACCACAATATTCTAACATTTGTTTATTTGTATCTTTTTCTACAAATTGTCCATCCATTACATCAATATGAAAATAGTCTGTTTTTGCCTCTTCCAAATTATAAAATATTCTAACTGGATTTTTTTCCTCTACAGATAATATTGAAGTTGATAAGTACATTATTTTCCTCCTTTTAGTTTATTCTTATTGCAAAGGAACGACAACAATGCCGTTCCTTTATAACAGTTTAATTATGGTATATTTTTACTTTCTCCTGCAGTAAATGATGGTACAGTTTTTGTTGCTAGCACACTGCCTGATTCAGATTTTATTTGAATAGTAACTGGTTTTGAACCTGTAGAATCTATTGAAAATTTACAACTTGTATTGTCCTCAGTTGTATTTTGTGTTGCATATTCCTTACCATCTAAAAGTAATATAACTTGAACTGATTTAGGTTGTATAGCATTTCCCTCTTCATCATATTTTACAGTATATCCGCCAAGAATTGCTGAAACATTAACATTAATGCTTCCTGTTTTGTATTCATCAAATTGATTTAATGTTATTGTTATACCTGTATCTTTATCAACTACACTTCCAGGAACAATACTTTGTTCTATTATTGTATTATTTGGTTTGCTTGAATCTGATTTATTTAGAGTTGCGGTATATTTAAGTCCTGCTGCTACTATAGCTTCTTTAGCTTCTGCTTCTGTTTTTCCAATTAAGTTCGGTACTTCTTTTTGTTCAACACCTATGCTTACATATACTTTTACTGTACTTCCTGCTGCAACTTCTGTTTTTTCCGCTGGCTCTACTTTAATTACTTTTCCAGATTCCATTTTATCGCTATTTTCTTCTACTATTTCTACCTTTAATTCACTTTCTTCAATTTTTGCTTCTACTTCTTCTTTTGCTTTTCCTACTAATAAATCTGGTACAGATACAATTTTTTCTCCCTTGCTTACCCAAATTTTTATTGTATCTCCCTCTTTAGCTGTTTTCTTTCTGTTATCATACGTTATTCCAGATGTTGGCTCTTGCTTTATAACTTTTCCTTCTTCTACTTCAGCATTATACTCTTGTTCTATTTCTATCTTTAATTTTAAGCTTTGTACATATTGTTGTAGTTCTTCAACGGTTTTATTTTCTTCTTTAGACATTTTTACTAAGTCTGGTATTTCTACTTCTGGTGTGATTCCACTTTTCATAGCAGACATTGTAATCATCATAACAATCACAAATAGCAATATAGCTCCAAGTATTATAGTAGCAACTCCAGCTGCTTTATGTGTTTTAAAAAATTTAGCTATTTTATTTTCTTGTTTTTTAGTTTTTACTTGTGCTCCATAATTCATTTGATTATCTCTATCTTTTATTTTTTCTTCTAAAGTTTTATCATAAATAAGTGGCATATGCTGTGTTGGAAAATCATTTTGCATCCTATTTATTCTTACAAAATCTCCATCTGGATTTTTTAACGCTGTATTTAAATCTCTTAACATTTCTGTTGCTGTACTATATCTGCTATTTGGATCCTTTTGCATTGCCTTTAATACTATTTTATTTACGCTAATTGGTATTGACGGATTTATTTTTATTGGTTCTACTGGTTGTTCATGCATGTGTTTTAATGCTACAGATACTGGTGTATCTGCATCAAAAGGTACTCTTCCTGTAAGCATTTCATATAAAACAACACCTAATGAATAGATATCTGATTTTGCATCTGTATATCCACCTCTTGCATGTTCTGGAGAGAAATAGTGTACTGATCCTATTGTTGTTCCAAAGGCTGTTATTGTTGAGTTTGATACTGCTTTTGCTATTCCAAAATCTGTAACTTTTGCAATTCCATCTTCTGTTATTATTATATTATGTGGTTTGATATCTCTATGCACTATATTATTTTTATGAGCAGCCTCTAATGCTGATGCAATTTGTATTGCTACATTTACAGACCATTTCCAAGATAAAGCCCCATCTTCTTTTATAATTTCTTTTAAAGTTTTTCCTTGCACTAATTCCATTACAATATAATATAAATTATCCTCTTTACCTACATCATATACAGAAACAATATTAGGATGTGTTAAACTTGCAACAGCTTGTGCTTCTACATTAAATCTTTTTATAAATTCGCTATCTGTAGTATATTCATCCTTCAAAACTTTTACTGCTACAAATCTATTTAGTACATGGCATTTTGCTTTGTATACAGTTGCCATTCCACCATTTCCTATTTGTCTAATTATTTCATACCTATTTCCTAATAATCTACCTTCTAAATTCATTTTACATCTCTCCTTAAATTTGATGTTTATATGTAAATTTGTATTTATTTTTTAATTTTCTACTATTATTGCTGTTACATTATCATATCCGTCCTCTTGAATTTGCTACTTGAATTAATAATTTATCTGCATTTTCTAAATTATTTGTTATTACTTCGTAGATTTCTTTATCATTTAATAAATTGGTTAAACCATCTGAACATATTAAAAGTATATCATCTTTTAAAAATCCTTTTACCATAACATCTGGCTCAATATTTTCTTCACATCCTAGCGCTTTTATTAGCATATTCTTTTTTGGATGATGATACGCTTCTTCTCTTGTAATTGTTCCGTCCTTAACTAACTTTTCTACATAACTGTGATCTGTAGTTAGTTTTCTTATAATATTTTTTCTTAATCTATATACTCTACTATCTCCAATATGTCCAATATATACCTTATTATTATATATTAAACATACCTCTAATGTAGTACCCATTTCTTCTAAATTTATATCAGTCTTTGACTTATCATGTACTATTTTATTGGCATACTTCATAGCATCATCTATTAACTTTTGCAATGCATCTCTATTCTTCTCTGTACTTTCTATATTTGCTTGTATATATTCTTTTACCGAATCTACTGCTAATTTACTTGCTATTTCTCCACCATTGTAACCACCCATACCATCTGCTAATATGTATAAATTGAATTCGCCATCACCTTGAGAAATATAGTAATAATCTTGATTCATTTCTCTAACCATTCCCTTGTCTGTTGTTGCTAATACTTTCATTACTTCACCTCTTTACAAGTTTTTTCTCCTAAGTTGTCCACATGCAGCATCTATGTCTGAGCCTAGTTCTCTTCTAACTGTTGCCACTATTCCATTATCATTTAAATAATCTCTAAATTTCAATATGTTTTCATTTGTACTCTTTGTAAATTTTCCACTTTCAATTTTATTTATAGGTATTAAATTTACATGACACAGCATTCCTCTTAATAGTTTCACTAATTGTTTTGCATCTTCTAAATTATCATTATTATCTTTTGCTAAAGCATATTCAAAAGATATTCTTTTATTTGTTTTTTGAATATAATATTTACAAGCCTTCATTAATTCTGATATGTTATAAACATTATTTATTGGCATTAAAGCACTTCTTTTTTCATCTGTTGTTGCATGTAACGATATAGATAAAGTACATTGTATATTTTGGTCTGCTAAATCATATATTCTAGGAACTAGTCCACTTGTTGATATGCTTATATGTCTTGCTCCCATATTAATTCCCTTAGGGTTGTTTAATATTTTAATTGCTTTCATTACATTATCATAATTATCTAATGGTTCGCCTATACCCATAAATACTAAATTTGAAATCTTAATGTTTTCATTTCTTTGTACTGCCAATACTTGTTCTATAATTTCTCCTGGTGTTAAACTTCTTACAAAAGCAATTCCAGTAGATGCACAAAATTTGCACCCCATTTTACATCCAATTTGAGTTGAAACGCATATTGACTTTCCATGTTTGTATTCCATAAGAACAGTTTCTATAGCGTTTCCATCTAATACATCAAATAAATATTTTTTTGTTCCATCTTTTGATTCTTGTTTTTTTATTATTTTATATATACATAAATCAAACTCTTCTTTTAGTTTTTCACGTAGTTCTAATGAAATGTTAGTCATCTCATCAAAACTAGTTACATTAGTTTCATGTACCCATTTAAAAACTTGTTCTGCTCTATATGCTTTTTCATTTAATTTTATAAATTCATTTTTTAAGTCATCTAAATTATAATCTTTTATGTTTTTTTTCAAAAAACTCACCCAATAATTTATATCATATTAATATACTTTTTTCAACATTTAATTTATTTTAACTTCTTCTATTTCTTCTTTAAAATATTTATTATAAATATCTTTTGCAACTAATACTATTAATATTAAATACATAAAACTTAAATATTGTATTGGAATTGGACTTCCTTCAAATAAAAATCCTGTATATCCATACATAGATATTAGGGAAATACCTATTGGTACATATATTTTATCTTTATTATATACTAAATACAATACACTTAATATATCACCGGCAAATAAGTATCTATCGTGCATGTGTGGCAATAAAAATGTAGCAATCATTATTGATAATAATCCAAATTCTATAATTTGTTGTTTATTAAATTTTATTTTTTTATATAATACCATAAATGCTATTATTACAAATACAAATAATGTAGCCATTATTCCTACTTTTGAAATAAATTCATTTGGCGCTTCTACATAATTATACATATTAGTAGGGAAAAACAAATTATATATACCTGGAAAATTCATACTTAAATATGCGTTATATTGTGAAGCTTGATTTATATATATGTCTATACAACTAGAAATTGGTTTTCCAAAAATAATTGCTGGTAAACACATTACCATATTTACTAGTGGTATTATAAAGAAATAATATAAAGGGAATTTTCTTTTTGCAATATATACTAAAACAAATAATGGTAATATAAATATGAACTGTAGTTTAAATGCAAACGATATTCCTAAGTATATAAATGATTTTAAATATTTTTCTTCTAATAAACTAGCAAGTGCTAGTAACATAAATGCTACATATATTGAATCTGCTTGTCCCCAACATGCTGAATTTAATATAACTGTTGGTAAGAATAAAATTACTCCATAGGCTATTAATGCATAAAAATCTTTATTTTTGTTATCTTTTAATATAATATACACCATTTTCATTATGGTTAATGCACAAATATAATCGCATATTACTGATATCATTTTTACAGATACAATTGGTTCTATAGGTAAATATGTAAGTAACGCTAAAATTGTTAAATATGGTAAATTATAGTTTCCTATATCTAGTTTTAATGCACTTAATCCTCCATTTTCTTTCAATTCATAAAACCATGGTTGCACACAATATTCGAAATCTCCTGATATAAAATCTAATAATGCAATTCGTGCATAAATTGAAATTACTGTTATGATAAAGAAGAATATCATGAATTTATATTTCTCTATAAAATTCCATACCTTTTCAGTCATATTTTTAAACTCCTAATAATAAATTTTACTAATGAAATTCTATCATAAGTATTTTTATAATACAATAAATTTTACGATATTAATTACATATTTTAGAAAAGTATTTTTACATTTTTTAGGAGGTTAAATATGGATAAGAAGTATAAAGTTGCTATAGTTGGTGCTACTGGTGTTGTAGGAAGAACTGCTATAAGTATTTTAGAGCAAAAGGATTTACCTGTTAGTAAATATGTTTTTTTTGCTTCAAAAAAATCAGCGGGTAAAATAATTGAATTTAAAGGTAAAGAATATGAAGTTCAAGAGTTAAAAGAGGATTCGTTTGATTCTGGTTTTGATTTTGCAATATTTTCAGCAGGAGGGTCAACCTCTCAAAAATTTGCTCCCATTGCAGCATCAAAAAATTGTGTTGTAATTGATAATAGTAGCACCTTTAGGATGAATGAAAATGTACCTTTAGTTGTACCAGAAGTTAATCCAGAAGAAATTGCAAATCATCATGGAATTATTGCAAATCCAAATTGTTCTACTATTCAAGCTGTTGTAGCTCTAAAACCACTAGATGACAAATACAATATAAAAAGAATTGTTTATTCAACTTATCAAGCTGTTTCAGGTGCTGGAAAAATGGGAATTGACGACTTAGAAAATGGTATTAAAGGAATTGCGCCTAATAAATTTCCTCATCCTATATTTAATAATTGTCTTCCACACATTGATGTATTTTTAGATAACTCTTATACCAAAGAAGAAGAAAAAATGATAAATGAAACACGAAAAATATTAAAAAAACCAGACTTAAGAATAACAGCAACTGCAGTTAGAGTGCCTGTTTTTAACTCTCATAGTGAATCTATTAATGTAGAATTTGAAAACGAATTTAATCTTTATGAATTAAAAAAAGATTTAAGTAATAGCCCGGGAATAATTGTAGAAGATGATATAGAAAATAATATATATCCATTAGCTACTAATGCAACTGGCAGTGATAGTGTTTTTGTTGGAAGAATTCGTAGGGACTTTAGTGTAAATTCTGGAATAAATTTATGGGTAGTTGCAGATAATATTCGAAAAGGTGCAGCTTCAAATGCAATTCAAATTATGGAATATATGATGAAACAATAAAAATAAAACGAAATGACTAATGTCATTTCGTTTTATTTTTATTGTTTCATATTTTCTATTGATTTTATTCTATCATCTATTGATGCTATCATTTCATTAAATTTAGCTAATTTTTGTTTTTCTTCTTCTACTTTTGCTGCTGGCGCTTTTGCAACAAATCCTGGATTTGATAGCATTTTATCTGTTTTTTCTTTTTCTACTAATATTTTTGATTTTTCCTTTTCTAATCTTTCTATTTCTTCCTTTACATCAACTAAATCTTCAAAAGGTATAAACACCTCCATTTTTGATGTTACTATGTTTATTGCGTTTTGAGGAATATTGTTCTTTGTTTCTACTATCTGAATATCATCTGCAAATCCTAATTTTTTTATAAATGCATCTGATTGCTCTAAAAGATTTTTATACTCATTTGTTACAAATATTAATTTTGATTTTTTAGATGGATGTACATTCATTTGTGTACGTGCATTTCTTATTCCAACTATAACTTCTTTAATTTGTTCAATATCCTGCTCTGCATCTTTAAATTCTAAATCTTTGCTATAAGTAGGATACTCAGCAATCATTATACTTTCGTCTTTATTATATAATTTACTATAAATTTGCTCTGTTACAAATGGCATAAATGGATGTAATAATTTTAAAGAGTCACCTAATACTTTATTTAATACATATTGTGCTGTCTTTCTTGTAGTATTTTCCTTATCATAAAGTCTAGGTTTTACAATTTCAATATACCAATCACAGAATTCGTCCCATATAAAATTATATATTTTTTCTAACGCTATACCTAAATCATAATTATCTATGTTTGTTTTTACTTCTTTGCATAATGTATTTAGCTTAGATAAAATCCATTTATCTTCATAAGTATAATTTGTACTTACGCTTTCCATATCATAATCTTCTAAATTCATTAAAACAAATTTTGCTGCATTCCATACTTTGTTTGCAAAATTTCCTGCAGATTCTAGTTTTTCTGGCATATATCTTATATCATTTCCAGGTGATGTTCCAAGTATTAAAGAAAATCTTAATGCATCTGTTCCATACTTATCTATAATTTCTAGCGGATCAATTCCATTTCCTAAACTTTTAGACATCTTTCTTCCTTGGCTATCTCTTACTATTCCATGTATAAATACTGTATCAAAAGGAATATCTCCCATGTGTTCTATACCTGAAAAAATCATTCTAGCTACCCAGAAGAATATTATATCATATCCTGTTACAAGTACATTTGTAGGATAAAATGTTTTTAAATCTTCTGTTTTATTTGGCCAACCCAAGGTTGAAAATGGCCATAAAGCTGAACTAAACCATGTATCTAATGTATCTTCATCTTGATAAACATTTTCACTTCCACATTTTGTACATTTATCAGGCTTATCCTCTGCTACAATTATTTCTCCGCAATCTTTGCAATAATATGCAGGTATTCTATGTCCCCACCATAATTGACGAGATATGCACCAATCTTGGATATTCTCCATCCAGTTATAATAAATTTTATCAAATCTTTCTGGTACAAATTTTATTTTTCCACTTCTAACTGCTTCTATTGCAGGTTCTGCTAATGGTTTCATTTTTACAAACCATTGCTCTGATATTTTTGGCTCTACTGTATTATGACATCTATAACATTTTCCAACATTATGGTTGTAATCTTCTGTTTTTACTAAAGCACCTATTTCTTCTAGTTTTTGTACTATTAATTTTCTTGCCTCATACATATCTAAGCCTTTATATTCTGGTACTAAATCTGTCATTTTCCAATTTTCATCAAATACTTCAATTATTTCTAAGTTGTGTCTAATTCCTGCTTGATAATCGTTTGGATCGTGTGCTGGTGTGATTTTTACACAACCTGTTCCAAATTCTTTTTCAACAAATTCATCTGCAATAATTGGAATTTCTTTATTCATTATTGGAAGTATACATGTTTTTCCAACTATATCTTTATATCTTTCATCTTCTGGATGTACTGCAACTGCTGTATCTCCAAGCATTGTTTCTGGTCTTGTTGTTGCTACTGTTATGTATTTATCTGTACCTGTTATTTTATAACGAATATGCCAAAGATGAGTTGGTTCTTCTTCATATTCAACCTCTGCATCTGAAATTGATGTATTACAGCATGGACACCAGTTTATCATTCTTTTACCTTTGTATATTAAACCTTTTTCATATAATTTTATAAATACATGTTTTACAGCATTAGATAAACCTTCATCCATTGTAAATCTTTCATGCTCCCAATCACATGATGCACCTAATTTTTTTAACTGCTCTGTTATAGTATTTCCATATTCTTTTTTCCATTCCCATGCTTTTTCTAGGAATCCATCTCTACCTAAATCTTCTTTAGATATACCTTCTTTTTTTAATTTTTCAACTATTTTTGCTTCTGTTGCAATAGCCGCATGATCTGTTCCTGGAACCCATAAAGTATTATATCCATTCATTCTTTTATATCTTATTAATATATCTTGCAATGTATTATCAAGAGCATGCCCCATGTGTAATTTTCCTGTTATATTTGGAGGAGGCATTACTATAGAATAAGCTTCCTTTGTTTTATCTCCACTTGGTTTAAAATAATTTTTGTTTATCCAATTTTTGTAGATTTCATCTTCGAAATCTTTTGGATTAAATTTGTCGTTTAATTTGTGATTACAATTTTCACACATGTTTTTTCCTCCTTCAAAATTTGAAGAGTTTTATTCTCTTCAGCGTTTTTAATTATAGTCGTCTTGGAAACGGGTTGCATTGTATGCAACTACTATCTTGGTATATCTTTGAAGTGTGGAACGACGCCCACGTTGTTCCCTACAAATGAAAAAACTCTGTCCTAGTATAAGGGCAGAGTTTAATCCACGGTACCACCTTAATTTATTATAAATTTTTATTTATAACATCTTAATTTAAGTATATAACGTTACTTAAACGGATATAACTACTATTATTTTGCTATATCAACTCCAAAGCTACCTTCTGTTTATTCTTCACTTAAGAAGCTTACAGCCTATGACTTCTTTTCTCTAACAAGTTGCAATAAACATACTCCTCTTTTTCTCAGTTTTTAACTATGCACAATATGATATCATAAAATTTTAAAAATTACAATACCAATTTAAATTATAAATACAATTTGCTCAAAACTATTACAAATAGTGCATGTGCCCAACCTAATCCTATTACCCATGCTGGTGCCATTTGTTGATTGTTTATTTGTTCTGCTATAAATCCATGTTCTGTTGCTGTATTTACCACATAATTAAAGCATTCTTTTGCTTTTTTCTTATCTCCCGCTTCTATGTAATAGTTTGCTAGCCATAGATTAGCTATTGTCCAAGGATTTCCTCCCATATAGTTATCATTTTCATATCTTAAATATCCACCTGTATATGTTCTTAGTGTCATATTTATTCTTTCAACTGTATTTAATACTTTCTTTTCCTTTGGTTCAAATACTTTAAATGGTGTTACTGTTCCTAATAAGCTTATATCTATTTTTCCGTCCTTATTTCTTATTAAAGTTTTTTTATCATTATCATATAAATTTTTTAATATATATCCTTTTAACTCTCTTAATAATTTTTCTACTTCTACTGTTCTTTTTTCTATTTGTTCTAATTTTATTCTATTTTCCTTATATTCTGGTTTTATAACTTCGTATATTTTTATAAATGATTCAAATGCTGCAAATATTGTAGCTAGTGAGTATGTATGTATTCCCTCATTTTCTTCCCATAAATCATAACTTAAATATTGTTCGTCTTTTCCTTCTAGCACATTAGTTACATATTTTTCTAGGTAATGTACTGCTTTTTCACACATTTTTAAATTATCTTTTAAAAATTTTACTTCTTTTGCTTTTAAATAATGATTATATACTCCATATACAACAGCAGCCGTTTCATCAATTTGATATCCCCAACATGGTGCTAATGTGCCATCTGTATAGAAACGTTGCTCCCATCTACCTGATTTGCTTTGTGTATTTTTGCAGAAATTTTTATAAAATTTTTCTGTTTCTTTTTTCATGTTTAATAAATCCATTGCCTCTGTTATAAATATTGCATCTCTTGGCCAACAATATGAATATCTTCCACATTTAGTTCTATTTTCATCTATTTCTATCGCTGCAGATATTCCACCCGTTTGTGAATTTGTTAATAAAGCATACAATAAAATAGTTCTAGTGTATATATTTTGTATTCTAATGTTTTTCTCTGTTATTGGCAAATTCAAGTTTAATCCATCATGCTCTTTTACATATTTTTTCCAATATTTTCTTGTTGCTTCTTCCTCTTTATTTAAGTCTAATTTTTTTATTCTTGAAGTATTTGTTGATAATTGTGATTTATTTTTTGCATCTTCTACATAAACAAATATATTAATTTCTTTTTCCTCTCCTGGTTTTAGTATTCCTAAATTATAGCTAATACTAGAATCATTTGACATTCCAATATAATCCTTGCCCCATATTGAACCTTCTTGTATGTTTGCTTCTGTATTATTTATTTGAGCTGAAGTTATATTATTTTCTGAAAAAATTGCAACAGTATAATCATGCATATATTGTAATAGCAAATTATCTTTTTTATATCCACTTACTTGATTATTATTATCTGTTAACATTTTAGAATGTACAAGAAAATTCAATTCTAAATCGATTGTATTCTCATTTTTAAATTTATATCTTTTTACCAATACATTCTCTTTGATTGGGCAGAAATCTGTTTGTATTAATTTTAATCTAAAATATGTATTAAATATTTCTGTTTTTAATATATTTGTATTTTCTATATAATATTGATTATATAAATTATTTACATCTTTATGTGTGTATATAATGTTAGAATCATTTACTTTTATTCCAACATTAAAGAAATCTATAAATTGTTTATAATCTATTGTTGGATAATATAGTCTTAATAATTCTCCTGTTTTTGTATAACTTGCAGTTATTGTTCCATTTCCTATTACAGCATCATTAAAATATTTGTCCATTTTCTATTTCTCCTTTGTTAATATTGTTTAATCATTTGTCTATTAATTCATTATGTTAGATATTTGTTGCTCTAATTGCTTTATTTTATCGTTTAATTTTGCAATTTCTTCATCTTGTACATCCTCTGTTAATTTTTCTTCTTTTATTACAGATTCCATTCCTTCTATTCCTTCTTTTAGAGCTTCTAATCTTTCAATTATTTCTAATCTTACATATTTATATTTATCTCTTACATCAACTTTTGAAATTATTTTTACATCATTTTCTGTTAATTCGTAAGTTTCTCCTAAATCTGGAATTGTTACTGGAATATTAGTTTCTTGTAATATTTTTTCTTTTAATATAATCTGGCCTTCTGGCTCTCCATGGACTAAAAAGATATGTTTTGGTTTTGTTATAAATGAATAAATAAAATTCATTAACCATTCTTGATCTGCGTGTCCAGAATAACCTTCTATGTATTCGATTCTAGCATTTACTGCAATTTCTTCTCCAAATATTTTTACTTTTTTTGCACCTTCTACAATGCTTCTTCCAAGAGTTCCTGGCGCTTGATATCCAACAAATAATATTGTACTATTTGGATTCCACAAATTATGTTTTAAATGATGTTTTATTCTTCCTACTTCACACATTCCGCTTGCTGATATTATTATTGAAGACTCATTACTTTCATTTAATGCTTTTGATTCTTCTGTTGTCTTTGTAAATTTTAAACCAGGAAACTCCAATGGATTGTTTCCTTTTTGAATTCTTTGTTTTACTTCTTCTTCAAATAAATCCATATTTTCTCTAAATATTTCTGTTGCTGATATTGCAAGTGGACTATCAACATATACAGGTGCTTTCATCAGTTTTTCATATTGCTTATAAAATTCTTCTGTTTGTCCTTCTGTATCTTTAAGTTTATCTAGTTCAAATAGTATTTCTTGAGTTCTACCTACTGCAAATGATGGTATTACTACAGTTCCACCTTTGTCTAAAGTTTCTGTTACTATTTTTAAAAATAAAGTTGCTTTATCATCATTTCTTATATGTAATCTTCCTCCATAGGTTGATTCCATTACTAAGTAATCTGCATTATCTATCATTGTTGGTGAATCTAAAAGTGGTATATCATTATTACCTAAATCACCTGTAAAAACAATTTTTTTTGTAATTCCATTTTCTGTTATCCATATTTCTATTATTGCAGACCCCAACATGTGTCCCGCATCGTTATATCTTAATTTTATGTTTTCGTCTATATCTATTATTTGATCATATTTTACTGGAACAAATAGCTCCATACACTTTTCGGCATCTTCTGCCGTATATAATGGAGGTAATGCTTCTTTTCCTTCTCTTAGTCTTTTTCTATTTCTCCACTCTATTTCCACTTCTTGTATATGTCCGCTATCTGGTAGCATAATAGAACACAAATCGCAAGTAGCTTTTGTTGCAATTATTTTATTCCTATAACCTTCTTTATATAATTTAGGAATTCTACCTGAATGATCTATATGTGCATGTGTTAATAATACAAAATCAATTTCATCTATATTAAATGCAAAATCACTTTCATTTTGTATTTCTTCTTTTGCTTGTCCTTGATATAATCCGGCAGTCTACTAAAAATTTTTTTCCTGCTCCTTCTACTAAGAAATTTGAACCTGTTACCGTTTTTGTTGCTCCTAAAAAAGTTATATTCATATTTACCTCCTATTTTATAAAGAGTCTGAATTTTTTGTTTCTTTTTACTGTTAATCCTTCTATTGTATCATACTGTATTGTTTTTTCTATATTTTCTTCATCATATATTTTTAGTGTTATTTGATAATTTTCTGGTTTAAATAATAATTCTATATTTTCTAATTCTACAACATTAACATCTAAAATTGTTCTTATAACTTCTGTATTAACTTTAGAGTTGATACTAATTTGATTTAATACATTCATTTTACATGCTATATTATATATCATTTCTTCAATTTTATATATATTTTCTTTTATTTCTTCTAAATCTTTTATTTGTTTATCTTTGTAAGGTAAAAGCAAATAATATCTAAGCGTATATATTATTGCCATTACGTCACTACGCGTTTGAACATTATTTATTTTTATTTGAATTCCTTCTATGAAATTCTTTTGTAATTCTAATATGTGAGTATATATATCATCATTTTTATCATCTATTATTTTTAGTATCTCTAAGTTTTCTTCTAATTCTTGTTTTTCTTTTATATAAGTTTCTGGTAACATTTTTCTATTATACTTTTGTAATTCACATATAAGCTGTACTTTTTCATTTTGAATAATATCTGTAAAATCACTTACGCTAAATATTTTTTTACTTTCTTCTAGCTTACTATTAGTTTTTATATATTCCTTCTTTAAGAAATTAACATCAGTTAAGCATTTATCTATATTTTTTATTCTTAGCTCTATTTTTTTTCTTTGTGATGTAATATCTTTTAAATATTTAACTTTATCTTGCATTTCGTTTAATTTTTCTCGATTATTTAATTGCTTTTCTTTGTAAATTTTTCTTTGTCCCTTATGATTTTTTAAATACATGCTTAAAGCTATTTTACATATTAATATATATATATCTTCAGCTTTTTGCTTTTTATATAATCTAAATAATCTTTCTTTTATATCATGTTCTGTTTTTAAATTATCTCCTATTAGCATTAATATATTTTGAAATACCAAGTTACATTCAATATCTTCAATTAATTTTGTTTCTATATGCCATGCCCATCCATCAAAATCTCTTATTACTTCTTCAGCATTTATATTTTTCCCATTACTTAGCATTTCTTCTAATGGTTCTTTAACTATATCGTTTTCAAATTTATATTCTACATTACTTAATTTAAATATAGCATATAATAAATATTGTTCATTATATAAAGTTATAATTTCTTTTTTCTCTTTACTTACAATACATTTTTCTTTTTTATTTATAAATTTACTGTATTCTTTATCTAATGGTTTTATTAATTTTATTTTGTCGCAATTATATTTTATTGTATCTATTATTTCTTCAATAAATTCTCTTTTTGTTTTACTCAAATGCTTTACTGTACTGTAATCTTCATACGCTACTTCTATTTTATATAACATAGAAAGCAAAAAATTCTTAATATCGCTTGAAAAATTTTTTGTTTCTAGTACTTCTTCAAGTTGATTATTATAATCTTTTATATTTAGTTTTCCAAACAATTCTTCCTTTCTTGCCATCTTTTGTTCCTTTCCTATGTAATTATTAATTTATGCATTAGTATCTGTCTCGGTCGTTTGTTCCACTGAAGGTTCTATCGGTTTTGCCATTTTTAACTCAGCTAATTGCTCTTTTGTTACCAAAACTTCTCTTGGTTTACTTCCTTGATATCCTGATATTATTCCTCTTTGTTCCATTTGATCCATTATTCTTCCTGCTCTTGCATATCCAACTTTAAATCTTCTTTGTATAAATGATGTAGATGCTTGTTTTGTTTCTACAACTAAATCTATTGCATCCATTAAAAATGGATCTGTTTCATCATCTTCATCTGCTTCGTCTAATTCCTTATCTGTGCTATTTGCCTTTTCTATTTTTTCTAATATATCATCACTATATATTGCTTCTCCGTTTGACTTTAGAAACTCTACTATTTTTTCTACTTCTTTATCTGAAATAAAAGCTCCTTGAATTCTAGTAGGTTTTGATGCTCCTATTGGATAGAATAACATATCTCCTTTTCCTAATAATTTTTCTGCTCCAACTGAATCTAATATAGTTCTCGAATCTACTTGTGATGATACAGCAAAAGCTATTCTTGATGGGATATTTGCTTTTATTATACCTGTTATTACATCTACTGATGGTCTTTGCGTTGCTATTACTAGATGCATTCCTGCAGCCCTTGCCATTTGTGCAAGTCTACAAATTGCATCTTCAACATCTTTTGCTGCAACCATCATTAAATCTGCTAACTCATCTATTATTATTACTATTTGTGGTAGTTTTTCTCCACCACCTTCTTTTTCTAATGCTTCGTTATATCCTTTTATATCTCTAACACTTTTATCTGCAAACAATTTATATCTATTTACCATTTCTTGTACTGCCCATGCTAGTGCTCCTGCTGCTTTTTTAGGGTCTGTTACCACTGGTATTAACAAATGTGGTATACCATTATATACAGATAATTCAACTACTTTTGGATCTACCATAACAAGTTTTACTTCACTTGGTTTAGCCTTATATATGATACTTGTTATTAATGTGTTTATACATACACTCTTTCCAGATCCTGTAGAACCAGCAATTAACACGTGTGGCATTTTTGCAATATCTGTTACTATTTCTTCACCACTTACATCTTTTCCTAATGCAAATGCTAATTTAGACTTTTCATCTGCAAATTTTTCTGTATCTATTATATCTCTTAAATGTACAACTTGTTTTTCTTTATTTGGTATTTCTATTCCAACAGCTTGTTTTCCAGGTATAGGTGCTTCTATTCTTATGCTTTCAGCTGCTAAATTTAAAGCAATATCATCTGCTAAGTTTGCAATTTTACTAACTCTTACCCCTTCTGCTGGTTTTAACTCATATCTAGTTATTGCAGGACCAACTGATACTTTTTCTACTTTTGCAGATACACCAAAACTATATAGTGTTTTGTTTAATTTTGCTGCTGTATCTGTTAAAGATTTTTTTTCAGTAGTATTTTTTATTTCTCCTTCTTGCATTAAATCTAATGGTGGAAACTCATAATTTTCATCTTCTACTGTTAAAGTATGCTCTAAAACTAATACTTCCTTTGTTTTATCTTCTTTTACTTCTTGCTCTTGTTTAAAGAAATTTTCTTCAATATTTTGTTTTTTGCTTTCAACACCAATTGTATTTATATCATCTGGACCATGCTCGTATTTTTTCCTTTTTTCTTTAAAATCATTCATATTTATTGTTATTTGATTATCTAATATATCTTCTGGTGGTAAATGGGTTTTCAATAATTTTCTTTCTTTTTTTGCTTGATTTTCAGCATCTTTAATCTCTTTATCTTTTTGTCTATTTTCTTTAGTTTTTTCTACTGCATCTGCTAATATTTCTGATGGTTTTAATCCTAAAATGAAAACAGCCATTGTTAAACCTATTCCTATAATTAATATTATTGTACATGGTATTCCTATTAATCTTACTAATGGAGCGGCTATCATTGTTCCATAAGCTCCGCCACCTTTATTTTGTGTTCCTAATGTATATCCATTTGCCACTACGTTCCAGTATTCTCCATTTTTTAGACTTTCATTTGGAATTTGAATTATCGTCATAATAACAGCAATGCATGTTAATATTAATATAGTTTGAAAGAATTTTTTTGTCATATACTCTTTATCTTCGCATACAAGATAAATAGCCATTAAAAATAATGCTATTGGAACAAGATATTTTATCCATCCTATAATTCCTCCTAAAACATTATTTAAAGTTTGACCTATATTTCCTTGATTTCCATATATTAATATTGCTGAAATTATACTTGAAATTATAAGAACAATAACTTCTATATCTATACTAGCTACTTTATTTTTCTTTTTGCTTCTTTTTCTTGACATCTTATGTATCATTCCTTTCATTTGTGGGTATTTTTTAGAGATTCATATACGGGTTGATGTGGGCATCGACCCCTACAGTTTGCAATATATTTGTTAATTCAAAAAAATAGGAATTTGGAAATCATATTTGATTTTTTTGACTTCCAAATTCCTGACTTCCAGATAGTTATTTTAACTCATTTCTATCTTTTTTTATCTTTTTTTGTGTTTCTTCTAATATTATATCTGTTTCTGAAACAGCTTTAGCTAATGTTTCTTGTACTTCTCTTATTCTTTCTTCAACTGTTTCTAATATATCATCCGCATATTCTTTTGTTCCTCTATTTATTTCTCTTGCCATCTCATTAGCTGTTTCTATTATTTGGGCTTTTTGTTCATAAGCTTTTCTTGTTATTTCATGCTCATCTATCATTGCTATTATTCTATTTTCTGCTTCTTTAACAATATCATCAGCTTCTTTTTGAGCTTCTTCTAATATTCTTACTCTTTCTTCTTTTACCCATTTTGCTTGTTTTAATTCGTCAGGTAGTTTTAATCTTATCTCTTTTATTATTTCTAATATTTCTTCTTTATCAACAATACCTTTACTAGAAAATGGTACTGCTCGACTCCTTTCTAGTATATCCTCTAAAGTTTCTAATAATGTAAATATTTCCATTGTTTTACCCCTTTCGACTTAAAAACATAAGCTTTACTCTACCATATTTTCTTATGTTATTTATACATATATCTATTTGTTCTAATTCTTTTAATTCCCTTTCTTCTTCATCTGTTTCTATAACAACTATTCCATCATCTTGCATTAAATCTAATTTAAGTATTTGTATTAAGGCCTTAACTGCAAAGTCTGCCTTATATGGTGGGTCTAAAAATATTATATCAAATTTTATGTTTTTATTTTTTAGTCTATTTAAACAATTTGTATAATCATCTTTCATTACAATTACTTTGTCTTGCATCTTTGTTTTTTTTATATTTTGATTAATTATATCTATAGCATTAATATTATTATCACAAAGTATTGCTTCTTTTGCTCCTCTACTTAAAGCTTCTAATCCTAATGCACCGACTTCCAGAAAACAAATCTAAAACATGTGCATCTAATATTTTATTTTGTATGATACTAAATAAAGGTTCTTTAACTCTATCTAATGTTGGTCTTGTATTTTCTCCAGATAAAGTTAATAGTTTTGTTCCTCTGGCACTTCCGCTTATAATCCTCATATATAACCTCTTTGCTATATATTTTATTCTATAAATAAGATATGTCAATACCCTTAACATAATTGTAATAAATATATAATATTGTTGTAATAAAATAGCAGTATAATTATATACTATTATTTATGTTTTTTCAACATAATATATATTTTTTTATATTTAGTCAATATAATCTTTAATTATCCTATAATAATCTCTTTCTAATATTAATTTTGATATTTGAAATTTTGCTTCTATTATTTTTCTAATTCTGTCTATATAGTCTGCATCAACAGGTGTATCAGTTGAATTTATGAACTCTCCTGTTATTGCATTATATTTACCTTTGTCTGTAATAAAACTTCTGTCTGAAAAAATTACTAGTGGATCACTATCTGATAATATATCCCTTCCCATTAGTAACCTTGAGTCATATTCCACTCCAAATAAATTTAAAACTGTAGGTAATACATCTAGACTGCTTCCAATTTTTTCTACTACTACAGGTTCTTCCATTGATGCACTCCAAATTATTAATGGCATATTGTATTTTTCAAATGTATTATCTCTTTCATAAGTAGATATTTCGTTTATTTCATCTAATTCTAGTCCATAAGGATAATGATCTCCACTAATTACAATTACAGTATCCTCCAGTTTTCCTTTTTCCTCTAAACTTTTTATTAATTGCTCTACTGCTCTATCTAATTCAATTTGTGTTGCTAAATATGCTTTTGCTCTATGTGAATATGGTAAATCTTTTACTAAATCCCAGTTTTTATATGCTATATAATTTCCATCAGTTGTATAATTTAAATGGCCACTAACTGTCATATAATAAGCAACAAATTTGTCATTATTCATATAATCTTCTGTAGTTACTTGTACCATTTCTAAATCACTGTTAGGCCATCTTGTACAATTCATTCTTTTTTCTAGTCCTGTGTAAGTAGCTAAATATGAATCATATCCCATTGCATTTATGTACTTATCTCTGTCATAATAACTTGCTGTGTGATTATGATATGCATTACTACTATATCCAAGTTTTTCAAAAACATTTGCATAAGAATATGGCATATAATTATTTCTTATTGCAGTCATACTCCAAACTCCCTCTTTAGGAATTAAAGATGTGTCTGTTATATATTCTCCATCTGCTGTACTTACTGGAAATAATGGAGTATAGAAATTTTTAAATTCAAACCCTTCTTTAGATAATTTATATAATGTTGGCGTAGTATCTTCTCTTATACCTATATTTGAAAATGATTCTGCCACTATAACTATTAAATTTTTTCCTTTAAATATTCCGGTATATTCGTTCTTTTTACTAGGAGTTTGAACTGCCATATATTTATGTATTGCCGAAATATTAGAATTCTGTTCATTTTTCTCTAATTCATCAAAATCTATTTCTAATTTATTGTATTCAATTTCATTATTTTTTTCTTTTAATTCTTCTGGCTGCTCTATAATTTGATTTATTACTGCAATCGCCTCATCTTCATTACTTTTAAATATTAATCTCTTTAGGTCTAGTCTCATAGTTGTACATATTCCGAATCTTCTTGCTGTCATTAATAACGAACTTGAATTATAATATAGATTTTTATTTGAATAAAGTCCCTCTTGTTTGCCTATGCTTACTGATAAAGTAGCAACTACTTGTATTACTATTAATACTATTAATTTTATAATTTTTTCTTTCCAATTGTTTTTATCAAAATTTATTTTTTGGCATTTATGTAATATAATTAGTAATATTATAGGTAACATGAAAAGGAATATTATTAAAAAATTATTCTTTATTACTTCTAATATTGTTTGATAAAATTGAAAAACTTGTTTACCATTTGCAAATGAATATATAGATATTATAGATTGATATATTTTGTTGTAAATAAAATGTGCACTAAAAAGTATGCAAATAATTATAGTAATTATATAAGATACAATTTTGTTTCCCTTTTCTTTAAAAAAGCTTGTTAACAAATCAAGTAACACTCCTATAGGAATTGAAAATAATATGATAAAAGCTACTGATGAAGAAACATGTTTAAAAACAAATGCTGAAAAAATTATTTCTTCATAAATTACTATTAATATAAAAAATATCGATTTACTAATTTTCTTAATTTTTTCCATAAATATATCCTTTCATATTTTTCATTTATAATTGCATTTACTTTAATTCATAATCTATTATGTCATAAAAGTTATAAAATGTATATTCATTCGCTCTAAAATAATCTATTACTTCTTGTAATGTTTCGTAAGTTAATACTTTATCTCCTGCATCATGCATTAATACTACAACACTATTCTTATTTTTTGATGTATCTTTTATATATTGTACTAGTTGCTCTTTGGTACGTTTACCTGTTGAATCTTCGTTTAAACAATTCCAATCAACATATAAAATATCATTTTCATCCAATACTTTCGTATATACTTTCTTTACAGAATTATATTGTCCACCTACTGATCCTCCTGGAAATCTAAATAAATGTGATGAATATTCTGGCACTTCAATAGCATTTCTTATTGCTTCTTCTGTTCGATTATACTCATCTAATAAACTTTCCTCACTTGCATATATTGTAGAATATACATGTGTATATCCGTGATTTGCAATATAATGTCCTTCTTCATAGGCTCTTTTTACTATTTGTGGATTTTGTATTACTCTACTTCCCAATGTAAAAAATGTTGCTTTAATATCATTTTGTTTTAGTACATCTAATATTAATGGAGTTATATTACTAGAAGGTCCATCATCAAATGTTAAAAAAACTCTTTTTGCATCAGAAGTTGAAGAATATATTTTCTTTACATTCTCTTTAGCTTCCTCTGTAACTATTGGTATTCTATTTTTTGGCAATTCTTCCTGCACTATAGAGTTGTTATTATCATCTGTTATAATTTCATCATTATCGCTATTATCACTATTCTGAATAGGTGTACTTTGTGAATTCTGTTGTTTTTTTGCGTATCTGATTCCTAAATATGCACTTACAATAATTACTACTAATAAAAAAATTAAAAATATAATATTTTTAAAATTAGTTTTAGACTTATATACTTCCATCATATAGAACTCATTTTCTTTCATTTTATCACCTATTTCATCAATATTAGACAAATTTATTATTATTATTATACTACTAATATTATTTTTTTAAAACAATATTTTTAATTTTTTTAGAACAAAAGTGGCTTTGCCACACAGGTCGTCGGGACGCCGACCCCTACATCAAAATTTGCTTTGGCAAATTTTGTACTATTCATTATTAACTATTCACTCTTCATCATTCACTAAAAAATGGGTTGCTTAAATTAAGCGACCCATTTTAGAATTTTATTTTAAATTTTCACTACATCTATGGCATATTGTTGGATTTTCTGGGTCATCTCCTACTGTTGTTGAATACATCCAACATCTTTCACATTTTTCACCTTTGGCAACTTCTATTTTTATGTCTTTTGCACCTTGTTGTATTTCCAAATCTGATACTATAAATACAGTTACTAATTCTTTTTCTATTGATTTTAGGAATTCATATTCCTTTCCATCTGCAACTAATATTACCTTTGCATTTAATGAATGTCCTATTATTTTTTCTGATCTTGCTTCTTCTAATTTCTTTGCAACTTCTTCTTTTAAAGCTACTATTTTATTCCATTTTTCTTCTAGTTCTTTATTATCATATTTTTCGTTCACTTCTGGCCATTTTGCTAGCATTACACTTTCAAAATTTTCGTTATTTTTATGTGGCATAAATTCCCATATTTCTTCTGCTGTAAAGCATACAAGTGGAGTAAGCATAACTACTAAAGCTTGTAATATTTCATACATTGTAGTTTGAGCAGCTCTTCTCTTTGTAGAATCTGGTTTTGATGTATATAATCTATCTTTTATTATATCTAGATAGAAGTTACTCATATCTACAACGCAGAATTCATTTATATCGTGATATACTGTATGGAATTCATATTCATCATAACCTTGAGTTACTTTTCTTATTAAGTCATTTAATTTTAATAATGCAAATTTATCTATTTCTTCTAAATCCTCATAAGCTACTGGAGAATTTACATCAAAATCGTTTATGTTTCCTAAGATATATCTACAAGTATTTCTTATTTTTCTATATACTTCAGTTATTTGTTTTAATATATCTTTAGATAAACTTATTTCATTTTTATAATCTGATGATAGAACCCATAATCTTAATATATCTGCTCCATATTCTTTTATTATATCTTGTGGACTTATACCATTTCCAGAAGATTTAGACATTTTCTTTCCATGTTCATCTATTACAAATCCGTGTGTTAACACTTCTTTATATGGTGCTACACCTTTAGTTGCAACTGATGTAAGTATTGATGATTGGAACCATCCTCTATATTGATCATTTCCCTCTAAATACATATTTGCTGGTGGTAAACCACGTTCTGCTAAAACCGATTCATGTGTTGAACCTGAATCAAACCATACATCCATTATGTCTGTTTCTTTCTTAAAATGTGTGTGTCCACATTCACATTTTGCATTTTCTGGCATTAATTCTTCTACTGTCATTTCATACCAAGCATTTGAACCTTTTTCTCTAAATATTTTTTGTGTTTTTTCTATGCTTTCATCTGTTATATATTCTTTTCCACATTCCTCGCAATAGAATATTGGTATTGGTAATCCCCATGTACGTTGTCTTGATATACACCAGTCTGCTCTATCTTTTACCATTGCTGTAATTCTATCTTCTCCCCATGCTGGTATCCATTTTACTTTTTTGATTTCTTCTAATGTTTTCTCTCTAAATCCTTCAACTGATGCAAACCATTGATCTGTTGCTCTAAATATTATTGGATTTTTGCATCTCCAACAATGTGGATAAGAGTGATTTATTACTTGTTTATGTAATAAATAATTATTTTCTTCTAACCATTCTATTATTTTATCATTTGATTTATCATATCTTAACCCTGCAGCTATTCCTGCTTCTTCAGTTTGGAAGCCTTTTCCATCAACAGTTACAACTATATCTAAGTTATTTTTTAGTCCGCAAAGATAATCTTCTTTACCATATCCAGGTGCTGTATGTACAGCTCCTGTACCTGTATCTAACTCAACCAATATTGTATCATCACTACCAAGTACAACTCTTGATGTTCTATCTATAAATGGATGTTTACAAAGTATTCCTTCTAAGTCTGCCCCTTTAAATTGTTTTTCTGTTTTATATTCTTGTATTCCAGCTTGAGCCATTACACTGTCAACTAAAGCAGATGCTATTATATATTTTTCTTTTCCTACATTTACAATACTATAATCATATTCTCCACCTATTGTTATACCTACATTTCCAGGTAACGTCCAAGGTGTTGTAGTCCAAATTACAAAATATGTATTTTCTTTATCAAATAATCCTTTTGAATCTTGAACTGCAAATTTTACAAATATTGATGTTGTTTTATGGTCTGCATATTCTATTTCTGCTTCTGCTAATGCCGTTTCGCAATCTGTACACCAATATACTGGTTTTAATCCTTTGTATATATAACCTTTTTTATACATTTCTCCAAATACACCAATTTGTCTAGCTTCAAATTCTGGTTGCAATGTAATATATGGATGCTCCCAATCTCCTAATACCCCTAGTCTTTTAAATCCTTCTGTTTGTTTTTCAACAAAGCTTAAAGCAAAATCACGACAAGTATTTCTAAATTTAGATACTCCTATTTCATCTCGGTTTAATCCTAATGCTTGTATTGCCCTTTTTTCCGTAGGTAATCCGTGTGTATCGAATCCTGGTATATATGGAGTATAATATCCTCTTAAATTTTTATATCTTACAACAGTATCTTTCAATACCTTATTTAACGCGTGTCCTATATGTATTTCTCCATTTGCATAAGGAGGTCCATCATGTAATACATAAGGTTCATTTCCTTCATTTTTCTTTAATATTTTTTCATATAAACCGTTTTCAAATACTTTTTCTTGTATTTTAGGTTCATTCTCTGGTAGACTTGCTCTCATAGGGAAATCTGTTTTTGGCAAGTTTAATGTTTTTCCGTAGTCTTTTTCTTCTGACATATTTTTTCCTCCTTTATATTTGTACTGGCATATTGGAAAAATAAAAATCTTCCATCCGTATAGGACGAAAGATTTTAAATCTATCCGTGGTACCACCTAAATTAACTAATTATTAGTTCACTCTAAACTCATTTAACGCATAGATTACGGCTTAATTTACTGCTAGTTCAACTAAGCAACTAAAAGGTGATAATAAATAAATTATTATTCTGCCAAAATTTCAGCATACATTTGGCTCTCTAAAGATTTTACTTTATTTACCGTGTCCTTTATTATAGTTTTTCTAAAATATGTTTTATATTTTAACACTTTTTATTTTAATTGGCAAGAGATTTTTTATATTTTTAAACTTCTTTTTCCTTCTACTATGTTTTTTGCTTTCTTATCATATACTGTTCTATTTTTATTTAATAGTCCATATATTAGTGATGTTGTTGGTACTGTAAATACTACTCCCATACTTCCTGCTAATGCAGATACGGCTTCTGTTGCTATTGTTTCCTTATTAATTATATCTCCAATTGACATGTTTGATGCCATAAATAATAATATTAATGTTAGTGCTCCTCCTACATAAGCAAGTATAAGTGTATTAGTCATTGTACCTATAACGTCTCCACCTATATTCATACCACTTTTTAATAATTCTTTCCATGTTATTTCTGGATTTTTTTGTTTTATTTCGTCTAATGCTGATGCTATAGACATTCCTACGTCCATACATGCACCAAGTGCAGATATTACAATTCCTGCAAAAAATAACTCTCTAAAATTAAATACTATTTGATTTGATGCTACAGATAAGAATAAGGCCTCTTCTGTAACACCTGAAAGTTTTGCAAAATATCCAAATATAACAGCCATAATTCCTGCTGAAATCACTCCTCCAGATGTTCCTAATGCTGCTGTTAATGATTTTTTATTTAATCCTGCTACTATTATAAATGTTAGTATTATAATTATTACAGATGTTATAACTGATAGCCATATAGCATTTCTTCCAGCATATATTCCTTTTATCATTATAAAATATATTGCAAGTATCGTTACTACTAATCCTAATATTGCTTTCAATCCTTGCTTTTTTCCTATTGCTATTATTATTGCAAAAAATACCAATACCATTAATATTATGTAGTTTTGTCTTACAATTTCTTGTATTGTTGCATCTTGAATTGTATCCCCTTCTTCTGTTAATTGTACAATTACAGTATTTCCTTTGCTTAATTGGTAACCAACTATTTTGTTATCTACATCATAGGTCATTACATATATAGTATCTACTTTTTGCCCTTTATATTTTCCTTCTTTTATTTGTATTGTTACATCTTGTAAGGTTCTTTGTATTCCTTCTGCTTCATCTTTTACGTAAGCTTTTCCTGCTTTTACTACTTTTGCCTTTACTTGTTCTTTTTCTTGTACTTGTTGTATTGTAACATTTTCTTGCGTAGGTTCTGTTTCTGTAGCACTTACAATCGTTGATAATGAAAATAATAATACGCATGATATTAATAATGATATAAATTTTTTCATTCAATTTCATCCTTTCTAAAAGTAAATACTTTTGCATTATATCACTTTTTTCTACATAAATCAACATTGATTTATGTATGTTATGTTATACATTCGAATAACATTGTTCCCTACAGTTTACATTGATTTTTCCTATACAACAAAAAAAGAGGCGGACAAAATTGAACTGAACCCAAAAAGTTAGACACTTTTTTGATTAAGTTTATATTAGGCTACTTTTAAGGAATGAACTCTATAT
>CANRED010000002.1 GCA_947629555.1 uncultured Clostridia bacterium | reverse complement strand
TTTTTGGCATGGGATTTTTTCCAATTTTATATTTTTTTACAAAAGGTCTTGACTTTTAATAGTTAGTCTCCCTATTTATAATATATGTTGTAAAAATTATTATGACAACCTAATGTGTTGTTAGAATATTCAGTACATGTTATATTGATTCAAAATTACTTCTATAATTAATAACTTTTTCTATAATTTTCATATCTTCAATTCTATTGATGGCAAAGTATTTCTTTCCTAAATCTTTTATTGAAGCACCTAAATGATACATTTCCTTGTTGTCTATAACAATAAACCTATCATGAAATTTATTCGTTTTAGCAACTTTTAAAATAGGATATTCCTTATTAAATTTTTTGATGTCTAAATTTTCAATATTACTTTTTTCTGATGTTAAAATAACTACTTTGGTATGGCTTTTCTTTTTAGCTAACATTTTTAAAATACTGTCGTCAATATAATTATCTATAATCAAAATCTTGCTATTTGCTTTTTTTATAATATCTATAATCAAACTATAGCTATCCCATATTTGACCATCAAAAAATATTCTTTGCTTTATATTATCTTGTAGCTGAAATTGATTAAAAACTTCGTCAAACTTTTTATCATGTTCCAGTAATTTATATTCCAAATTTGTTAATCTTTCAAATACTTGTCCATTCAACATTAAAAATTTTCTCATTTCAACAAAAGCATCCATAATATTTATACTTACTTGGATTGCTATTTCATTTTTTAGTAATCCTGAAAGCATTGCTATTCCTTGTTCTGTGAATACGTATGGTAAATATTTCTTACTTCTATATTTATTATCTTCTAATTTTGATGTGGTCACAAATTGTGACCACATAGTTTCTAATTCTACTTCTGTTAATTTAAAGCAAAATTTTTCTGGAAATCTTTGTATATTTCTTTTAACAGTTTGATTTATCTTCTTTGTTTCATAATGATATAACATAGCTACATCACTATCTAACATAACTTGTTTTCCTCGTACTATATATATCAAATTTTTTATATCTTCATTTGATAATTCTTTTTGAATTGGTAAATTATTTTTTCCCATAAATTCACATCCCTTTATTTGTATATATTGTAAAACGTTTGTTTGTGTCGAGCGGTTAATATATATCTATGTTATTAAACAAAATTAATGCAACTTGATTTCGTTATTCTATATTCATTTTTATAATTTTTGCTGAGAATTTTAGAGAACTTTGAATTAAAATACTTTGAGCCATAATTACTCTCCTCTGAATAAAATAAAATTAATAATAGAATTTAATTTAGAAATAAATTATTTAGTGAATAGTGCATAAGTGCTCTTTATGCCTTTTTTTAATTATTCACTATTCATCATTAACTATTAACTATTCACTGCGAATTGTTAAATTCGCACTTATGTTTTATTTTTAGATGTATTTAAAGTCGCAATAAGCATTTTCTTTATAGATAAACATTCGTTTATTAATACATTAAATTTTTCATCTGTTATATATTCTGCTTCTTTTAATAATCTAATCCAATATTCAGTTTCAGCGCATTCTTTTAGAGCAATATGCATTTTTGCAATAAAGTCTGCTTTACTGCTACCATAATTTGCTTCGTTAATGTTTGCGCCAATACTAGTAGCACTTCTTATAATTTGTTTCGAAATTATCGTTTCTTTCTTTTGCTTGTTAAGATACTCTTGCAATTTTATAATTTTCGCTGAGAATTTTAGAGAACTTTGAATTAAAATACTTTGAGCCATAATTACTCTCCTCTGAATAAAATTAATAATAGAATTTTTATTTAGAAATAAATTACTTAGTGAATAGTGAAGATTGAATAGTTAATAGTGAATAGTACATAAGTGCTCTTTATGCCTTTTTTTAATTATTCACTATTCATCATTAACTACTAACTATTCACTGCGAATTGTTAAATTCGCACTTATGTTTTATTTTTAGATGTATTTAAAGTCGCAATAAGCATTTTCTTTATAGATAAACATTCGTTTATTAATACATTAAATTTTTCATCTGTTATATATTCTGCTTCTTTTAATAATCTAATCCAATATTCAGTTTCAGCGCATTCTTTTAGAGCAATATGCATTTTTGCAATAAAGTCTGCTTTACTGCTACCATAATTTGCTTCGTTAATGTTTGCGCCAATACTAGTAGCACTTCTTATAATTTGTTTCGAAATTATCGTTTCTTTCTTTTGCTTGTTAAGATACTCTTGCAATTTTATAATTTTCGCTGAGAATTTTAGAGAACTTTGAATTAAAATACTTTGAGCCATAATTACTCTCCTCTGAATAAAATTAATAATAGAATTTTTATTTAGAAATAAATTACTTAGTGAATAGTGAAGATTGAATAGTTAATAGTGAATAGTACATAAGTGCTCTTTATGCCTTTTTTAATTATTCACTATTAACCATTAACTATTAACTATTCACTGCGAATTGTTAAATTCGCACTTATGGAGCTTACAGCGGGAATCGAACCCGCGACCTCTACCTTACCAAGGTAGTGCTCTACCAACTGAGCTATGAAAGCATATATTATTATAATCACACATATATGCGGACATTTTTGCCCGCATATACTAACTTATTTATTGCTCTTCGCTTATGTTTTTCATTGCTTTTTTCCTAATTCTTTGTATTGCATTATCTACAGATTTTACCGGTGCATCTAGCTTTTCTGCTATTTTCACATAACTATCTCCTGCTGCAAATCGTTGCAATACTTGCTTTTCAAAATCGCTAAGTGTTTTATCTATTTTGTTTTCAACAAATTTATAATATTCTTTTTTAGTTATTGTATCTAATGGATCTTCTACTGTATTTGAATTAAATACATCCATCAAAGAAGTGTCTTCTTCATCATCATAAGCAGACATATTTAATGATAAATAAGAATTTAATGCCATGTGTTTTTGACGTGTTGACGTTTTTATTGCAGTAATTAATTGTCTCTCTATACACAAATTAGCAAAAGATTTAAATGAATTTTGTTTTTCACTATCAAAGCACTTGATAGCTTTGTACAATCCAATCATACCTTCTTGAATTATATCTTCTTTTTCTGCACCTATTATAAAATACTTGTTTACTTTACTATTAACCAAATCTTTGTATTTTACTAATAGATATTCTAAAGCATTTTCTTCTCCACCTTTAGCAAGCAAAGCTATTTCTTCATCAGTTTTAGTTTCAAGGTTTTTATTATAGAAAATTATATTGTTTTTAGACATTCTTTCTCATGACTCCTTTGATGTTTTTATGCTTTTGTATAATTATATTGATATTATCCCCTAATGTCAATAACTTTAACGTTTTTTTATATTATTTTTATTGAATATCACTCAATTTTAATATATAATTTTGGTTATAAATTATTGTTATGGCATTTTTGCCAGAATGGAGTTTTTATGGCATTTGACGGAATTGTTACTAAATGTATTGTTTCAGAATTAAATAAATCTATTATAAATTCAAAAGTTAATAAAATTTTTGAACCTACAAAAAATGATATAATGCTTGGATTGTATGGTTCTGGTATTAATTATTGTTTGCATATTTGTATTAATCCTACAACTTGCAGGATTAATTTAACTACCCATACTAAACCTAATCCTATTTCTGCACCTAATTTTTGTATGCTACTTAGAAAGCATTTAATTGGTGCAAAAATTGTTTATATTGCTAGTTTTGATTTAGATAGAATTGTTGAAATAGATTTCGAATGTTTAAATGAATTTAATGATAAAGTTATTAAAAAAATGTATATTGAGATTATGGGAAGCTGTAGTAATATAATTTTAACCAATAATAACAATATTATTATTGATGCTATTAGACATATTAGCTGTAATAGAGAAATTATGCCTGCAAGAGAATACAATATTCCAAAAACTATGAAAAATAGTTTATTAAATATTGATTCTTTTGAAGAATTTAATAACATTATATCTAGTATTAATACAGACGCTCCATTAGATAAAAAAATTGCAGATTCTTTTAATGGTCTTTGTCGTCCATTTATTCAATACGTGTTAGACAAAAACAATAACAATTTAGAAAATTCTTTTCAATATATAAAAAATATTATTAATAATATAGATTCTCTAGAATGTATAGATAATAAAAATGATTACGTTGTTGATATTTCAAATAAGATATCTGAAAATTTAAAAGTCAATTTTTTCATTGATGATTTTTACTATAATAAAGAAACTGATAATGCTTTTATAGGTTTTAGAAATGATATTTTAAAAATTGTCCTTTCTCAATTAAAAAAATGTACAAAAAAACTAGATAATATAAATAACAAACTTAATGAATGCAGTAAAATGGATGAATACAAGTTGTTTGGAGAATTAATAACTTCTAACCTTTATAGATTAAAGGAAAATGTAGATAGCGCAGTTTTAGAAAATTATTATGATAATAACAAACCTATAGTTGTACCAATGGATAAATCTATTTCTCCTAATAAAAATGCAGAAAAATATTTTAAAAAATATAATAAATTAAAAAATACATTAGAAATTGTTTCTTCTCAAAAGAAAGATACTCAAAAGGAATTAAATTATATAGAAAGTATTGTTTATTCCATTGAAAACGCACGAACTATACCAGACTTGGAAGATGTTTTTGATGAAATATCAGATAATATCATACCTGCTACAAAAAAAATAAAAAACAAAAAAGATAATAAAATAAATTCAAATAATAATCCATTAAAATTTGAAATTAACGGATTTACTGTTTTAGTTGGAAAAAATAATCGTCAAAATGATGAATTAACATTGAAAATTGCTTCAAAAGACGATTACTGGTTTCATACACAGTCAATTCATGGTAGCCATGTTGTTTTAAAAACAGAAGGAAAAGAAGTTGATGATAATACTTTATATGAATGTGCAAAACTTGCTGCAAAAAATAGTAAAGCAAAATTATCTTCTAATGTGCCAGTAGATTATACTTTAATAAAATACGTAAAAAAGCCAAGTTCTGCAAAACCTGGCATGGTTGTGTACACGAATTATAAAACATTATATGTATAATTTATATTATCAACGAATTATATATTTTTTCTGTTGGCTCACTCCCAACTGCATAATAGGCTGTATGCCGAAAATTACTTTAGAACAAAAGTGACTTCACCACACGGGTCGTCGGGACGCCGACCCCTACAATTGCAATAAAAAATAAAAACATAATAATATTTTTTACGAGTTCGACTTATGAGCCATTATGTCTTAAATCCAATTAGAGTGTGTCTCTACAAAATGAATAGCCTATATCTTAAACGCCTTGGAGAACGGAATAAAAAATATTATTATGTTTTTATTTAAATAATTCTAAAATTTTATGCTTCTAAAATAATAGTTACTGGCCCATCATTTAATAGCGATACCTTCATATCTGCCCCAAATTTTCCGCATTGTACCTCTATTCCTTCATCTTTACATCTTTGCTTAAAATACTCATATAAAGGCTCTGCAATTTCTGGCCTTGCTGCCTCAATAAAACTTGGTCTATTCCCACCTTTACAATCTGCATATAATGTAAATTGTGAAACAATTAATAATTTACCATTTACATCTCTTATTGATAAATTCATTTTGTTATTTTCATCTTCAAAAACTCTTAAATTACATAGCTTCTTTACTAAAAAATCTGCTTGTTCTTCTGTATCTCCTTGTTTAACTCCTAAAAGAACAAGAAAACCTTTTTCTATTTCTCCTATTGTTTCTCCATCCACTTTTACTGTTGCATTTGCAACTCTTTGTACTACTAGTTTCATTATTACCCCCTACATAAGTCTAGTTATTATCTCTATATCTTCATAAGTAGTTATTTTGATATTTGTATAATCTCCCTCAATTATTTTTACCTTTTCATTTAAATTTTCTAATAACATACAGTCATCAGTACAGTCAATATCTTTATTCATTTCATGGGCAGAAATTAATGTTTTTCTATCAAAACATTGTGGTGTTTGTATTATCCATGTATTAGATCTTTTTGTAGTATTAATAACTATGTTATTTTCATCTGTTATTTTTATTGTATCTTTGCTTTTTACTCCAATTGTTACTCCCTTCATATTCTCCATTGACTCTATGCATTCATCTATGTATCTTTGTTTTATTGCAGGTCTTGCACCATCGTGAATTATTACTATGTCTGAATTTGTTTCCGTTATTGCATTATATACAGACTCTTTTCTTGTATTACCACCTACAACTATTTTCACTTCTAAACGTGTATTTTGCTCTTTTACTATTTTCTGTACTATTTCCTTTTCATCTTCTTTTGCAACTATAATTATATCATCAATATATTGGTTATTATCAAAAGCCTCTAAACTATAATTTAGTACAGTTTTTCCCTTTAGCATTTCAAAATTTTTGTTTCTATTCTGTCCATATCTTGTACTATTTCCTGCAACTAATATAACTGCTGTTACTGTTCTTTCATCTATCATAAATATTGCCTCCTATATCTATTATAAGATGTGGTCAAATAAATTTCGTATTTCTCTTTTAAATTATTATATGCTTTTATTGTTTTATCTTTATTTTCAAATATTCCAAATACGGATGACCCAGAACCTGCCATTAAAGTTCCAATTGCCCCATTATTTAATAGTTCTTTTTTTATTGTATATATTTCTTTTGGTACTACTTCTTCAAAAGTATTGTATAAATTATTAGCTAATAACTTAATATTGCTTGTTTCTAAGGCTTTAATTATATTTTCTGTACTTTGTTTATTTAGCTCTCTTTTTTGACTATTACTATCTATCTTTTTATACATTTCCTTCGTACTAAATGAAAATTTGGGCTTTATAATTAAAATATAATATAAAAAATCTGTACTAACTTTAGTTATCTTTTCACCTATTCCATTTGCTTTAATGGCTGCGTTATAAAGACAAGGTACAACATCAGCTCCGAGCGATGCCCCTAATGCTTTTAATTCTCTTCCATTCATATTTAATTTATATAATTTATTCATTGCTAGAATAAACGCTGCACAATCAGTGCTTCCTCCTGCCATTCCAGCTTGCATAGGTATTTTTTTGTTCAAAATTACATTAACGCCTTTTATTTGGCTATATTTTTCTCTTAACTTTATGTACGCTTTATATATTATGTTATCTTTGTTTTCTAATTCTTTTATATTTGTATGAATTACTAAATCATCATTATCTGATTTACTTACATATAATTCATCATATAGATTTACTTTTTGAAATATAGATTCTATATTATGATAATTATCTTCTCTTTTTTCTAATACCTGTAAATTTAAATTTATTTTAGCTCTCGCCTTTATAAATACCATATTTATTCTACTGTTATACATGCAAATACACTTACTCCGTTTCCTTTTCCAAATTCTGTTAAATCTTCACCTGTTGTTGCTGTAATTCCTACTGATTGTTCACTTATATTTAATATTCTTGCTATATTTTTAGCCATTGCTTCCATTTTAGGTTCTATTTTAGGTTTTTTGCATTCTATTGAAATAGATAAGTGAACTATTTTTTCTTTCAAATATTTTAATGATTCCTTTAGGTATTCTTCGCTATTCTTTATTCCATTTTTACACATTTCATCTGATACTTTTCCTAAAATATTTTTACATATTATTCCCGATACTGCTCTTGTTATTGCATGTAATACTACATCTCCATCACTATTTGCTTTACATGGTGGCTCATTTTCAAATACAATTCCACCTAGTATAAGTTTCTTTTCTTTATTCTCGAAATCAAATCTGTGACTATCTTGTCCAATTGCAACCTTCATATAATTTCTCCTTTTTACATTTTAAATTTATATACCGTACTTTATATTCTATATCTTCCATATAAGGAAATAATTCTTTTACTCTTTTTAGTGTTAGCATAGAAAATTTTGCATGAGGATTCTTTTCTTTCTGCGTTAATAATTCTTGTGAATAGCAATTATTTGTTACTTTAGATAATAAATATCTATTATTCATATAAGTATATTGAATTTGGTATCCTTGGCTTAATTCATACCATAGTCTTTCAAATGTATAATCCTCCATAAATAATCCCTTCCTATTTCAAATTTAACAAGAATTAGTATATGCTTAAGCAAATTTAAAATCAAATACCGGAAGCGTACGTGTGTACGCTGAGGATTTTGAATTTAAATTTAACGACGCAAGATGCTGATTCTTGTTAAATTTTTATCATTTCATCGAATTCTTGCTCTGATATAACTTTTATTCCCAAGCTTTGAGCTTTTGTTAATTTGCTTCCTGCATCTTCTCCTGCTAATACATAGTCTGTTTTTTTAGATACTGATGAGGTCGTTTTTCCTCCAAATTTTTCTATTATGTTACTAGCCTCGTCTCTTGTATATTTTTCTAATGCACCAGTTAATACGAAAGTTTTTCCAAAAAATCTGTCATCTGCAGTTTCGTCTTCTATATATTTCATATTGACACCGTATTTTTTAAGTTTTTCTATTAACTCTCTGTTTTGCTCCTGCATAAAGAAAGCTCTTATAGAATCTGCTGTTATTTCTCCTATATCTTCCATAAAACTTAATTCTTCATAACTTGCATTCATTAATTTGTTCATAGTTTTATATTTCTTTGCTAGTACTTTTGCAGACTTGCCACCTACATGTCTTATGCCTAAAGCAGCTATTAATTTAGATAAATCATTGTTTTTACTATTTTCTATTGCTTCTATTAAATTAGATGCAAATTTTTGACCATTCTTTTTTAAAGATGCGATTTCTTCTAAAGTTAATTTATATATATCTGATATATCTTTTATTAATCCATTATCTATAAGTTGATTTATAATAGAATAACCCATTCCTATTATGTCCATTCCATCTTTGGATACGAAATGTACAATGCTTCTTTGTAAAACTGCACTACATTCAATGTTAATACATCTTCTTACTGCTTCTCCCTCTTCTCTGATTGCAGGTGCACCACATACAGGGCAAAATTCTGGCATAGAAAATTCTATTTCTTCTCCAGTTCTTTTTTCTTTAACTACTTCAACAACTTCTGGTATAACATCTCCAGCTTTTTGAATTATAACTGTATCGCCAATTTTTAAATCTTTTTCTTTTATAAAATCTTCATTGTGTAGTGTGGTTTTAGATATTGTAGATCCTGCAACCTTAACTGGCTCTAGTATTGCCATTGGTGTTATTGCACCAGTTCTTCCAACTTGACATATTATATCTTTTAACTTAGTTTCCTTTTTTTCTGGTGGATATTTGTATGCAATAGCCCATCTTGGAACTTTTGTTGTACTTCCCAATATTTCTCTAAATGCTAAGTCATCTATTTTTACAACTGCTCCATCTATGCCAAAAGTTAAATCTTCTCTCTGCTCTCCTATTTTATTTATTTGTTCTATTACTTCTTTTATATTTTTACAATATGCTCTTACTGGTATAACCTTAAACCCTAATTTTGCTAAAAATTCTAGTGATTCATGATGACTTTTAAATTGTTTAGAATCACATTTTTGCACATTAAATATAAATATATCTAATGGTCTTTTAGCAGTTATTGTACTATCTAATTGGCGTAATGATCCTGCTGCTGCATTTCTTGCATTTGCAAATAATGGTTCTTCTAATATTTCTCTTTCTTCGTTTAATTTTTCAAATTCTTCTTTTCCTATAAAAACTTCTCCACGTACAATTATATCTATTGGCTGTGTTAACTTTTGAGGTATTGTTTTTATTGTTTTTAAGTTATTTGTAATATCTTCCCCAATTTGCCCATTTCCCCTTGTTGCACCTCTTACAAATATTCCATTTTTATACTCTAGTGAAACTGATAATCCATCTATTTTTGTTTCTACAGTATAAGATACTGTTTTTTTATTGTCGTATGCTAATTTTTTCATTCGAACGTCAAAGTCTTCTACTTCTTCTATTGAAAATACATCTTGTAGGCTTTGTAGAGGAACCTCGTGTTCGACTTTATTAAAACCTTCTTTTACTGTTCCTCCTACCTTCTGAGTTAAAGAATCTTTTGTTACTAACTCTGGAAATTCCTTTTCTAATGACTTTAACTCATTCATTAGCATATCATATTCAAAATCGCTTATTTCTGGTGCATCGTCATCATAATATTTCTTAGCATAATATTCGGTTAAATCTCTTAACTCTTTTATTCTTTTTTCTGCTTTTGATTTGCTTATCATTTCAACACCTCAAAATTTTATATTGTTTTCATTTTTTATAATTTGCGTAATACTTATTCTTTAAATAATTTCTTACTATCTTTTAAATAATCCCATCCAGAAAATACTGTTGCAATTGTTGATATTACCATAAGTACTGTTGTAATTATATTTATAATTAATTCTGCTCCACTTAATTTACCACTTATAAAATATCCAAAAATGTTAGTATTATTAATATTTATAAATGCAAATATAACTGCAAACATTTGAGTTACTGTTTTTAATTTGCCCCAAAAGCTAGCTGCAATTACTTCTCCGCCTTTTTCTACTGCTACTAATCTATATCCTGAAACTATAAATTCACGTGCTATAACTATTATTGGAATAATAGCAGGTAATAAATTGCATTCTACTAATATCATCATTGCAGAAAGCACTAATATCTTATCAGCAAGCGGATCTAAAAATTTACCAAAGGTGGTAATTAAATTTCTCGACCTTGCTATATATCCATCTAGTTTATCAGTAATTGATGCTATTATAAATATTATATTCATTATTAAAAATTCTATAGGTATATTTAAAAAATCTCCCGGAATATTAAAAAAAGGTATTGCTACCATTATTGGTACTAATATAATTCTAAATATTGTAAGTTTATTTGGTAAATTCATTTTCTATATCTCCTTTACCTAAATGATTTTCTAAAAACTATAGGGTACAATATTTTGTACCCTATAATTTAGTTTATTATATATTTTTCATATATTAATGTCAATGATATTTTACTTATTTAGCCTATTTAAACATTTTTTCAATATTTAGTTTTCCGGCTCTTGTTATTGTTTCATATCCGTATTTTTGTTTTATTTTATCTAGAGTTTCGTCTATTTTTTCTTGTTTTTCATTTGTGTTTGTATCAAACAAAGATAATTGTGTTTCATCTTTTTTATATAATTCGCTTACTTGTACGCCAATCAAACGTATATATTCTCCTTTATATAATTGTTTTAACAATTCTTTTGCAGTATTATATATTATTTTTGTACTACTAGTTGATGTTGACAATTTTCTTTGATGTGAACTTACTTTAAACTCATTATTTTTTATTTGTACATTTACTACGCTTGCTAATAGATTATACTTTCTAAGTCTATAGGTTACTTGCTCAGTTAGTGCCAATAATATCTCTTCTAGTTTCTCTATATTATCTATATCGTTTGGGAATGTTACAGAATTTCCTACGCATTTAGGCTCAGTATACTTATATATTACTTCCGAATTATCTATACCGTTGGCATATTCCCACATCATCTTTCCGTGTTTTCCAAATTGTTTTATAAGAATATTAATATCTTTATTTGCTAAATCTCCTATTGTTTTTATTCCCATTTTTTCTAGTTTAGGTATGCTTTTTCTTCCTACCATAAATAAATCTGATACAGGTAATACCCACATTTTTGTTTTAATTTCTTCTTTATATAGCGTATGTACTTTATCTGGTTTTGTAAAATCTGATGCCATTTTTGCAAGCAATTTATTATTTGCAACTCCTATATTTACGGTAAACTTTAGTTCTTCTTTTACTCTTTTGCTTATTTCTTTTGCTATATTTATAAGACTTTCCCCTCTTAAAAAATGAGTTAAATCTAAAAAACATTCGTCTATTGAAAATCGTTCTATTTCATCTGTATATTCAAGTAATAAATTATATAGCTTATCTGAGTACTGTTTATACATAGAATGATTTCCCATATATACTTTTATTTGTGGGCATTTTTTTCGTGCAGAATATAAAGTTTCTCCAGTTACTATACCAAATTGCTTTGCTTTCATACTTTTTGCAAGTACAACGCCTTTTCTTTGTGCTTCATCTCCACCTATTACTGCTGGTATTTCTCTTATATCTATTGTTTCCCCATTTTTTAACATTTCTACTGCCGTCCATGATAAAAACGCATTATTAACATCCACATGTAATATTTGTCGTTCCATATTATCACCTTTAAACATTATAGAACATTTGTTTTTGCTTGTCAATGTATTATAAAAAATATATTGTTATATTTTGCAAGCTTTTGCGTGATAAATAGAATATATATACACATCATCTACTTTTCTATTTAGCGCATTTTCCAAAGCTCTTTTGTATAATTCCAACTGTGTTTTATATTTTGGTATTAATTCCTCTACTTCTTTTATTCTATCTGTTTTATAATCTACTAATACTAATTTATCATTTTCATCTATAAAATATAAATCTATAATTCCTTGTACTAATATATTTTCATCTATTTCTTCATTATAAACTTCATTTGCATTTATATTTATATAAAAGGCTTTTTCTTTGTGAATTTCTTTTGCATTTCTTATTCGATTAGCCAAATCTGTTTTTATAAATTCCATTAATTGATTTTTATTTATAGTTTCCGCTTCTCTCTCCGTTACTATCTTATCGTATACCAGTTTGTCAACAAATTCTGATATTTCATCTGATGTATATTTTTTCCTTAGATTTAGTTTTTGCATACACAAATGCATTATTGTACCTTTTTGAGCACTTGTTAAATCTGTTTTTGGTTTTATAAATTCTGGAATTGGATTTTCTTTATTTTGATTTGATAGAATTGTTTTTTCTTGGCTCAACTCTTTTAAGTTAGTTACAGACGTCTTACTTAAAATTTGTGTTGATTTTTCATATTCATACTTCCAATTTATTTTCTCATTTATTTGTTTTATTATATCTTCATCTTTATTTTTTTTACTAATTTCATCTATGTCTATTATGTTACCATTTTCTTGTTTAATTTCTTGCTTTTTTATTATATCTTTTACGTTTATTTCTTTTATTTCTAATACTTTTTTCAATTCGTCTTTATTATATATGCTTATTAACTGTAACCAATCTAAATACGATTTACATTTCTTTATCAACGATATTGGTATTTTTATATCTTGTGAATTTTTTTCTATTTCTACTAATTTGTTTTTTTCTTTTAATTGTTTTCCTAAATCTTTACTTATTCCAGTTATGATAAGTTTTTCCTTTGCTCTTGTTAAAGCAACATATAGAACTCGCATTTCCTCTGAAATAGTTTCTCTTCTCATTTGCATTTTTATTGCTTCTTTAGCTAATGTACTATACTGTATTTTTCTTTCATAATTTATATATTCTGGTCCAATACCTAATTTATTATGAAGTAATAGATTATCATTTAAATCTTGCATATTAAACTGTTTTCCGGTACTACACAAAAATACAACTGGAAATTCCAAACCTTTACTTTTGTGTATACTCATTATTCTTATTACATTATCATTTTCACCAATTAGCTTCGCTGCTCCTAAGTCTCCATCGTTTGTTTTTAATTTATCTAAGTAATTTATAAAATTAAACAATCCTTTAAAACTTGCATTTTCATATTCTTTTGCTCTTTCAAATAACATTTTTAAATTCGCTGCTCGCAAATTTCCATTTGGCATTAAGCTTACATAGTTATAATATCCTGTATCTTCATATATCTGCCAAATTAATTCATCTAATGGTACATACTCTTGTTTTATTCTCCATAATTCAAGTTTTGTAAAAAAGTTTTGTATTTTTTGCTTTGTTTTTTCACTTACTTCTTCAGATTGCAATGCTTTGTTCATTACTTCATAAAAAGAACATTTTCTATCTACTAATCTTATTTCTATTAAGTCATTATCTGAAAAATTTGCAATACTTGATCTAAGTACTGTTACAAGTGGTATATCATTATTAGGGTTATCTATTAATTTTAATAAATTTACTATTGTTTGAATTTCCACTGTATCTAAATATTCTGATGACGTATCTGAAAATACTGGGAAATTTAATTCAGATATCTCTTTTTCATATATTGGCGCAGTTGTTTTTGTAGAACGTAATAATATAACTATATCCTTATATGTTATTTTCCTATACCCTATTTTCTTATCATATACATAGTAATTACTATCTAGTAATTCTTTAATCCTATTAGCAACAAATTTTGCCTCAACAACTATATTTTCTATTGTTTCTTCATTTTCTTCTTGTTCATCTTCATTATCTTCTTGTTTTAAATCTATCATATCTAATTCTGCTATTCCTCCATTATATGCATTTTTTACTTCGAACTTTGGATAGTCTGCACCTAAATTCAAATACTCTTCTTCTGTATAATCTATATCTCCTAATTCTTTACTCATTATACTTTCAAATACTAAATTTGTTATGTCTAATATATTTTTTCTACTTCTGAAATTTTTAAAAAGTTGTATTTTTAAATTATCTTTATCTTTTTTATCTTTCTTTAGTTTATATGCTCCATATTTCTCTAAAAATAATTCAGGCATAGCTTGTCTAAATTTATATATACTTTGTTTAACGTCTCCAACCATAAATATATTGTTGTTATTTGAAACAGAAGTTAAAATATATTCTTGCACCATATTACTATCTTGATATTCATCTATAGCTATTTCTACAAATTTATTCTGATATTTTTTTGCTACATCAGATGGTATATAATTACCATTTTCATCTTTTGTTAACAATAATTGTAATGCCTTATGCTCTATGTCATTAAAATCTACAACATTTTTTTCTTTTTTCTTTTTAGAATATCTATCTTCAAATTCTATGATAATATCTTTTAAGCCTTTTAATGTTGTATACATTTCATTTATATCAGAATTTGCATTATAAGAATTGCATATAATAATTTTATCTTTTATTTTTCTTATTTCATCTTTTACTTTATCTCTTATGTTTTTTGCATTTTCCTTAATATGGCAATCTGTTTTTTTATCTGATTTCCAAGTTGCAAATTTTATATTAGAACATATTTCATATATTTTATCCCAAGAATCTATATTGGCAATTAAATTTTCTAATGTATTTATATCGTTTTGTATTATTTCAATATAATTATTTAATGTCATCTCTTTTTTTAATTCTTTTTGGGCAATATACAATTTTTGAATATTTTCTTCTACAATCTCCCTTACATTATTTAGTATAATTTTGCCCCATACTGTTTTAGAAAAATCTTCATCTATCTTACATGATAGATTAAATCGTTCTACCATTTTTTCTAATTCTTCTTTTGGAAATGGATAACTTTGTATATATTTATATGTTTTCAATATAAGCTCTTTTAATGTTTCATCTCCCCTATAACTTGTATAAGTGTCAATTAAATTTAAAAAAACTTTATCTTCATTTAGATATAATTCTTCGAATAAATCCTCTAGTACTTCTTGTTTCATTAATTCAATTTCTGTTGTATCAGCAATTCTAAAATTATGAGATATATCTAATTCATAAAAATTATTTTTTATTACTTCTAAACAAAATGAGTGTATTGTTGAAATATTGCATTTATTTATTAATACAGTTTGCTTTTGTAAGTGTAAGTTATCTGGCGTTTCTTCTATTTTTTTATATATTGCTTCTAATACTCTTTCTCTCATCTCTGATGCTGCAGCATTTGTAAATGTAACTACTAATAATTTATCTATATCTATTTTTTCGTTGATTATTTTCTGTATTATTCTTTCTACCAATACAGCTGTTTTTCCACTACCTGCTGCTGCTGCAACAAGTATATTAGAGTCTTTACTCTGTATTGCTTGTAATTGTTCGTCTGTCCAATTAGTAGAGCTCATTTTGTTCCTCCTTTCTAATATATAGATGTGCTGTACATACATATTTAGAATTAAAATAGAACCCTCCGGAATATTTGATTATACCTTCGGAGGGTGTCGTTTCCTACATAATGGAGCTGTCGCTATAGCGACTGAGGGTTCACATTTTATCCAAATAGGCTTATTTGATTAGATTTTGGTATTCCAACCAAACACCCTGCTTTTTCTAACATTTCTATTACAGATTTACCTACTTTTGCTCTTTGCTGTAGTTCATCTATACACATAAATTTTCCATCATTTTTAGCAGTTTGAATTCCCTCTGCTGCAACCGTTCCAAGTCCGGGTATGCTATTTAGTGGTGGTCTTATACCATCTTTTTCTACTATAAATTTTGTAGAGTGTGATTTGTATAAATCTATTGGTAAGAATTTTATACCTCTTTCATACATTTCTAACACTATTTCTAATATTGAATAAACATTTTTATCCTTTGCAGATATTGCATTTCCTTGCATTTCTAATTCCTTCATTTTATTTTTTACAATATCTTTTCCATGTATCATTATGTCGCTATCAAAATCATCTGCTCTAACTGAAAAGTATGCTGCATAATATGCTGTTGGATAATGAACTTTAAACCATGCTATTCTAAATGCCATTGTTACATATGCTGCTGCATGTGCTTTAGGGAACATGTATTTTATTTTCTTACATGATGCTATATACCAATCTGGTACATTATGTTCTTTCATAAGAGTCTCCTGTTCTTCTGTTAATCCTTTTCCCTTACGTACACATTCCATTATTTTAAATGCCGGTTTTGGTGGTAGCCCTGCTTTTATTAAATATATCATTATATCATCTCTTGTACATATTGCTTCGTCTAACTTTATAGTACCTGCCTCTATTAAATCTTTCGCATTATTTAGCCATACGTCTGTACCATGAGATAAACCAGATATTCTTATTAATTCCTCAAACGTTTGTGGTTCTGTATCTATTAACATTTCTCTAACAAATTTTGTTCCAAACTCTGGTACACCAAAAGTTCCAACCTTTGAATTAATTTGTTCTGGAGTTACGCCTAAAATTTCAGGTGATTTAAATATAGACATTGTATCTTTATCATCTAATGGTATAGTTTTAGGGTCAATACCAGTTATATCTTGTAACATTCTTATCATAGTAGGATCATCATGTCCTAATATATCTAATTTTAATAAGTTTTGGTCTATTGAGTGATAATCGAAGTGTGTTGTAATTATATCCGAATTTGGGTCATCTGCAGGATGCTGAACAGGAGTGAATTCGTATATTTCTCTATCATGTGGGACAACAATAATTCCTCCTGGGTGCTGTCCTGTAGTTCTTTTTATTCCAGTACATCCAGCTGCTAATCTTGAAATTTCGGCAGAATTTACTGGTATATTTCTTTCTTCATAGTAATTTTTTACATACCCATAAGCAGTTTTATCTGCTATTGTACCTATTGTACCTGCTTTAAATGTTTTTCCTTTTCCAAATAATACCTCTGTATATTTATGTGCTTTTGCTTGATATTCACCAGAAAAATTTAAGTCTATATCAGGCTCTTTATCTCCATCAAATCCAAGGAAAGTTTCAAATGGTATGTCCATTCCATCTTTATCTAGTTTATGTCCACACTTAGGACAATTTTTATCTGGTAAATCAAAACCATTTTTATATCCGTAATCTGTAAAATCTGAATATTTACAATTTGGGCATCTATAATGTGGAGGTAATGAGTTAACCTCTGTTATACCTGTCATATTTGCAACAAAAGATGAACCAACAGAACCTCTTGAACCAACTAAGTATCCATCTTCATTAGATTTCCAAACTAATTTTTGAGCAATAATATACATAACTGAAAACCCATTTTTTATAATTGAATTTAACTCTTTTTCTAATCTTTCCCTTACTATGTCTGGCAAAGGATCTCCATATAATTCTTTTGCTCGTTTAGTTGCTATTTCTTCTATATCTCTTTCACAGTTATCCATGTGAGGTGGGCATTTATCCTTAGATATTGGGCAAATTTCTTCACACATATCAGCAACTTTATTTGTATTTGTTACAACTACCTCATAAGCTTTCTCTGGTCCTAAATATTCAAATTCCTTTAACATTTCTTCTGTAGTTCTTAAATATAATGGCGCTTGAAAATCTGCATCTTCATATCCTTGTCCTGCTTGTAAAATCCTTCTATATATTTCATCTTGTGGATCCATAAAGTGAACATCGCAGGTTGCAACTACTGGCTTTCCTAATCTTTCTCCTAAATCTACTATTCTCTTATTTATATCTTGTAAAGCCTTTTCATTTTCTACTATACCATCTCTAACCATATACATATTATTTCCAATTGGCTGAATTTCTAAATAGTCATAATCTTTTGCTATTGCCTCTATTTCATCATCTGATTGCCCTTCTACTATCGCTCTATACAATTCGCCAGCTTCACACGCACTACCTAATATTAATCCTTCCGAATATTGCTTATATAAACTTTTTAATATTCTTGGTTTTTTATAAAAATAATCTAAATGTGAAAAAGAAATAAGTTTATATAAATTTTTTAATCCTACATAATTTTTTGCTAATATTATTGCATGATAGCTTGGCATATTTTTTAAGTCTACCTTTTCACCTAAAGTGTTTATTTGTGCCACTTTACCTACTTTTTTTTCCTTTAGCATATTTAACATTACATTAAAAACTGCAACTAGTGTTTTTACATCATCTAATGCACGGTGTGCAACATCTACTTTTATTCCAAGTTTTTCTGCAATTATTCCTAATTTATATTTTTTATAATCTGGAAATAGCTCTTTTGCCAAGGCTAAAGTATCTATATATGTATTTTCTAATTTATATCCTAAATTTTCTGCATTGTATTTTATAAATCCAATATCAAAATTTGCATTATGGGCAACAAGAACTGAATCCCCCATAAATTCTAAGAACTTTGGAAGGACTTTATCTATTGTTTCTGCATTGCTTACCATATCATCTGTTATATGTGTAATATTTACAACTTCTTCTGGTATTGGCTTTTCTGGATTTACAAAACATTCAAATGTATCTATTACTTCTCCATTTTTTATTTTAATTGCACCCAATTCTGTTATCTTTTCCGTTCTAAATGCAAGTCCAGTTGTTTCAATATCTAATACGCAATATTCTGTATCTAAGTCTTGATCTTTTGGATTATATACTGCACCTTTTTTATCTATTGTATAATACGCTTCAACACCATATATTACTTTTAATCCTGAATCCTTTGCTGCTTTATTAGCTTCTGGAAATGCTTGTACTACTCCATGGTCTGTAATAGCAATAGCTTTCATCCCCCAACTAATTGCTCTTTTTATTAAATCTGTTGCAGAAGTTATTCCATCCATTTGACTAAGTTGAGTATGCATATGTAGTTCTACTCTCTTTTCTTCGGCATTATCCTCCCTAATTGTTTTTGGCAGTCCACCTGTTTCTATTACTACATTTGCTATAACTCCTACCTCTTTTGCAAATGGATCAAATTGTGCAGTTCCAGCTACTCTTACACCCTTTGCATTATTTATTCTATCTAATATTTTTTTTGCCTTATCTGCTTCTACAAATGCTTTACAGGTTATAGTACTTGTTCCATCATATACATTAAACATAACTAAAACCTTACCAGTTTTTAATTCTCTAGAATCTGTTGATATAACTTCTCCCTGTAATGAAATTTTTCCTAAATCTGCAGTTATATCTTTAACTTGAACAATCTCTTCTTTTATAATCCCATTTCTACCTAATATTAATGGAGATTTTTCTTGTTCTTGAGTTTCTGTTTCTTCTACTGGTAATGGTTCTACTACAATTTCTTTTTTATGTTCTATAATTTCTTTTTTTGCATTCTCTATAGCTTGTTCTTCTAAATGCTTCAAATACTTTATTTGTTCTTCTTCATTCTTATTTTCATCATTAAAACTTACTTTATATTTTTTGTTATATAAAACTTCTACTATTCTTTCTACAACTTTATCTATTCCTCTTGCAATTAAAATTTCTTTTCCTTTTGCAGCTAAGTATATCGTTATATTTTTATCTTGTATTTCTATTTTATTATCGCTCAATAGTGCCTTCGTAGATGGATATTTATATACAATATATTTTACAATATCTTCCCACTCGTCTTCTAAATCAAATTTAATCTCTTCAGTATACTTTATATTTATTTTTATTCCATTTAAATTGAATCTTTTTTTTAGGTACATTTCAAAAGAAAACAAATCTCGAATAGTGATTTTGTTTTCTGAACTCAAATTAATTTCTAATATATTACTTTTTTTAAATAAATTTACATTATCTACAACTGATTCTAATATATTGTTTTCTTCTTTATAATCTTTAAAAATTTCCCTTGCTAATTGTGGCATTTAGTTCTACTTCCTTTGCTTTATGTATTAAATAAGTTAACTATTCTTTCATAATTTTTTTGTACATTAGGTATTGATTGTAAAAATAACATCTTTTTTAGAATATGTTTATCATTTGTAATAATGATTATTTCACCTAAGTTAAATTTAGATTGCAAAAAAGTTTGATTATATCTAACTTCTTTAATTTCTTCATATTTTATTTCTTTTACTTTATTTCCAAAATATGTATTAAAATATTCAAATCTATCTGAACAAAATCTATAAAAATATGATTTATTGCGCTTACTTTTTAACAACATAACTATTACACATATCATAATTAAAGCTATTGATATTATTATAATGTTTTTTTTCATTGCTGGTTGCATACCTAACAATACTAAAACAACAGCAAAAATTAAAATATCCCAAAAATGCGTTATGATACTATATAGTATATTATACTTTGGTTTTATTTCAAATAATACATCTTGCTTTTGCATTTAAATCACCCTTCTTTTTTTCTAATATTATCACATTAAAATATTTTTCACAATATATTTTTAAATTAAATTTTTGTAATAAAAAACAACCGGCTGATATAACCGATTGAATAGTTTTAATAAGTATATATAGTTAAAAGTGAATAATCTAAATAAGCAAAAAAATCACTTATATATTATTCATTTTTAACTATTATCTGCAACCACTAGGTCGCACTTATGGCTGGGGTACTAGGATTCGAACCTAGGAAATGTCGGAGTCAGAGTCCGATGCCTTACCGCTTGGCGATACCCCAATATTAAATTCATTTGTATCAGTTCCGCATACTGAGGCTGTAACTCAGCTGTCGCTTCGAACAGCCACAGCAGCTTGGCGATACCCCAATATTTGTGTTTCAAAGTATTTCCATTAAATCTTCTATTTTGTTAATAATTACATAATTTTCTTTTTTATCTTTTTCTATATTAGGTTTAACGTATATAGCCTTCATTCCTACATTTATTGCACCTTGTATATCAATCTTAAAATTGTCTCCAATCATTATACATTCATTTGGAGATCTATTTTCCATTGCTGCTATAAAACTTTCTTTATTTGGTTTTACTTTAAAATCTTCTGTTCCAAATACTTTTATAAAATATTTATTAATTCCATAATTTTCTAATCTATGGATTTGTACATCTGTAAACCAATTTGTAAGTATTACTAATTCATACTTTTTGCTTAAATACTCTAACACACGTACTATTTCTTTATCTTTTGCCGGAACACATTTTTCAAAATTTTTTAAAACTGTATTTAAAAAATTTATATCAAAATTATAATTAGTTACTTTATTTATATGTTCTAACATTTTTTGTCTACTATAATATTCATATTCATTTTCGTAAGTATCTATTGCCTTTATAATATTATCAGATAATTCTTCCGTATATTTTATATTTAGTTGTTCAAAAGTTTCTCTTAACTTATTCCAATACTCTTGTTTCCATTCAATTAATGTGTTATCTACATCGAATATTAATCTTTTTACCATATATTCCTCTTTACCATATTAATAATAAATTATTATACTCGTTTAAATTGTGCTTGTCAATTTATTTTGTATATGATATAATTTTTACAGCATAAAATATATAAGGAGGTTTTTTAAATGGACTTTTTTCAAAAATTAGGAAACACACTATCTAACACAGGAAAGGATTTAGCAGAAAAAACAAAAAAATTATCAGACACATCTAAATTAAATCATGAAATCACAAAACAACAAGAAGCAATAGACAGAGCTTATAACCAAATTGGAAAACTTTACTTTGATAACTATTCTAATTTAGACTATCCTGATTTAAAGGAATTATGCGATTCTATAAAAGAAGCTAATACAAAAATTGAAGAATATAAAGCTGAAATAATAAAAATTAAAGGAATCATAAATTGCCCAAAATGTAATCAAGAAGTTTCTATTACTGCTACATTCTGTGGAAATTGTGGTTATAAAATGAAAGAAGAATCTTCTGAAAGTGATACTAATGCTACTACAGAAGAAAATACAAATACAGAAAATTAATTTTTAGTTGATATGGGTAGAATAATATGCTACCCATATCATTTTTGTATTATATTTTTAAATTAAATAAACCAAAAGCAAAAAAAGTACAATGTGCAAATTGCACATTGTACTTTTTTGCTTTGGCTTACCAGCCTCCGCCTCCGGCCTCCTCCGGCCACCGCCACCAGAGAATCCTCCGCCTCCGGCCACTACTTGAAAATCCACTTCCACTTGAACTTGGTGGTGTTGAAGCTGAAGATATTGACTTACTAAAACTAGAAGAAAAACTATTTGTAAATGATGAAACATTAAATGTAGGACCAACATACATTCCTGTACACCAAGTAGGTTCATAATTATAGCTTTCAAGCAAGTTTTCAAATTTTTTAGCCCATTCATTTTCTAAACCTAATGCATACGCATAAGGGAAATATTTATCAAACGTTTCTGGAGTTTGAGTCTTTATTTCATCTTCACTAGCAGTTTTTATAAATAATTTAAAACCTTCTATCTCATCTTTTATTTGTCTTCCCTCTTTTGTATAAGCCTTAATTAATATAGCATATATAATATTAATAACAATTAGCAATAATACTATTATTGTCATGCTTATACTTATTAAACTAATTAAAATGCCTGTGGCAACTACTTCTCCAAGTAAAAATGGTATTAATACTATTATAATTGCTGGTGATTTTTTTACACTTTTAAATATTGCTGCTATACCAGATGTCCAGATAGATAGCCATATTGTTATAAATAATGCTACTGGAACTTCTACTATTGACATTGAAGCAATTAATGAAATCAAAGCTACTACAATTGACATAATGGCGGAAATTGTAATCATTTTTATGTTTTTTGAATACATTTTACCTTCCATTTTTTTCTTTAAATAATTTTTTTGTGCTGTTTGCATATTCATAAGTTTCCCTTGCAAACTAGAGCTATACTCCAATGTTGCTTCTTTAGGTAAGTTATTATATATATCTTTTTCATCTTCACTTATATCATTTTCTATAGCTTTTTCTTGTTTTATTAATGTTATTTCATGATTTTTTAAACCAAAATACGATTTTTCTGTTGTTTCTATCTTTATATATCCTTTTACAGCCAAATTTAATATACTAGCTTCAAATACTTTATCATATTTTCCCATTGATTCTATATATTTTATTTCTGCTGGAGAAAATCCATCCGGTGGATTATATCTTGGTATTATTATGTCCTTTTTAGGATCTTTTCCTACTTTATGCCAAGTAATAATACAATATATTACAATTATTACTGCTCCAATTAACCCAATAAATATGCCTTTATTATCGCTAAAAAAATATTTAACTTTTTCTTGAAATGTAGGCTCATGAACTAATCCTTTTTCAAATCCTACAACGATAGTTAATCCTTCACTGTTATATAGTTTGCTAGTTGTTCTAAATGTAACAGTATTATTATACTCATCTTTATATGCAGTATATTGTTTAGCCGTAGAACCTTGTGCACCAGTATATGCTTCAAAATTTACTTTATCCATATCTGCATTTTCTGGCAAGTGAACTGTTGCAGTTGCCTCATCTATATTGAAAGCCCAACCATTTCCTGTTACATTCCAATATAATTCATCATGATCATCAAAATATCCAATTTGTCTATTAGTTTCATATTTGATTGTATAGGTATAGTACCCTGGTCTTAATGTTGTGTCAGAATCACCTATATATACCCTAATGCCATTTGATTTTTTCTCAGTCTTATATGGTTCTGCTTTTCCATCTCTTAATACTTCTAACACTTCAAATTTCACATTATAATTATTTCCATAATTATCTTTATACTTTGTAGGAAAATCTCTATATATTCCTCTTTTTATATCAATACCTGCTGCATAAACTTGTATTGTCTCTTCTACAATCATTGTTGCATCTTCATTAATATATATTTCTGATTCGTAGTTTAATATTTCTTCTGTTGCAGCATTTGACACAGTAGATATTAGAAGCATTATTAGTATTGAAATTAAAAATACTTTTTTTAAGACTTTCATTTGTACCCCCTCTAATTTAAATTTATTTTTGGATTTTCTTTTGTTACAAGTTCTATTTCAAAATATTCTGCATCTTTACATCTAAATAGCTTTGCTATTATGTTATTAGGGAATTTTTGTATTATAATATTATAATTTCTAACCGTTCCATTATAATATCTCCTTGCATTTTCTATTGTTTCTTCAACTTTTACTAGGTTATCTTGAAATTTAATAAAGCCTTCACTAGCTTTTAAATTAGGATATTGTTCCATTACCACTAATATATTTTTTATGTCTTTTGTAAAATCGTTTTCTTCATTACTTCTTTTATCTACGCTTAAATTGTTTCCTCTTAGTTTAGCAACTTTTTCTAATATGTCTCCTTCATAATTTGCATATCCTTTTACCGTTTCAACTAAATTGGGTATTAAATCATATCTCTGTTTTAATGCAACATCTACATTGCTAAATGCTTCTTTATTCATGTTTTTTGCATGTATTATTTTGTTATAAACAAATATTATATAAATTAATATTAATGCTAAAATAATAATAGCAATAGTTATTGGTTCCATTTTTTTCCTCCTTATAAATTTACATTACATATAATAATATGCAGAAGAATTGTAATAAACTTCCTAGTAATATAAATAAATGAAATATTGAGTGCATGTATTTATGTTTTTTTCCTATACCATATAATATAGCTCCTATGGTATAAGCAATGCCTCCTAATACTAATAATATTAAACCGTTTGTAGGCAATACTTTTGGTAATAGATTAACTCTAAATATAATGCACCATCCCATAATTAAATAGCATATCATAGAGAATTTTTTATATTTTTTTAAATCTATTGAGTTTAATATAATTCCTAATATTGCTACTCCCCATATTACTCCAAATATTACCCAAGCAGATACTGAATCAACTTTTCTTATGCTTGATAAAACTATTGGTGTATAACAACCTGCTATAAGCAAAAATATTGAACAATGATCTAGCACTTGAAATATTTTTTTTGCAAATATCTTTGGACTTAATCCGTGATATATACTAGACATTGTATACAATAAAATCATTGTAACACCATATATTGCACCTCCAACAACTCCATATCCATTTCCATGAATTGCTGCAAATACAACACATAAAACTGTTGCTACAACACCTAGAACAGCACCTACAATATGAGAAGTCATATTAAAAATTTCTTCTCCTTTTGTATATGTTGGTAATATTCTATCTCTTAACTTTGTTCTTTTCATCATTTTCTCCTTTATTATTTTGTTATTATAATATATCATAAAAGGATTTATAATTTCAATATTTTTATATTATATAATTAAAATATTGAATAATGCACATTGGGAACGTAAAAGATGTGCAAACTAATGAATAATGAAAAATGAATAGTTAATGATGAATAGTACATAATTGCTCTATTCACCATTAACTATTCACTATTCACTGCGACCATTAGGTCGCACTTATGGTGCAGGTGGAGGGACTCGGCGAGCCGCGTCGGGAAAAAGGTCCACCGGACCTTTTTCTTGTCCTCCTTTTCGAGTCCCATCATATTTATCCATGAAAATATAATAGAGACTGTTTTTGCCTACATTATTTTTTGGTGCAGGTGGAGGGACTCGAACCCTCACACGGTTTCCCATAATAGATTTTGAGTCTATCGCGTCTACCAATTCCACCACACCTGCAATTATTAGTACGAGTATTATCTTAACATATTTTCGTTTTATTGTCTATACAATTTTTAATTATTTTTACTGTACTTTTTTTGCAACTGTTTCAAATGACCCCATATTTGTTTTGGCTTTTATTATTAATGATGTTCCTTGTACTTGTGCATGTATGTCATATTTTATTGTTATAAATCCTGCTTTTGCCTTTCCATTTATATATAAATTATTACCTTCTACTTTTCCACCTGAAAATTCTGTTTTATTTCCCATTAATTCTATATATCCACTTAAATTTTTATCCTTTGTAACTATATTTATAAAACCATCTAAATCTCCCATTTGTGTTTTTAAATTTAATTTATAAATTCCGTCCATTATATTTACCTCCATAGCTAATTATATAAGCTATGTTTGACCATTATGAGAATAAGTTAATAATATATCCAACATATAATAAAAGCAAAATTAATGCTTTCCCCCTGCCTATTTTTCTTTTGCCTTTGTAATTACTTAATATTAATACTGCTAATGTTGCAATTATTAGAAATATAATTGTAGTATTGAATGAATTTGCATATTCTATTGGAGTTATTACTGCACCTATTCCAGGCAAAAGACAAATATTATATATATTAGACCCAATTACATTTCCCACTGCTAAATCTGAATCTTTTCTTAATGATGCTATAACTGCTGTTGCAATTTCTGGTAAAGATGTTCCAATCGCCACAATAGTTATACTTATTATTGCTGGGCTTATTGAAAAATAATTTGCAATATTTGTTGCTTCATCTACTACAAAATCTGCACCGTACTTTAAACCTAATATTCCTAATATTATATAAATAAATATTGCAAGATAACCTAATTCTTCTTCACCTTTTTCTATTTGTTTAAATTCCTGGTCTATTGTCGGCTTGTTATCTTCATTTTCGTTTTTGCCTTCAAAAAAAGTAAATATTGTATATAGCCATGCTATTCCTAATAATATTAATGCTTCTAATCTATCTATTTGTAAATTAGTGGTATTTCCAAAATTACAAACAGCAAATAATACTATAATTGTTAATAATGACATTGATAAATGTGTTTTACATAGTCTTTTATCTATTTTCATAGGTCGTATAAAACCTGCAATACCTATTACAAGTAAAATATTACATATTGAACTTCCTGTTGCATTTCCTAAAATTATACTTGATTCTCCTATTAATGAAGATTGGACTGTTATAAGTATTTCTGGCAATGATGTTCCTATTCCTACAAGCACTATTCCAATAAGCATTTCTGATAAATTTAATTTTTTGCTAAGTCCAACAGCACCTTTTACAACGAAATCTGCACCTTTTACTAATAATATAAATCCAATTATCATTATTATTAAATTTTGTTGCATTTTTCCTCCTTTGCATAATGTAATTTATTAATATTTTAACCATCTATTAAAAACCTATCATAAAAGAAATATATTTGATTATAATTATTTTTAAGAGGTGTATTATATTGGCTTTAAAAAATATAATAAAATTCAAAAAAATTTTCCTTATATTACCTATTATTTTAGCTTGTATTATTTCTCTTCAATTATCATATACTAATATTGTAATTCCTGCAAGTTCAGAAGCTGTTAATTGGGATAATTGGAACATAGAAACTAAAAATAATAGCTATATTAAATGGGTAGATTTTACGCCAACTTATGATGTCTTAAATGAAACTTCTAAATTAGACATTAATTCTCATATAAATAACGAAAATATAAAATTTAACTGGATTGAATTAATAAGTTTTCTGGCTTGTAAATATGGTGGAAATTTTAACAAATTTAAAACAAAAGATTTAACTGATTTAACAGAAAAATTAAAAAATGGAAAAACAATGGAAGAATTATCTCAAGACTATAAATACTATTCATATTATTTTGAAGCATATGATGCAGTTTTACATGAATTTATTGGTGAATATGAAGTTGAAAATGTAGATGAAAATGGAAATAAATATTATGAAAAGAAATATGGAATCAAGGCATATCTTCCAATAGCTTCAAACTATAGTTTTAGCCATTATGACGATTTTGGAAACTCAAGGTCTTATGGATACAAACGTGTTCATTTAGGGAATGATTTAATGGGAAGCATTGGTACACCTATAATCGCAGTTGAATCTGGCGTTGTAGAGTGTCTTGGATGGAATCAATATGGTGGTTGGCGAATTGGTATTAGAAGTTTTGATAAAAAAAGATACTACTATTATGCACATTTAAGAAAAGATAGACCTTATGCTGAAAATTTAGAAGAAGGTAAAATTGTAACTGCAGGAGATGTTATTGGATATTTAGGCATGACTGGGTATAGTACAAAAGAAAATGTTAATAATATTAATGTTCCCCATTTACATTTTGGAATTCAATTAATTTTTGATGAAGTACAAAAAGATGGTGTTAATCAAATTTGGATTGATGTTTACCAAATTATTGAATTTTTAAGAAAACATACCTCAAAAGTTTATAGGAATACAGATACTTATGAATTTTATAGGAAAACTAAAATTTTTGACCCTTCTATTCCGAGAGAAAAATATATTTATGGCAATAGTTAATATATTATTTTTTAATACATAAATTTTATTTATTAGTATATACTAATACAAAAGGAGGCTTTAATTATGAAGATTTTAAATTGTATAGCTTTAACTCTTGTTATAATTGGTGCTTTAAACTGGTTATTAGTAGGTTTAATAGATTTTAATCTTGTAGATACTCTATTTGGAGCTGGATCTGTTTTAAGCAGAATAATATATATTTTAGTAGGTATCTCAGGTATTTGGTCTCTTACATTTTATAACAAAGTATGTGATTAATTTAATAAAATGAAAATGTAGACAACGTGTCTACATTTTTAATTGTATATGAAAAATCAATGCAAATCGTATTTGCTATTTTGTATAAAACGGGTTGCTTAATCTAAGCGACCCCTACATTTGTATTATAAATATATACTAATGTGTTTTATTTTGCAATAGATTTTATAAAAAATTTGTTAATAATTTTTTGCAAAAAAATAGTCATTTTGAAAACACATAAAAAAAAATATCTTTTTATCTATAAAATCATACATAATTTTTACATTTTTTAACAATTTTATTGTAATTTAAATTTTTATAAATTATAATATAAGCTATCCTTTTCATAAAGGAATCTTTTGAAAAGGAGGTGAGTAGTTTGTCATCTTACGAACTAATTTGGCGTTTGATTGTTTTATTATTACTTAGTAATGGTAATCAAGAAGATAGTCAAAAAACTCAAGATTAGTGAAAAACTAATCAAAGGCAGTCTGGTCAACTGCCTTTTTTTGTTGCATAGGAAAAATCGACTTTTTAAATTGATATATTGCAACCCGTGTGGCAAAGCCACTTTTCTTGCAAAAAAAATGAGATATGTGGTCAACATATCTCGAGTAATTGTCATCTTACAAACAACTCTCTTGCTTAAGCTAAACATAGTATACTACTTTTTTTATTATATGTCAAATGATTTTGAAATATTCTAAAATTTCATATTTAATAAATATAAAAAATTTTTATATTGCGGGTCGCACACCGTGCGACCCCTACAATTTTATTTCATTGCCTCTTCGCAAGCAACTGCAACTGCTACTGTTGCACCAACCATTGGGTTGTTACCCATTCCTATTAATCCCATCATTTCAACATGGGCTGGTACTGATGAGCTTCCTGCAAATTGTGCGTCTGAGTGCATTCTTCCCATTGTATCTGTCATACCATAAGATGCTGGTCCTGCAGCCATATTGTCTGGGTGTAGTGTTCTTCCTGTACCACCACCAGATGCAACTGAGAAGTATTTTTTGTCAAGTTCTATACATTCTTTTTTGTATGTACCTGCAACTGGATGTTGGAATCTTGTTGGATTTGTAGAGTTTCCTGTAATAGATACATCTACTCCCTCTAAGTGCATTATTGCTACACCTTCTCTAACATCATTTGCTCCATAGCATCTAACTTTACTTCTTTCTCCATCTGAATAGCTTATTTCTTCTACTATATTCACTTTTCCTGTAAAGAAGTCAAAATCTGTTTTTACATATGTAAATCCATTTATTCTAGATATTACTTGTGCTGCATCTTTTCCTAGTCCATTTAATATTACTCTTAATGGTTCTTTTCTAACTTTATTTGCTGATTTTGCAATTCCTATTGCACCTTCAGCTGCTGCAAAGCTTTCATGTCCTGCTAAAAATGCAAAACATTTTGTTTCTTCAGATAATAACATTGATGCTAAATTTCCATGTCCTAATCCAACTTTTCTATCATCTGCAACAGAACCTGGTATACAAAAAGCTTGTAAACCTTCTCCTATTGATTTTGCTGCATCTGCAGCTTTTTTATCTCCTTTTTTTATTGCTATTGCTGCTCCTAATGTATATGCCCAACATGCGTTTTCAAAGCATATTGGCTGAACACTTTTTGTTATATCATATGGGTTAAATCCCTTTTCTTTACAGATATTTAATGCATCGTCAAAATCTTTTATTCCGTATTTTTCCATTACTGGTTTAATTTGATTAATTCTTCTTTCATAACTTTCAAATAATGCCATTTAATTTACCTCCTATAATTTTTTGTTTCAAATTTTATATTTTTTAGGTATTGATTTGAGGGCGGGTCGCCTAAGGCCTCCGACCCCTACATTTTTTATTTTAATATCCTGTAAGCAAAGCAAAAGTGGTATATTACTAGGAAAACAAATAAAATTTTTTGAGATTGTACGCGTGTACATCGAAAAAATTTTTATGAAGTTTGACAACGTAAGATGCCACTTTTCATTTGCTTACCCTATTCTTTACGTGGGTCTATTATTTTAACCGCCTCATCAAATCTACCATATTTTCCTGATGCTTTTTCTATTGCTTCTAATGGCTCTATTCCTTTTTTTATGTTTTCCATCATTTTTCCTAAGTTTACATATTTATATCCTATTATTTGATTGTCTTTGTCTAAACCTATATCTGTTATGTATCCTTCTGCTAATTCTAAGTATCTTGGACCTTTTGATAATGTTGAATATATTGTTCCAACTTGGCTTCTTGTTCCTTTTCCTAAGTCTTCAAGTCCTGCACCTATTGGTAATCCTCCTTCTGAAAAAGCAGATTGTGTTCTTCCATATACTATTTGTAAAAATAATTCTCTCATTGCAGTATTTATAGCATCACAAACTAAGTCTGTATTTAACGCTTCTAATATTGTTTTTCCTACTAATATTTCTCCTGCCATTGCTGCTGAATGTGTCATTCCAGAACATCCTATTGTTTCAACTAATGCTTCTTGTATTATTCCTTCTTTTACATTTAATGTTAATTTACATGCTCCTTGTTGTGGCGCACACCAACCAATACCATGTGTTAATCCTGAAATATCTTTAATTTCTTTAGATTTTACCCATTTTCCTTCTTCTGGAATTGGGGCTGGTCCATGGTCTACTCCTTTTGCAACTGGACACATTTCTTCTACTTCTTTTGAATAAATCATTTTTATTGCTCCTTTCAATTTTCATATATATTTATAATATTAATAACTAAATTTAATTTTCCTATAATAATCTATATATAATTTTCTAAATTCACTCCCAACTGCATAACAGTATGTATGCCGAATTTTACTTTCGTAAATTCTTCAACATACTGTAATTTGTCGGTCCCCACATTCGTTCATTTGAAAATTATATATAGATTATTTTTATAAAAACTATTTTATTAATAGGGATTCTCCTGTCATTTCTTGAGGTTTTTCTAATCCCATTAAATCCAACATTGTTGGAGCTAAATCTGCAAGTCTTCCAGACTTTAGTTTATACTCGTCTCTACCGACCAATATTAAAGGTACTACATTTGTTGTATGTGCTGTATGTGGCTCGCCTGTAGCATAATCTATCATTTGCTCTGCATTTCCATGATCTGCTGTTATTAATAATGTTCCTTTTTTAGCTTCTATTGCTTCTAATACTCTTGCAACACAAGCATCTATTGTTTCTATTGCCTTTACAGCAGCATCAAAATTTCCTGTATGTCCTACCATATCTGGATTTGCATAGTTTAATATTATACAATCATATTTTTCTTGCATTATTGCATCTACAACTTTATCTGTTACTTCAATTGCGCTCATTTCTGGTTTTAAATCATAAGTCTCTACTTTTGGTGAAGGCACAAGTATTCTATCTTCTCCCGGATATTGTTTTTCTTCCCCTCCATTAAAGAAAAATGTAACATGTGCGTATTTTTCTGTTTCCGCAATTCTTAATTGCGTTAAACCTAGTTTGCTTACATATTCTCCAAAAGTATTTTTTATTTCATCCTTTTTAAATGCTATATTAACATTTGGCAATGTTTCATCATAGTTTGTAAAGCATACATAATATAAATTAAAGAATTTTCTTTCAAACCCATTAAAATCTTTATCTACAAGTGTTCTAGTTATTTCTCTTGCTCTATCTGGTCTAAAGTTAAAGAATATTACAGAATCGTTTTCACCTATTGTAGCTATTGGCTCTTCACCATTACATATAATAGTTGGAACAACGAATTCATCAAAAACTTCTTTTTGGTAAGAATCTTCTATTGCTTTTATTGCGCTTCCTGCTTTTTCTCCAATTCCATCTACTAATGCTCTATATGCTTTTTCTATTCTTTCCCATCTTTTATCTCTATCCATTGCATAAAATCTACCTATTATGCTTGCTATTTTTCCAACACCTTTTTCAGTCATTTTCTTTTCTAGTTCTGCTATATACATTTCTGCTGATGCTGGTGGTGTATCTCTTCCGTCTAAAAAGCAATGAACATATACATCTGAAAAATCTTTTCTTTTTGCAAGTTCTAATAATGCATATAAATGACGTATATGACTATGAACTCCACCATCAGATAATAATCCCATTATGTGTAATTTTGAATTGTGTTTTTTACAATTATCTATAGCATTTACAAGTTCTGGTATACTGAAAAAGTCTCCGTCTTCTATTGATTTTGTAATTCTTGTTAATTCTTGATATATTATTCTTCCTGCACCAATATTAGTATGACCAACCTCTGAATTTCCCATTTGTCCTTCTGGTAAACCTACATCTAATCCACTAGTATGAATTTGAGTATTTGGATTTTGTTTTATTAATTTATCTAATGTTGGTGTATTTGCCTGTTTTACTGCATTTCCGTCTTCTTTTGTATTTATTCCATATCCGTCTAATATCATTAGCATTGTAACTTTTTTATCCATAGTTATATCGTCCTCTTTCTTTATTATTTGTAAAATACTTTATGTTCCTTTTGGAGTGCGGATTGTATAGCTTGCAACCCATACAATTTGCCATGTGTTTTTATGTCTATTTGTAGTTTACGATTTTTGCAAATTCTTCTGCATCTAAGCTTGCTCCACCTACTAATCCACCATCTATGTCGCTCATTTCAAATAAATCTTTTGCATTAGAAGATTTTACGCTTCCGCCGTACTGTATTATAACTCCATCCGCTATTTTTTGTCCATATATTTCGACAATTTTTTCTCTTATCCATTTAATAGTTTCATTTGCATCTTCTTTTGTTGCTGTCTTTCCTGTTCCTATTGCCCAAATTGGTTCATAAGCAATTATTATTTTCTCTAAGCTTTCTGGTGCAATCCCTGCTAAAGCTAATTCCGTTTGTTTTGTTATTACATCCTTTGCGACTCCTGCTTCTCTTTGTTCTAATGATTCTCCAACGCAAACTATTGGTTTTAAATTATATGATAGTGCTGCTTTTATTTTTTTGTTTACTGTTTCATCTGTTTCTGCAAAGTATGCTCTTCTTTCTGAATGTCCTATTATAACATATTCAACTCCCATTTTACTTAGCATTTCTCCAGATATTTCTCCTGTATATGCACCTTTTTCTTCCCAGTGCATATTTTGTGCACCTACTTTTATATTTGTTCCTTGTGCTTGCATTAAAACATAAAATAAATCTATGTATGGTACACATACTACTACTTCGTTATCTGTATCTTTTACAAGTGGAGTTAATTTTTCTATTAATTCTATTGCTTCATTTGGAAGTTTATTCATTTTCCAATTTCCTGCTATTACTTTTTTTCTCATATTACCATCCTTTCTATATGGAATATTTATTTATCTTGTAAACATTCTATTCCTGGTAGTTGTTTTCCTTCTAAAAATTCTAACGATGCTCCTCCACCTGTTGATATATGAGTCATTTTATCTGCCAAGCCAAGTTTTTCTATTGCTGCTGCAGAATCTCCTCCACCTATTATTGTTACTGCATCTATATTACCTAATTGTGTTGCTATTTCTTTTGTCCCTGTTTCATATTTTGAAAATTCGCAAACTCCTAATGGTCCATTCCACATTACTGTTTTTGCTGTTTTTAATATTTCTTTAAATTTAGCTATAGTGTCTGGTCCAATGTCTAATCCTTCCCAACCATCTGGTATATTCTGTGAATGTACTATTTTATTTTCTGTATCATTTGAATAGTCTGTTGTTATATTTGAATCTATTGGTAATACTATTTCAACACCTTTTGCTTTAGCTTTTTCTAACAATTCCCTTGCTAAATCTAATTTATCTTCTTCACAAATTGATTTTCCTATGTTGTGTCCTTGTGCTTTTAAGAAAGTAAATGACATTCCTCCACCTATTAGTAATTTATCTACTTTTTCTATTAGTTTTTCTATAACCGCTATTTTATCTGATACTTTGGCTCCACCTAGTATTGCAACGAATGGCCTTTCTGGATTTTGTAAAGCATCTCCTAAGAATCTTATTTCTTTTTCTATTAAAAATCCTGAAACTGCTGGTAAAAATTCAGCTACACCTGCTGTTGAACTATGTGCTCTATGAGCTGTTCCAAAAGCATCATTTACATATATTTCTGCTAAACTTGCTAGTTCTTTTGATAATTCTCTATCATTTTTCTCTTCTCTTGCATCAAATCTTACATTTTCTAATAATACTACATCACCATTCTTCATTTGAGATACAAGTTCTTTTGCACTATCTCCGACTATATCTTTAGCTAATTTTACTTCTTTTCCTAAAAGCCTACTTAATTCATCTGCAACTATTTTTAAAGAATATTTTTCGTTTACTTCTCCCTTTGGTCTACCCAAATGTGAACAAAGTATTACTTTTGCATTATTATCTATTAAATATTGTATTGTAGGTAATGCACTTTTTATTCTTCTATTATCTGTTATTGCACCAGTTTCTTTATCTTGTGGTACATTAAAGTCGCATCTTACTAGCACCTTTTTACCATTTACATCAATATCTCTAATTGTTTTTTTACTCATAAAATTTTCCTCCTAAAATTTATGTAAGCGGAGTCAAGCCCCGCCCCAATTAAAAACCTATTTGTAACATATAGAAAATATAAATTTAGCACCCGATTTCTAGTAGATTTAACCATAGATAAATCTATTTTTCGTATGATATATTTTTAACGGAACGACGTTGGTCTGTTCCCTACAAATTTTACTGCATTTATGGGTGTGTTAGATTTTTATACTTTCTTGTAGTTTTAATTTTTTGTAGATATATATCTTGCTAAATCTACTAATTTGTTTGAATATCCCCATTCGTTGTCGTACCAAGCTACTAGTTTAACGAAAGTATCTGTTAATGCAATTCCTGCTTTTGCATCGAATATTGATGTATGGTTATCATGTATAAAATCTGATGATACAACATCTTCATCTACGTATTCTACTATACCTTTTAATTCGTTTTCTGATGCTTTTTTAACTGCAGCACATATTTCTTCATAAGTTGCTGGTTTTTCTAAGTTACATGTTAAATCAACAACTGATACATCTATTGTTGGTACTCTAAATGCCATTCCTGTTAATTTTCCATTTAATTCTGGTATTACTTTTCCAACTGCTTTTGCAGCTCCTGTTGATGATGGTATTATGTTTGCAGCTGCTGCACGGCCACCTCTCCAATCTTTTTTAGATGCACCATCAACAGTTTTTTGTGTAGCTGTTGTAGAGTGAACAGTTGTCATTAATCCATCTTTTATTCCGAAATTATCGTTTATTATTTTTGCAAGTGGTGCTAAGCAGTTTGTTGTACATGATGCATTAGAAATAACATTCATACTTGGATCATATTTATCATTATTAACTCCCATAACAAACATTGGAGCATCTTTTGAAGGTGCACTTATTATTACTTTCTTTGCTCCACCTTCTAAGTGTGCACTTGCTTTTTCTATTGTTGTAAATACTCCTGAACATTCTAAAACATAATCTACTCCATCTGCACCCCAAGGAATATTCTTTGGTTCCATTTCATTATATACTTTTATTTCTTTTCCATTAACCATTAATTTACCATCTTCAAACTTTACTTCTCCATTAAATCTTCCATGAACAGTATCATATTTTACCATGTAAGCCATATAATCTGCTGTTATAAATGGATCATTTATTGCAACGACTTCTACATCTCCCTTCTCTAAAGCTGCTTGAAATGTTAAGTTTCCTATTCTTCCGAATCCATTAATTCCTATTCTTATTGACATTTTTATCCTCCATTCTGATACATTATTTTTGTATCTTTGCATATTAGTCTTTTCCAGACATTGCTATTTTATACCAAAAAAGAATACTTGGCAAGTATTCTTTTTAAATATTTATATAGTTTTAATTATTTATTTTTTCCAAATGAAAAGAAATTTTGTACTTTGTTCCATAATCCGGTATTAGTCTGTGTTTGGTTCACTGAATATAATATTTTAGAATCCGCCATAAAGAAGTTTCTTACTTTTGTCCAGAATCCTATTTTAACAGGTAGATTTGCTTGTGTTAATTTAAAATCTGTTCCTTGTGTATTAGTTGAATTTATAGTCTCTGCATTATTTGTACTATTATCTACTCCTGTTAATAAATTTTCTTCTACTGGTACTACTCCATAAGGGTTACCATTTGTTGATTGTGTATTTACATTTCCTATTTCGTTGTATAACATATTATTTACATTATTTTGATAATTAATATTATCTGTAGCTGATTGTAAATTTTTATATATTCCATTTATACCATTATTTTGTACTTCTTGGGTCGGTGTAATTTTTTCATTTATTGTTTCAAGGTTATTATATAATACATTATTATTATTATTATTTGTTACAACATTTTGTGCATTTTCTTGAGTTTGATTGTTTGTAAATAATTGCCCATTTGCTACTGAATCCCAATCTAGTACTGTTCCTGTTTGTATATTATCAGCATTTTGTGTTGTATCATTTTCAAAATATTCTGATATTAAATCACTAAATGCATTTTCTATATTTTCTGGTACTGTTCCTTGATTTTCTATATTTGTACAGTTTAATTCATTTTCATTTGTTTGTTTATTCATTTTTTCCTCCTTAGTATATTTACAAAATATATTATACTTTATTATAATATAGCATTAATTTTCTTTTTGCAATATATTTTTTAAATTTTTAACATTCTTTTTGCTATTGCTAAATCTGACTCATACTTTTCAGATATTCCATTTATTTTTTGATATTCTTCTTCACCTTTTCCAACTAAAACAACAACATCTCCCTCTTTTGCAGATGTTATTGCTTTTTCTACAGCAGTTTTTCTATCTGGTATTATTTCATATTTACTTTTATCATCAATATATAAAGCTATATCTCTACATATATCTTCAACTTTTTCATACTGTGGGTCAACAGCTGTTAAATATACATAGTCTGAATTTCCTCCAACAATTTTTCCAAACTCTTCTCTTCTATTATAGGCTTTTCCTCCTACACATCCTCCTACAGATACTATTCTACGATTTGGATAATCTAATTTTAATGATTCATATAATTTTGTATAACTTAGTTTGTTATGTGCATAATCTACAATTACAGTTATTCCGTTTTTTTCGAAAACGTTCATTCTACCTTTTACTACTGTTTTTAGAAGTCCTAATCTTATACTATCATCATCAACTCCTAATTGTTTTGCTAATGTAATTGCTACTAGTGCATTTTCAATGTTAAATCTTCCTGGTATATTTATTTCAAATTTTTGATTATAATTATTAGCTTTACTTATTGCATTAAACTTAAATCCTAATTTTGTTTTTTCTACATTTGAATAATAGTAGTCTGCCGTCTCATCCGTTCCATAAGTAATTACTTGTTGTGCATTTTTACTTTCACTATATATTACATTAAAATAGTCTGTATTTTTGTTTATTATAACTCTTTTTGAATTTTTTACTAACTGTATTTTACAATGTAAATAGTCTTCAAAATTCGGATGTTCTCTAGCACTTATGTGATCTTCTCCTATGTTTAAAAATATTCCATTTTTAAATTCTACTCCGTATACTCTGTCTTTTTTATATCCTTGTGAGCTTACTTCCATAGTTAAGTATTTGCAATTATTTTGCTTTGCTTCATAAAATAATCTTTGTAAATCTACTGCTTCTGGTGTTGTCATTTGAGATAATTCATCTGTTGTCCCTGTATATGTATTTATTGTAGATATTATTGCTGTTCTTGATTTTGTATATTCATTTAATATATTTTGTATGAAACATGTTACTGTAGTTTTTCCCTTGGTTCCAGTTATTCCTATTGTTTCTAAGTCTCTAAAAGCATATCCATAAAATTCTGCAGCAATTATCGCCATTGCTTTTTGTATATCTGTAACTACTATATATTGTGCATTAATATCATATTTCTCTTCAGAAATATATACAACTGCTCCCTTACTTATTGCTTGCTCCAAATATTCTGTTTTATAATGTTCACCCTTGCAAAAGAACAATGAATTTGGCTTTATATTCCTAGAATCGTATGATATAAATTCTATTTGTGTATCTTCTTTGCAATCTTTATTTCGTATAAGTTTTTTATTATCTAAAAGTTTTATAACTTGCTCTAAAGTAATCATAATTACTCCTTTTATAATTTAAATTTTCCTTGGTAATTATATCATTGGGCATTTTTAATGTAAAGAATTTTTAATTTATTTCTCCTTCTAATGCAAGATTATTAAATTTAGTTATAGTTACTGTTTTTATTTTGTTTTCTAGTTCTGCATCTTTTGGAACTTTTACTACCATGTAATTTTTTGTATGCCCTTCTATATAATTTCCTACAATTTGTTCAAATAGTACATCAATTTGTTTTCCTATGTATTGTTTCATAAACTCTGCTTCATTTTTATCAGATAATTCAATAAGTTTATTGCTTCTTTCTTCTTTAATATTTCCATCTATTTGATTTTCCATTATAGCAGCTTTTGTTCCATTTCTTTGTGAATATTTAAATATATGCATTTTCATAAATTTTATTTTACTTAAAAACTTATATGTACATTCAAATTCGTTTTCTGATTCTCCGGGAAAACCTACTATTATATCAGTTGTTAATGCTACATTGGGGTAAGCATTTCTTAATAAATTAACTATATGCTCAAACTCTTCTATAGTATATTTTCTATTCATTCTTTTTAAAGTTTCATTACATCCGCTTTGCAAAGATAAATGAAAATGGTCACATATTTTCTCTAATTTTGTTAATCTACTTAAAAATTCTTCTGTTATTATTGTTGGTTCTAATGAACCTAAACGTATTCTTTCTATACCAGAAATATTATTTATAGCTTCTAATAAATCAATTAATTCAGTACCATCTTTAAAATCTTTTCCGTAAGATGCTACATGTATGCCTGTAATTACAACCTCTTTTATTCCTTCATTAGCGATTTCAGTAATTTCTTCTACAATGTTTTTAAGTTTTCTACTTCTTACTCTTCCTCTTGCATATGGTATTATACAATATGAACAAAATCTGTCACATCCGTCTTGTACCTTTATTACTGCTCTTGTTTTTTCTGTATATGTAGTAGTACCGAATTCAACAAATTCTTTTTGTTGCATTACATCAGATACAATATTTTTTTCGTAATTTTCTACCAATTCTACTATATTGCCTTTTTCATTATTTCCTAGTACTATATCCACTTCATCTATCTTTTCTAATTTTTCTTTTGCTACTTGTGCATAACAACCAACAACAACTAAAATTGAATTATTGTTTATGTGCTTTGCTCTCCTTATAATTTGCCTTGATTTTTTATCTGACATATTGGTAACTGTACAAGTATTTATAACATATATATCTGCAAATTCTTCAAAATCTACTATTTCATAATTATTTTGAATGAATTTTTGTATCATTGCATTTGTTTCATACTGATTTACTTTGCAACCGCAATGTATAAAATGCTACTTTTTTCATTTATTCCTCCGATTAATCTAGTTTTTTAACTAATATATAATATCGTATTTTTGTACTTTTTTCAATAGTTTAAAATAGCATTTTGGGGACGTGTTAAAAAAACATCTAGATGTTTTTTTAACACGTCCCCAAAATGTCTGTCCCCAAAATGCTATTTTTTTCTTCCATCTAATATATCTAAATTATCTAATGCTTTTCCTGTTCCTAATGCTACACATGATATTGCATCATCTGCTACCATTACGTTTATTCCTGTTCTTTCTTGAAGTAACTTGTCCAATCCATCTATTAAGCATCCTCCACCTGTCATATATATTCCTCTATCACTTATGTCTGCCGCAAGTTCTGGTGGCGTTCTTTCTAATACGCTGTGTACAGCATCTATAATCATATCTGCAGGTTCTTTTAATGCTTCCATCATTTCACTTGAATGTATTTTTATTGTTTTTGGTAATCCTGTAATTAAATCTCTACCTCTTATTTCCATTTCTGTATCTTGAATTTTTGGATATACACAACCAATATTTATTTTTAGGTCTTCTGCTGTTCTTTCTCCTATCATTACATTGTGTTTCTTTTTTACATATTTTACAATGTATTCATCTAATTTATCTCCTGCTACTTTTATAGATGTACTAACTACAGATCCACCTAATGCTATTACTGCAATATCTGTTGTACCTCCGCCTATATCTACTATCATGTTTCCACATGGTCTTGATATATCTATTCCTGCACCTATTGCTGCTGCTATTGGCTCTTCTATTAAATACACTCTTCTTGCTCCTGCTTGTGTTGCAGCATCTATTACTGCCTTTTTCTCTACTTCTGTTACTCTTGAAGGTATACATATCATTATTCTAGGTGCAAATACAAACTTTCCACATACCTTGCCTATAAAATGCTTTAACATTTTTTCAGTAACTGTATAGTCTGATATAACTCCATCTCTTAATGGTCTTGTTGCTACTATATTTCCTGGTGTTCTACCTAACATTTTTCTGGCTTCTTGTCCAACAGCTAAAACCTCATTTGTTACATTATTTACAGCAACAACGGAAGGTTCTCTTAATACTATTCCTTTTCCCTTTACATATGCTATTACTGTAGCTGTTCCTAAATCTATTCCTATATCTTGTCCAAAGCCGAACATCAGCATCTGTCCTTTCTTTATTACATTATTGTTACAATTTCTTTACAATTATATTACATTTCTTTTAAAATGGCAATTGTTTTTTCATATTTTATATATTTTTTTAAATATATTTTTTTATTGTTAGTATTTGCTTATTTTTTCTCGTTATTCCTTCAATTTTATCTATTTCAAATTTTCCTTTTCCTCGTATTACTATTATATCTTTTTCTTTTATTTGCTTATCTGTTTTTAATTGTTCTTCATAGTTTATAAACACTCTGCCTTGTATTATTATTTCATTTGCATTTGTTCTTGATGTATTTGCTAGTTGTGCAACTATACTGTCTAATCTTAATGATTGTACAACTATTCTTATATCTTCTTTCTTTAATTCTACTTTTCTAATATTCTCTATTTTTTGTATAGTTACTTTTGATTTACTAAATCTTGTTAATTGTTTCAAATTTTGTTCTAGGTATTCTGCAATTTCTTCATTTACTACTATGTCTGCTCCATTTTCTTCTACAATTATATCTCCAAATTTTTCTCTTTTTATGCCTAATTTCATTACACCGCTTAAATAATCTTTATGTAGATATTGTCCACACAAATTTTTAGGAAGCTCTATTCTGACTACTTGCATATAGTTATTAATATTACTAAATATCATTTCTTCTGTTAATTTTTCTGGATAAATTATTACCATTTCTCTGCTTGCCTCTTCATATCCACCATATAAAATATGGTTGCATTTTGTTAAATTCAATGCAACCTTTGCAATTTTTAATTGGTACATATCTAGAAAATCTGTACATGTTACCATGTTTTTTCTTTTACAAATATCTACTTTATCTAATATCTTTGATATTAATAATTTATCTTCTTGTTTTGAATATTTTTCTAATATCTCTGTTTTATTCATATACAACCTCTTTTATTACCTATTAACATACGCATTAATATCAAATGGCTCATACCTTGTTGGTTCTCCATAGTCTACTCCAAATGTTTCTACTGTCATGCTTTCAATAACAGGTGGATTAAGTGGTTTATCTGTAAGAGAATCTGTTTCTAATTCTCCCATTTTTTCTACTGTTTCCATTCCTTCTATTACTTTTCCAAAAGCTGCATAATATCCATCTAGGCTTCTATGATCTTCTAGCATTATAAAGAATTGAGTTGATGCAGAATCATATCCTTTTTTTGCGACTTCAGCATCTCCAAACATGCTATAATCTGCTCTTGCCATTGATAATACACCTTTTTCATGCCTTAATGTATTTCTCTTGTAATTATTTATACTAAACTCACCTGGTATTGTGAAACTTTCTGTTTCATCTCTACCTCCACCTTGTACAACAAAATTTGCAACTACTCTATGGAATGTTAATCCATTATAAAATCCTTCTTTTACTAATTTAACAAAATTTGCTACTGTATTAGGTGCATATTTAGGATATAATTCCATTTTTACTGTTCCATAATTCTTTATTTTCATTGTTACAATTGGATTTTTTTGTGTTTCTGCTTGCATACTTTCATCTTCCTCATTTTCATTATTTTCTTCTTGATTAATTTTTATATCTTCTTTTAGATTATCATTTGATTTTGCGTTGTTATAAATAATCAATCCTATAACAAGTGCAATAGCAATGATTACTATAATGCTAATTATTATATAAGTTTTTTTATTCATGATATATACTCCCTTTACATTCTATCTGGCATTTCCATTCCTAATAATTCTGCACCTGTTTTTAATACTATTCCTACAGCATAAGTTAAGTATAGTCGTGCATCTTGTATAGCTTTATCGTCTGTTAAAATGTGATATTGATTGTAATAATTACTGAAAGCTTGACTTAAATCTATTAAGTATCTTGATATAACGGATGGTTCGTTTTTAGCAGCTGCTTGAATTGCAACGTCACTAAATGAATATAGTAATTTTATTATATCAAATGCTTCTTTCTCTGTTACCTTAGAGAAATCTACATCTTTTATGCTTGGAGTATATCCTGCTTTTGTTAATACACTATTTGTTCTTACATATATATATTGTATATATGGTCCTGTTTCTCCTTGGAAATTTAATAACATATCCCAATCGAATATTTCATCTTTTATTCTACTATTTGATAAATCGTTAAATATTATTGCACCTACTCCAACTTTTCTTGCGACCTCATCTTTGTCTGGTAAATCTGGATTTTTTTCGTTTATTATATTTTTTACTTTTTCTATTGCTTCATTTAATATATCCTCTAATAAAACTGAATTTCCTTTTCTTGAGCCAATTTTTTCTCCATCTTTATCTACGACTAAACCAAATGGTATATGCTCACATCTTTTTGCATATTTTTCATATCCCATTAATTCTAATACTTTAAATACTTGCTTGAAATGTAATTGTTGCTCATTTCCAACAACATATAAAGCCTTTTCAAAATCGTATTTGTTTATTCTATCTTCTAGAGAAGTTAAATCTCTTGTTGCATATATTGTTGTTCCAGCTGATGTTATTATTATGCATGGTGGCATATCAAATTCTTCTAAATCTACTATTTTTGCACCTTGTGAATCTTTTAATAATCCTTTTTGTTCAAGTTCTTCTACTACTTTATCCATCTTGTCATTGTAGTATGCTTCTCCATTGTATGAATCAAATTTTGCATTTAGTAATTTATATGTTTTTTCATAATTTGCTAAACTTATTTCTCTTAACCATTTCCAAGTTTCTAATGCTTGTTTATCTCCATCTTCTAATTTTTTAAAAGCTTGTCTTGCCATATCTGTCATTTCTGGCTTTTCTTTTTCTTCTTTGCTAAATCTTACATATATTTTTAAAACCGCATCTATTGTATTGTTACTTAAATCGTATTCATCTTTCCATAATTCTAGTCCTGTCATTACTTTTCCAAATTGAATTCCCCAGTCTCCTAAGTAATTTATACCAACACTATTGTATCCTAAAAACTTGTATATTTTATATAAAGCTCCACCTATTACTGTTGATCTTAAATGTCCTATATGGAAAGGCTTTGCAATATTTGGTGAAGAATAATCTATTACAACATTTTTGCCTTCTCCTATATTTACTGAACCAAACTTTTCTTTTTTATTATCTAATTCTGTTAATACTTCTTTTGCAAGCATTTGCTTATTTACATAGAAATTTAGATATCCACCTTGAATTTCTACTTTTTCTAAAATATTTTCATCTATAACTATTTTTTCTTTTATTTCGTTTGCTATCATTGGTGGTGCTTTTTTTAATTCCTTTGCCAATTTAAAGCATGGAAAAGCATAATCACCCAAATCACTATTAGGTGGTATTTCTATATAATTTGCTAATTCTTTTTCATCTAAATTTACTGTTTTTGCAATTGAATTTGCAATCTCTTCTTTTATATTAATCATACAGTCTCTCCTTACCCTTAATAATTTCAATTCATAGGTTTATATTTTATCATAAATATTTACATTATTCAAATAAAATTCGAATTTTACTGTTAGTTTTTTGTTGGGGGCTAAAGTAGTGTTAAGGAAGTTAATATATATTTTTCGAAAGAAAAGTTCGACAAGACTGCTGCTCTGAGAATAAATATATATTAACTTCTAATGAAATTTGGTGTACATTAAAAATCTGTTTTTCATACAAAATAAAAACCACACCGTGTTTAACGGCATGGTAATTTTCTCATGTATTACTACACATCAATTATATTTACTGCTTCTATTTGTTCTTCTTTTTTATTATTTTCTATAACATCTAATAAAGCATTTACTGTATCTATTGCGGTAAAGCATGGGATTTTGCATTCTACTGCAGTTCTTCTTATTCTAAATCCGTCTCTACTTTCTTCTTTTCCTTTTGTAGGTGTATTTACGATAAAGTTTAGCTTACCTGAATGCATTAATTCTAATATACTATTTTGTCCTTCCCATATTTTTTCTACAACATTTACTTTTACATTATTTTCTTCTAAGTATTTTGCAGTACCCCTTGTTGCATATACGTTAAAGCCTTTTTTCTCTAACTTTTTAGCTATTGGTAATATTTCCGGTTTATCTTTATCCCTTACTGTAATTAGCACATTTCCTTCTTGTGGTATTTTCATTCCGCTTCCTATAAATGCCTTGAACAATGCCTCTGAAAAATCTTTTGATACACCTAAAACTTCTCCTGTAGATTTCATTTCAGGTCCTAGACTTGTATCTGCATTTTTAATTTTTTCAAATGAGAAGACTGGCATTTTTATTGCCACATATTCGCTTCTTCTATATATTCCTGTTCCATAAGGCATATCTTTTAATTTTTTACCTAATATTACATTTGTTGCAATATCTATTACTGGTAAGTTTGTTACTTTGCTTATATATGGTACCGTCCTACTAGAACGAGGATTTACTTCTATTATATATACTTGTCCCTTGCATATTATAAATTGAATATTTAGCACGCCTATTATATTTAACTCTTTTGCAATTTTTTCTGTATATTCTATTATTGTTTTTTGATGTTCTTCAGATATATTTTGTGTTGGATATACAGATATACTATCTCCTGAATGAACTCCTGCTCTTTCTAAGTGTTCCATTATTCCTGGAATTAATATATCTTCTCCATCACAGATTGCATCTACTTCTAATTCTTTACCTAACATATATTTATCTACTAATATTGGATGCTCTTGTGCAATTTTATTTATTTCATTTATAAAAGTTTCTACCTCTTTATCATCATAGGCTATTGCCATGCCTTGTCCACCCAAAACATAAGATGGTCTAACTAAAACTGGATACTCTAGGTTATTTGCTACCTTTATTGCTTCGTCAACTGTAAATACTGTCTCTCCTTTTGGTCGTGGTATTCCACAATTATTTAATGCATCATCAAACTCTTTTCTATCTTCTGCTCTATCCATATTTTTTTCTGATGTTCCTAATATTCTTACTCCCATTTCTGTTAGTGCTTTTGTTAATTTTATTGCTGTTTGTCCTCCAAATTGTACTATTGCTCCATAAGGCTTTTCGTTTTCTACTATATTTTCTACATCTTCCTTTGTTAATGGTTCAAAGTATAGTTTATCTGCTATATCAAAATCCGTGCTAACTGTTTCTGGATTATTGTTTACTATTATTGTTTCATATCCTGCCTCTTTCAATGCCCATACACAGTGTACACTACAATAATCAAACTCTATTCCTTGCCCAATTCTTATAGGTCCAGAGCCTAATACCATTATCTTCTTTTTACCTGTATTAGCATTTGCTTCGTTTTCTTCATCATAACTTGAATAGTAATATGGAGTTTTTGCCTCAAACTCTGCACTACATGTATCTACCATTTTAAAATTTGCTACAATATTATTTTCTGTTCTCATTTTCTTTATTGCATCTTCTGTTTTTCCTGTTAATTTAGCTATTGTTTTATCTAGATATCCTAACTCTTTTGCTCTTCTTAAAAGTTCTGGTGTTAATGGTGTATTTGCTAATGTTTTTTCCATATCAACTAGTATTTTTATTTTGCTTATGAAGAATTTATCTATTGTTGTTATGTGATGAATATGCTCTATTGTTAGTCCTCTTCTTAAAGCTTCTGCAATTACCCATATTCTTTCATTTGTTATATTGTTTAATTCCTTTATTATTTCTATGTTGCTTAGTTTTTGAAATTTTGGTAAGTTCATATCTTCTACATTTTCTTCTAGTGAACGAATTGCTTTCATAAGTCCTGCTTCTAGACTTGGTGCTATTGCCATTACTTCTCCTGTTGCCTTCATTTGCGTACCTAAAGTTCTTGTTGCTGTTAAGAATTTTTTGAATGGCCATTTTGGTATTTTTACTACAACATAGTCTAGCACAGGCTCAAAACAAGCATAAGTTTTTTTAGTTACTTCGTTTTGTATTTCATCTAATGAATATCCTATAGCAATTTTTGTTGCAACCTTTGCTATTGGGTAGCCTGTTGCTTTTGATGCTAATGCTGATGAACGACTTACTCTTGGGTTTACCTCAATTACTGCATATTCGAAACTATTTGGATTTAATGCAAATTGAACATTGCAACCACCTTCTATTTTTAATGCAGATATTATTTTTATTGCTGATGTTCTTAACATTTGATATTCCTTATCTGCTAAGGTTTGCGATGGTGCAACAACTATGCTATCTCCTGTGTGCACCCCAACAGGGTCAATATTTTCCATATTACATATTGTTATACAAGTTCCTTTTGCATCTCTCATTACCTCATATTCAATTTCTTTCCAACCTGCTATACATTTTTCTATTAATACTTGATGAACTCTTGATAAATCTAGTCCATTTGCGGCAGTTTCTTCTAGCTCCTCCATTGTGTATGCAATTCCGCCACCTGTGCCACCTAAAGTATAGGCTGGTCTTACTATTACAGGAAGCCCTATTTCTTCTGCAAAATCTAATGCATCTTTTACTTCTGTTACTACTTTACTTGCAATACATGGTTCTCCAATTTCTTCCATTGTATCTTTGAAGGCTTGTCTATCTTCTGCCTTTTTTATTCCTTCTGGTGATGTTCCAAGTAATCGCACATTATTTTCTTCTAAGAAACCGGTTTCTGCTAGTTCCATTGCTAAATTTAAGCCTGTTTGTCCTCCCAAATTTGGTAATATGCTATCTGGTTTTTCTTTCTTTATTATTTTTTGTACAGTTTTTACTGTTAGTGGTTCTATGTATATTTTATCTGCCATGTGCTTGTCTGTCATTATTGTTGCTGGGTTTGAGTTTACAAGTACAACTTCTATTCCTTCCTTTTTTAGTTCTGAACATGCTTGTGTTCCTGCATAGTCAAATTCTGCTGCTTGTCCTATTACTATTGGTCCAGAACCTATTACTAATACTTTTTTTATTTTTTCATTCTTTGGCATTGTTAGCATCTCCTTATTTATTTTTATTATAACACTACGGCACATTAAGTATGCCTTCGAAGAACGGAACGACGAGGGCGTCGTTCCCTACAATTTTTCAATATACTTTTATCGTTTGTTTTTTATCATTTTTATAAATTCATCAAATAAATATTCTGAATCTTGTGGTCCTGGACATGCTTCTGGGTGGAATTGTACTGTCATTATATTTTTATTTTTGTATTTTAACCCCTCTACTGTTCCATCATTTAAATTTATGTGAGATACCTCTGCTATTTGTTTATCTATTGTATCTTCTAGTATGTAGTACCCGTGATTTTGTGATGTTATATATACTCTTCCCGTTTCTAAGTCCTTTACTGGATGATTTGGTCCACGATGCCCATATTTTAATTTTGCTGTTTTTGCACCTGTTGCAAGTCCCATTAATTGGTGACCTAAACATATTCCAAATATTGGTTTGTTTGAATTATATAGTTTTTTTATTGTTTCTATTTGTACTTTACAATCTTCTGGATCTCCTGGTCCATTAGATAGCATTATTCCATCAAAATCATTTACATTTATATCTGTTGTATCTGCTGGAAATACTGTTACTGTGCAATTCCTTTTTACTAAACATCTAATTATATTTTCTTTTGCTCCATAATCTAATAGTGCTACTTTTATGCTGCCATTTCCTACAATATATTTTTCTTTACAGGTTACCTTACCTACTAAACCAGTTATTTTTTCATTTTTTATTTTTTCTATTATTTTATCTATGTTTGTTATATCATCTGTTAGCATTCCTTTCATTGTTCCATAGTTTCTTAATATTTTAGTTAATTTTCTTGTATTTATTTTTGTTAATCCTGGTACTTCGTTCTCTACTAAAAACTCATTTAGCGTTTTTTGTGTTCTAAAATTACTTGGCAATGGTGCTAATTCATGTATGAATATTGCGCTCATCCACATTTTTTTAGATTCATAATCTTCTGGTATTATTCCATAGTTTCCAATTAGCGGATATGTCATGCACATACCTTGTCCGCAATATGATGGATCTGTAAATACTTCTGGATACCCTGCCATTGATGTATTGAATACTACTTCGCATATAGCATCTTTAATGTATCCTATTCGCTCTCCTTCAAAAACTTCTCCATTTTCTAAAACTAAATAGCCTATCATTTTTTCCTTCCTCCTATTATTTTTCAAAAAAAAGAGACTGTTGAAAAAACAATCTCTGCAAATAATAATATATACAATTAGAAATAAAAGTGCCCTTGAATTTATTTATTATTGATTTTGCTGATATAACTAATGGTTTCATCTTTATACCTCCAAATTCGACACTTTTTTAAAAAATTTTCACTTGACTTATTATAGCAATAATATTTTTTGAATGCAAGTATTTTTGAAAAATAATTTTAGTTAATACACTTTTATTATAACAGAATTCGTTTGTGGTATTTTGCTTTTGTGTTTATACTATTAACTTTTTTGCACATTCTAATGCTCTTTTTATAACATCATCCATATCGTAATATTTATATTCAGCAAGTCTTCCTCCAAATATTACGTTTTTTTCTTTCAAAGATAATTCTCTATATTTCTCCGCTAAATTATTATTTTTTTCATCATTAATTGTATAATATGCTTCTTTACTAGGATTCCAATCATCTGGATACTCAAATGTTACTACTGTTTTTGGTTGTATACCATATTCGAAATGTTTGTGTTCAATTACTCTAGTATAATCTACTTCTCTGCCAGTATAATTAACAACTGCATTACCTTGATAATTATTTATGTCCATTATTTTTGTTTCAAACTTTAATGATCTATATTCTAATCTTCCTAATGAAAACTTAAAATATTCATCTAGCATACCTGTATATACTATTTTATCCGCTATACTATTATAATAATTCTCGTTATCAAAATAATCTTCATTTAACCTTACTTCAATTCCTTCTAACATTTTTTCTACTAATTTAGTGTAACCACCTATTGGTATCCCTTGGTATTTATCATTAAAATAATTATTATCATAAGTAAATCTTACTGGCAATCTCTTTATAATAAAAGCTGGTAGCTCCTTACACTCTCTATTCCATTGCTTTTCTGTATATCCTTTTATTAATTTTTCATAAATTGTTCTGCCCACTAACGAAATAGCTTGCTCTTCTAGGTTTGTTGGTATTTTACCATCCATTTCAGATTTTTCTTTTTCTATTTTCTTTTGTGCTTCTTCTGGAGTAAACACATCTGGCCATATCTTAGAAAATGTATTCATATTAAATGGCATATTATATATTTCATTACCTATTCTAGCTATTGGTGAATTTGTATATCTATTAAATTCTACAAATGAATTCACATAATTCCAAACCTCTTTATCATCTGTATGAAAAATATGAGCACCATATTTATGTACATTGATTCCTTCTATATTTTCTGTATATACATTACCCGCTATGTGATTTCTTTTATCAATAACTAATACTGATTTTCCTGCCTGTTTTGCTTTATTTGCAAATGTAGCGCCAAAAAGTCCAGCACCTACTATTAAGTAATCATATTTTTTCATTTTTAATTCCTTCCTTTTTACTCTTAAATATTACAAGTTTACTTGCTATATAATTTAAAATAATCACTATAATATTAGAAATAATTTTTAATATTGTAGATGGTCCACTTAAAATATCTACACCAATATACATAATAATTAAGTCTAATATTCCAGTTGCTAATCTGCAACTAATAAATTTCCATATTTCTGGCAATATTACTTTGATTGCTAGACTTTTACTCTCAAATACCCAAATTTTGTTTGTAATATATGCAAAAGCAACTGCAGCAATCCATGCTATTATATTACTTATTATATTTGAAACACCTATATGATTATATAATACTTCATAGCATATTAAATTAATTATAGTAGTTAAAATTCCAAATATTGCATACATAATAAATGATTTATACTTCTTTATTAATTCTTTCATATTTATATTTCTCCATTTATCTCATAAATTTTTATATTTCCATCTTTTACTAATTTATAATTATTTTCATCTAAAAATTCTGTCATTGTCTCTACCATCTCAGAATAGTACGAAACATCTATATCCCAAATAATTAATTTTGGTTTGTTTTCTCTTAAATCATTAAAATACTCATTCACAATTTCTTTATTATCTTCTGCTATTGGCGTTTGATAAGAATATTTTGAAGCTGACTGTCTATTTGTTATATAATAAAAATTATTGTTGTTTCCAAAAACAGATATTAACTCATCTTCTTTTGTATTCTCAATAACATAATCTATTAATTCATCTGAATAAGCTGTTGTAGGTCTATTAGATATATCTCTTAAACAATCTACTGAAAATTGCAACCCTACTGGAATTATTATTGAATATAGCAAATATGCTGTTACCATTAGATTAATCCCTATATTTTTTATGTATTCTTTTTCTAAAAATTGATACATTATGCAATATGGATATATTAATGCAGGTATCATTGTCATTCCGTAATGTCCAAAATTATATCCAGACATACTGATTAAAAGCAATGTTACGAACATATAAGCCAAATATCCTAAATTAAAATAACATTTTTCTTTGTTTTTAATCTGCATATATACTTTTACTGCCATTATTATAAAGGCAAATCTTGTTACCGCTGTATTGAAAAAAGTTACTAATGTATCAATTTTATCCATTTTTTTAGCATTAGAAGAATATTTAATATTAAATAAAATATAATCATTTATAAAGCTTTCCCATGCACCATTTTTTAAAAGATATATAAGTATAGGAATAGTAACTACTAATGCGCCAAGTAAAAATGATAAAGCAAATTTTAGTAGTTCCAAATATTTCTTATTTGCTATACAATATATTAATACCATAATTCCAAACACAATCCAAACAGAAATCATATTAGCTCTTAAAAATATTACACAAGCAAAGCAAATTCCACAAATAAATACTGGAATATTAAATAATTTAAAATTTATTCTAAATAAATTTGATGTTTCTTTTTGTATTTTGCTAGAATACTTTTCAGGATTTAAAAAGAAGTCAAACAAAATATATAAAGAAATTATTTGAAACGGCAATGCGTATTCTTCTGAGAGATTTCCACCTTGAAAGTAATTATATATTTGACTAAATGCTATTCCAGTAATGAGTAATGAAATTGGTTTAGAAGTAAATTTTCTTGCCAATTTATAAGTAAATAATACTGAAATAAACATAAAAATAAATTCAATTATCCAAACTCCTATTGTAGGAGATATTATTACTCCAATATAATTGATAAAATATAATAGTAACCCTTTATGATCAAAAAGTTCAAGATATGGTACATACCCTTTTGTCATACTTAGCCCTATATATTTAAAAACACTAGAATCTGTGTAAGATCCTTCACCTTTTGAAAAAATATCGGTTGGACTCTTCATACATATTAAAAATGCAATAATAGCCAAAATTATGACAATTAGTATATTTGATAATTTCTTTTTCATTCTAAAGTCCCTCTCTTTTTAAATTTTTGTTAATTGCTCTAAAATCTTTTAATGCTTTCTTTCCAATTCCAAAAATTTTCTTTAAATTAATAGAATTTACTCCTCCTTGTCTTGGTTTAAATGTAATAGGAATATATTTTACTTTATACCCTTTTTTTGTATATACGATAGATAAAATTACATTTGATAAATTAAAATCATCAGGTATCAATTTCTTACATTCTTTTAATGATTCTTTATTCATTAATCTAAATGGTGTATTTGCATCAATAACTGTTACACCAAAAATTAATTTAATAACATATTTCAAAACTTTTGTAACAAAAATTCTTGAAGCACCATCTTCACGTTTATTTCTATGTCCAATAACCATATCATATTCATAACGTAATTTCCAAAATTCATGAAATTCTTCTGGCTTAGTTTGTCCATCTGAGTCAGTTTGAAATATAAAATCTGCACCCGCATCTAATGCATACTGATAACCATATAATACAGTTGCTCCATGACCTGAGTTTTCCTTATCCACTATTTCTAATAATGGTTTATTTTTCATTTCCTCTCTTACTATTTTAGATGTATTATCTTTGCTACCATCATTTAATATAACAAATCTTGACTTTCCTTTTCCATTATATTTTTCTACTATAGGATACCATTGTTCAATTACGTTTAATATATTTTCCTCCTCATTATAGGCTGGTACAACTATGTATAATACATCTTTCTTTTCTTCATTTTCTTCCATTTTATAAAGTTCCCCCTTTAATTAATTATAGTTTTTTATGTAATAAAAAATTTAAAAATATTTCTTTACAATATTTAAATTCATCTGTTTTTCGAAATATTATATAATTTATACATATAAACAAAACTGTACATACAATTATATTTACTATTAATTGCATATATAAATTTCCTATTATTATATGATTAATTATTACCGTTATAATAATTCCTACTGCCACCATTAGTATAAAATATTTAATAATTTCTTCTATATATTTTAATTTTGGTTTGTTAAATAATGGCTTGTATACATATTTAGGATAGCTATATAAAAACAAAACACTTACACTTATTATAGTACCGATAAAGACTCCTGCTAATCCAAATATTTTAACTAAAATTATTGAAGATACTAAATTTACAGTTGCTTCTACTAATGGAATATGCCTATCCTCATAGAAAATTCCTGCTGCATTTTTTAGAACATTCATTGTATTTCTCTGCCCTTGTAAATAAAAATTAATACAAATTACAATAAGAACTGATTGGGCTATTAAGTAACTTTCTCCAACCCATATTTTTATTAAAGGCTGTATGCATGTGTATATACCTATAGTTGCAAAACTATATACTAAAAAATTTACAAAATTCATTTTTTTATATATATTATAGGTTTTATCTTCATTTTCTGTTACTAACAAATTGCCTACACTTGCTGTAACGCCATTTAAAACTTGTGTTAAAAGGTTATTAAGTGCATTTAACACAACATTATAATTAGAATATATTCCCATCGTAGCTATTCCTAAAAATTTAGTTATGACAATACTATCACTACCTAATACTACAATTCCTCCAATTCTATGTAAAAACAAAGACTTTACTTTTCTTACTATATCATCTAATATGTTTCTTTCTATTTTTGCAACATTTTTTTCCTTTATAAATGGAAATTTTTTGTTTACAATTATAGATATAATAATATTTTCTGCAAATCTACACACTATTTTTAATGCTAAAAATAATATAAATGACTTTGTCAAATATAAAATTATTATTTGTAATATATTTAATACTAATATGTATAATATATGTATAATGTCTACGATGTAATTTTTTTGGTATGCATATAATAATGATCTTTTATAAGATAATAAATATGATGCAATTGTATCACCAACGAAAAGCAAAAATACAATATAAATATTTATATTATCTATTGTTTTGCCAACAATATTATTTAAGAACGGCAATATGCATAATCCAATAACTAATATTATTCCTGCTATACAATGATAACTTTTTTTATAAAAGTTCATAAGAGATTTGATTTGTTCTTTATTGTCTTCTGCTATAGGTCTATATAAATTATATAGTATTGATACACCAAATCCCAATTCTGCAATTGCCATCATAGACATAATACTAGTAAATAAACTATTAACACCTAGAATTTCTACTCCCAGTTGTTGTAATAATATTTTTTGTGTAATAAAACCAAATATTACTGAGATTAAATTAGATATTACAGATATTATAACATTTTTTATGGAATTAGTTGTTCTCAAATTTAATCCTCCCCTATAATACTTTTATAAATGTCTATAATTTTTTTTGTGTTTTCTTGTGGATTATGTCTCTGACTTGCAACTTGTTTTGCATTTTTTCCATATTCTATACATAAATCATTATTTTCAAAATACTGTGATATGTAATAAGCAAGCATAGCTGGTTCTGTATATGGATATAAAAATCCTTCTTTTTTATGAACTAACATGTCCATTGTTCCACCTACATTTGATGCTACACAAGGCATTCCTAACAGCATTGCTTCTCCCAATGAATTAGAACTATTTTCTATAGCCGAAGGACTAACAAATACATGTGTTTTTAATAATCTATCCAATATTTTTTCTTCACTAAGTACATCTAAAAAAATAACATTATTATTTAATTTATATTTTTCAATTAAATTTATTATGTACCTTCCATATCCAGAAAGTTTTAACTTTTGTTCTAATGTATTTCTTTTAGTTATATTATCACCAGCAACATATAATTTCACATCTGGATATTTATTTTTCATAATGTTCAGTGCTTTAAGTGCATAATGCAATCCTTTTATTGGATATGCTCCTTGACTTATGAAAATTGTATGTTTTTCTACATTGTTAATATCCCAATTATTTTTATAAAATTCATCTCTTAACGTTTCATTCAAAGTGTAATATGTTAACTTATCATTTATAGCTTTGCAATTTGCATAATCCCAAGTTGTTCTTCCAAGTATTGCAGTAGCATTTTTGATTATTTCTTTTTCATAAATTCCTCTTTTATAAAATTTCTTTTGTGCTTGTAAAATATTGTCTTTTTTCAATATATCTCTTAATGTAATATTTTTTATAATTTCTTTTACATGTATATTGGCTAGATAAACTTTTGCAATTGATGATACTAATCCCTGAATTGATACAATAGTTTTTGTGTCTTTACATGCATTTTGATATGCAAGTCCATGAGGAAATTCTGTTCCATGTATATGAACTAAATCTGGTTTAAAATCAGCATTTATTTCTTTCCAATATTTCTCTAATTTTTTGTCATATTTTTCATTAAAAATGCCTGGAATTAAATAATAAATAACTTTTCCATCATCGAATTTTTTTATATTTTTACCATTATATAAAGTTGCTATAGCTAATTCTATATTATCGTATTTCTTTAAACTAGTTGATAATCCATTAAGCCATCCACCAAAAGCCGTTTTATCTATTCCAATTTGTTCTGCTGGATATGGGAAAATTGTATTAACTATCCAAAGTACTTTCATTCTTTACCTCCCCATAACTTAATAATAGAATCATCCAAAAAGAATGTATACCAATAAATAAATGCGAATTACTTGCTAACATAAAAATGATAAAAATACAAAAAGCAATAATCTTTTTCTCTTTAAATTTCAATGATAGTTTTGCTGTAAAATATATTACACATAAAAATGGTATTATTCCATAAACTGCACCTATTGTAAAAATAGTATTTGTTAAGTCATTTTCATATTTCAAGATATCACTAATTTTATTTCCTATAATAGGACTACTTATAAAATTTTTAACTGTATATTCTATACTACCGAAACGAGATATTGAAGATTCGTTCTTAATTGTAATTTTTTCATAAATAAAGTTTATATTTTTTCGTATATTTGGTATGCATAATAGAATAACTAATGCAATAGATATACATACTAATATTTTACATATTTTTTTATAATCTTTCCTATTGTCTATTATATATTTAAATACATAAGTAGCAACTACAAGAGCTAGCACAATAACTCCAACAGCAGATTTTGTAGTATATACAGTAAGCATAAAAATTACAATTTTACCCCAATCTATTTTTCTCTTATTTTTCAAGAATATTAACATTACAATAGATATTATTAGATAAAATTGAAAGAAGCTTGGTTCAGTAAAAATTCCATAATTTCTATCATAGCTCCTATCAAAAAGTGCAAATCCTAATCCTAAATTTAAGAAATAATAATTGCTTGAATTTGTTATAATAAAGCATGTATCTTTTATTAAATTTTCTAATCTAAATATAAATATAAGTGGCTTAATTAAATATGTTGTAATTAAAGAAAATATTGCTATTACAAACATTATATTAATATAATATTTTTGTATTTTTTTTGAATCTACTGTTAAAATCAATATTATAGAAGAAAGAATATAATATAATATAGAAAAATTGTAAAATTGTATATCTTTTTTTAATATTATTGATAATACTACAGCTACAATCATAACAAAAATTCCTATCAACTTTTTTAAATTTATCTGTCTATGTATTAATTTTTTTAATGCAATAATATACAATGGAATAAACAAAATTGCTACTAAAAAAAATGAATTTTCAAATCCTATGATGCAACTTGTTATCATAGTATTTCTACTAAATACTATAATCGAACATATTAATAATATTATATAAAAGTCAAAAATTTTATTTGAATTTGAGCTTAATTTATTCATTATTTTATCCATGGATTTTATCATTTAACTGCCTCCAATTTTAAACTTTTTGTAACCATTTGATTACTCTTTCTGTTTGAGCAATATTATTTTTATTTTTTAAGACAAACTCTTGGGCTTTTTTTCCCTTTTCATCTAATTCTGATTTAGTTTTATTTAAAACTTCATTAATTTTATTAGCATATTCTTTTACACTTTCGCCTTCAAAGCAATAAGTGTATTCGTAATATTCTTCTGGTATTCCTGCTAATTTAGTAGTTAATACAGGTGTTCCAGATGACATATATTCCATATTTTTTGATGGAAAAGAATATCTAGTGTAATCGCCATTTATAAATCTTGGATTTATTAATAATGTTACTTTTCGCTCTTCCTCCATAATTTTATCATTCGTAACAACTCCTTTATATACTATTTTTTTATTATTAAGGCTTTTTATATAATTTTCTAAATCTCCTGAACCATATAAATGTAATTCTATATCATTTTTGTCTATTTGCAAAATTGCATCTATTAAATTTTTAACTCCATATTTTTCATATAATCCACCTGCATACATACACACTTTATTAGAATATTTATTATAACTTTTATTATCGATTAACTCTACATTTGTCAAACCTTCTATAATTATATATGGTTTTCTATTTCCTTTATTTAATATATCATTCATATACTTTGTTACTAATATGTATGCATCATACTTATTTTGTAAAAATTTATTTATTTTTCTACTAATACTATATTTTCCTCCTATATCTTTAGGAAGATCTGTTACAACAGCAACACATTTTATTCTAAATACTTTACACATTATTAATGTAGTAGTAGAAATAGTAGTATTTAGAAAGTCACAAATAAATACTTTTTCTTTTCGATGATAAATACACTCTTTTAAAAGTAAAATAATAGAAAATAAAAATAAGCAAATTTGTCTAATAACTTTTATATTAATAAATGGCAAATATGTATATATAACTCCATTTTCTTTTTCTTGCTTTTCAAACCATATCTTTTTTTTGCATATTTTTGATGACATTGGAATTGCTGATAATGTTTGTATATTTACACCATTTTTTGCAAATCCTTCACATATCATTCTGTGATATTTTTGTACGGATTGTAGCGGTTTTTCTTTTGAATTATTTATAATATAATTTATTTTTTTATTTGATATTAAACTAGATACATAAACTATTTTCATTTTTCTTTTTCCTTTAATATATATTTAAAAATTTTCATATATTCTAATGCCATATTTTCTACAGTATATTTTTTAATTTTTTCTATATTATGTTTACCCATATCTTCTTTTAAAGTTTGATTACTACATATTTCATTTATTTTTTCTGCTAAAATTTTATATTCATCTACTGGTATTATATATCCATTTTTGTTATCTTCTATTAATTCTAAACCAGCAACGCATTTATTTGTTGTTATAATTGGTAATCCGTTTGCCATTGCCTCATTTACTACTAATCCCCATACATCACTTCTCGTTGGAAGTGCAAATACATCTGCAATTTTATAATATTTATTTAATTCTACTTTAGTCTTAAATTCAACGAAATGAATATTATTTAGTTTTAAACTTTCAATTAAATTTTTATACTCGTTTGTAGGATTTCCACCTATTATATATATACCTATATTGGAATCAACAAACTGAGCTGATTTTATTAATATATCAAATCCCTTCCCATATATAAATCGTCCTACAGAAATGCATACTTTTTGTTCTTTTATACCTAATTCATTTTTTATATTATTTATTTCATCTTCTTTTAATTTATTTTCCATTATTTCATCTTGTCGTATAGAGGTAAAAGGATATCTAAATATTCTATCTTTATTTGCACCGTAATGCTGTAGATAATCATCAGTTGATTTACCAGTGCTAAGCCAATATGTAGGTTTTGAAATAAAATATTCTTTTATTTTTTTTACAATTTTTCTATCTTCTTTTATTAAACCACCATCACAATTAAATACAAATTCTCTTTTGTTTTTACTTAAATATCTAATAGCAAGCATAGTAGTTAAACTGCTATATCCACTTATCAATATAATATCATAGCTTTTGTCTTTTAAATACTTTAATACGGAAATAGAGAAACTTAAATCTTCTCCATATTTTATTCCTTTTAAGTACTCGATATTAAATTTAATGTTATCTGCTTTTAACCAATTAGCATCTCTAGTTTTTGCATTATTTCTTTCATACAATACAGTTAATTCACAGTATTTTGTTAATTCATTAAAGAAATCCACTCTATATGGAGATGGAATATTTGTAAGAACTAATACTTTCATACTTTACCTTTCATATTTTACATAAATATTAATTAAATTATTCATTATATATTTTTAAGTATTTATTATATACATTTTCTGAATCAAATTCTTGTCCTCTACTACAGCATAATTCTGAATTTTTATCAATTTGATTAATAGCCTCAAATAATGATTTAATATCACCAGTATTTACTTTTTTTCCTACATCATCATTTAAACATTCTGCACTTCCTCCTGTATCATACGTAATTACAGGTGTTCCACAAGCTAATGCTTCCAAATTTGTGGTTGGAAAATTATCTTCAAAGGTAGGATTAACAAATACAAATGCTGTAGAATATAAGTTTGCCAGTTCCTCAACATTTTCTGTTCTTTCAATTCCTATCATACTTTTAGGTAATTCTTGTATTTGTTTTTTATTTAAGCCTACTAGTACAATTTGAAATTCTGAACTTATATATTTATTTAACTCAATAAATTCATCTAGTCCTTTTTTTTGATTCCAAATTGCAGCAACACCTAATATTATTTTCTTATCTGCTGGAATATTATATTTTTTTCTTATATCTATTGTTGCAGTAGGCTTAAAAACTTCTAAATCAATTCCATTATTAATAACTTTTACATTATAATTACCTAAAAAAGACTGTTTTACTAATTTTGCTAACCATTCTGATGGTGTTATAATAGTTAAGTTTTTTATATTAGTAAATAATTCTTTCTTTTGGTTATATGCTTTCTTGGAATTATCTATTAAATTGCTGATAGGATATGTCTTCTTCTGTGGACAATTTTCACACTGTATTTGCCATTTATTACAGCCTTTCATTGTAAAATGAGCACAATGTCCTGTAAAAGCCCAACAATCATGCAATGTCCATACTATTTTTTTATTGCAATTTTTTAAATAATTAAATAAAATTTTTATATTCAAGTAATATCCGTGAATATTATGTAGTTGTATAACATCTGGATTTATTTTTTCTATTCGCCTTATTAATTTTTTAGTCGCTCTTTTACATCCATACCCGTGTTTATCAAAAACTCTTGTAAGGAACACACTCCATAAAATATCTAATTTATTGCATATTTTGTAACAATATTCATTGGCAGGTTTTCCTCTTCCATAAAATGAATATGCTTTCCAACCATTTTCTACTGCTTTTTGCTGAATCTGAGTCATTATTCTACCTGTACTTCCATTACATACTACATTAATTTGTACAAGTTTTTTTTCCATTTATTTCCCCCAAACTGTTCTATTTACTATGTCTGTATAACTTTGTATTATTTTTACTACTTTAACAGAAACATTTGTATCTGCATAATCTTCTGCCATAACAACTTCTTCGTTATTGTCTCTCATTGATACTGCAAGTTCTAAAGCCTGTTCGACAGTCTTGTCTGTAATTCCGCCAATTACAACAGAACCTTTATCTAATACTTCTGGTCTTTCTGTTGATGTACGTATTAATACTCCTGCAAAGCCAAGCATAGCACTTTCTTCAGATAATGTTCCGCTATCTGATAAGACACAATAAGCATTTTTTTGTAATTTATTATAATCCATAAACCCAAATGGCTTTAAATTTTGTACTAATGGATGAAATTTGAAATTTCTTTTATCTATATATTTTTGACTTCTTGGATGTGTTGAATATATAACTGGCATTTGATATTTCTCTGCAATGTCATTAACTGCACTCATTAATGACATGAAATTTTCTTCATTATCTATATTTTCTTCTCTATGAGATGATAATAATATGTATTTATTCTTCTCTAAATTTAATTTTTCTAGAATATCACTTTTTTCTATTTGCTCTATATGGTCTCTTAAAACTTCTCTCATAGGTGAACCTGTAACAAATATTGTTTTTCCATCTATTCCTTCTGAAAGTAAATATCTTCTTGAGTGTTCTGTATATGGTAAATTTATATCAGAAATATGATCAACTATTTTTCTATTAATCATTTCAGATACATTCCAATCCCAACATCTATTTCCCGCTTCCATATGGAAAATTGGTATTTTTAATCTTTTTGCTGAAATTGCAGATAAAGCTGAATTTGTATCCCCTAATAAAAGTACAGCATCTGGTTTTTCTTTTAGCATAACATCATAAGACTTAGCTATAATATTCCCCATAGTTTCTCCCAAGTCTTTTCCAACACTATCTAAATAATAATCTGGTGCTCGTAATCCTAAATCATCAAAAAAAACTTGATTTAATGTGTAATCCCAATTCTGTCCTGTATGAACTAATACATGATTAAAATATTTGTCTGCGCATTTAATAACTGCTGAAAGTCTTATTATTTCAGGTCTCGTACCAATTATTGTCATTAATTTTAATTTTTCCATTTTACTATACCTCCATATAATATGTATCTGGTTTATCAGGATTAAATATTTCGTTAGCCCACATTACAGTTACTAAATCTGTATCACCTATATTTTCAATATTATGTGTATATCCACATGGAATATCAACTACCTCTATTTTGTCTCCACTTACAAAATATTCAATTACTTCGCTAGAATCTATTTTTCTAAAACGTATTACTCCTTTTCCGCTTACTACAATAAATTTTTCATTTTTTGTATGATGCCAATGGTTTCCCTTTACAATTCCAGGTTTTGATATATTTATAGATACTTGGCCTCTATCAATTGTTTTTAACATTTCTGTGAAAGAACCTCTATTATCTACATTCATTTTTAAAGTATAATTAAACTCATTTTCTGGTAAATAACTTAAATATGTACTATATAGTTTTTTTGTAAATTCATCTTTCATATTAGGTAACATTAAATTTTCTCTTGACTTTTTAAAACTATATAGTAAATCCACTATTTCTCCTAATGTTATTGTATGTACAGTTGGAATATATCCAAAATTATTATCTATATGTTCCTTTCCATTTAATGCAGAAATTATTTCTTCTACTACATCATCTATATATACTAATTGCATTACTACTTTAGGATCATTAACCTTTATTTCTAAATTTCTTGCTATATTATTGCAAAATGTTGCAACAGCACTATTATAGTTTGGTCTGCACCATTTTCCAAATACATTTGGTAACCTATATACTATAACTTTTGCGTTTGTTTCTTTTGAATAAGAAAACATCAAGTCTTCTCCTGCTTTTTTACTTATTCCATAAGGATTATCTAATTTAGCTTGAATTGATGATGTAACTAATACAGGACATTTGTTTTCATATTTTTTTAATTTTCCTAATAGAACAGATGTAAATCCGAAGTTTCCTTTCATAAAGTCTTCTTCTTTTTCTGGTCTATTAACTCCTGCTAAATGAACTACGAATTCACAGTTTTTAGCATATTCATCTAATTCTTCATCTGTTGTATCTATATCACATTCATATATTTCATTGCAATTTCTATTTTTTAATTCAGCTATAAGATTTTTACCAATAAACCCTTTAGCTCCTGTTACTAATATCTTCAAAACTTTTTTCCTCCCGAAAAAAACAATATTATTTTTTCCAATTTGCTAATTCATTTTTTATGTAATCTAATTCTAATAGCTTTTCTTTTACTTGCTCTACATTTAATAATTCCGTATTGTTAGAATTAAATTCTGGTATTTGCACCATTTTTTGATTTCCATCAACGAAATATTTATCATAGTTTAAATCTCTTTTATCACATGGAACTCTATAAAAATTTCCCATATCAATAGCATGTGCACATTCTTCTCTTGTAAGAAGAGTTTCATCCATTTTTTCTCCATGACGTATTCCAATAATTTTTGTTTCTGTATCTGTTGCTCCAAAAAGTTCTTTTACAGCTTGTGCTAATACTTCAATAGTGCATGCTGGTGCTTTTTGTACCATTATATCTCCTGAGCTTGCATTTTGGAAAGCAAATACAACAAGTTCAACTGCTTCTTCTAAGCTCATAATGAAACGAGTCATTTTAGGTTCTGTAATAGTTAATGGTTTACCTGCTTTTATTTGATCTATGAATAAAGGTATTACTGAACCTCTTGAACACATAACATTTCCATATCTTGTAGCACATATTGTTGTTTTATTTGGGTCAACAGTTCTAGATTTTGCAACTACTACTTTTTCCATCATTGCTTTTGATGTTCCCATTGCGTTTACTGGATATGCAGCCTTATCTGTTGAAAGACAAATTACTTTTTTAACACCTTCATCTATTGCAGCTTGTAATACATTTTCAGTTCCTAGTACATTAGTTTTAACAGCTTCTAGCGGAAAGAACTCACAACTTGGTACTTGTTTTAATGCTGCTGCATGAAAAATATAATCTACACCATGCATAGCATTTCTCACACTTGATATATCACGAACATCTCCTATATAAAATTTTATTTTATCATTATTATATTCTTTTCTCATGTCATCTTGCTTTTTTTCATCACGTGAAAATATACGAATTTCTCCTATATCAGTATCTAAAAATCTATTTAGCACAGCATGTCCAAAAGAACCTGTACCTCCTGTAATCATTAAAGTTTTTCCTTTAAACATTATTAATTCCCCCTTGTAATATATTTAATAATTTATTTATAAACTTTTCTTTAGCAAAGTTTTCTTTATAATAATTATAAGAATTATTAGCCATTTTAATTTTTCCTTCTGCACTATCTAAAGCAAATTTATCCATTATATCTGCTAAACCTATGTAATCTTCTGAATCTACACAATATCCACATTCGGATTCTTTTATTATATTATTTGCTGCACCACTTATAGCACCAATAACTGGTTTTCTTGCAGCCATATATGATTGCAATTTTCCAGGTATAGTCTTATTAATCACCTCATTATTGGATAATGTTATTAGCATTGCATCTGCCATATTATAATAATAATTCATTTCTTCTATTGGTTTTCTTCCATAAAATGTTATATTATCTACTCCCAGTTTTTTAGCTAATTCCTTACACTCTTCTAAAGAAGTTCCATCACCTACAATATGTATTTTTATTTTCTGATTTTCTAATTTTGAAGCAGCACTTATTATTGTTTCAACACTTTGTGCTTTTCCTATATTTCCAGCAAAAACCAAATTAATGGAATCACTTTTATTTATTGATTTTTGTTCTATATTACTAAATAAATCTTCAGCATATTGTGGCATATAAACAATGTCTTTATCAATGTTTAGTTCTTCTCTAAAATAGTTTTTAAATTCTTCAGAACTTACTGATATTGAATCGAATTTATTATAAACCCATTTGCTAAGTTTTTTTGTTATTTTATATACTTTTCCGTCTTTACTAAAATTTTCAACTAAAAGGCTATCTGGCCATAAGTCTAAGCAATATAAATTAATTTTTTTATTTTTATGAGTTTTTTTATATATAATAGCTGGTATCGCCATTGTTATAGGAGATAATTGATATACATATATAGCATCAAAATCTCTTTTTAAAAATATTGCTTTAAAACTTGCAGAAATCATATAACTTAAGTAATTTAATATTCTCCAAATTTTTCCTTTTCTTCTTCCTATTTCAAAACATCTTATTACTTTAACATTGTTTATTATTTCTTTTCTTTTTCTAAAAAATTTATATTCTTTAGGAACTATGCCTGTTGGATAGTTTGGTAATCCCGCTAATATAGTAACATCATTTCTTTGATTAGCAAGAGTTTCACATATATCTGTTATTCTAAATTGCTCTGGATAATAATGTTGACATATTGCTAATATTTTCATAATTCACTCCTACTTTTCATTTTTTCTACTATATTTTTCTTGCAGTTTTATTCTATTTTAAATGCATATTTAACATCTTTTCTTACTATATTACATTATTTTTATATTTGCAAGTATTTTTCTTAATAAAATAATAATATGTAACAAATTTATACTCAATTCGTTACATATTATTATGATTTTTATATCTTAGGCTATCTTTCTTGCATTACTCTATTTATTTCATCTTTTGCATGCTCTATTGAATCATTATCTGGAAGCATAACATATAGTGGTTGAGTTCCTAATGAATAAGTGGTTCTTTCCGCATCTTTTCCTGTTAATGAAACTTCAGTAATTTTCCACTTAGGCATACTTTCTAATTGCATTTTTACTATATTGCTAAGTTCGTCTTGATCTATATTAGTGTTAAAACTTTGAGATAACGAGTTTAAAATATCTGTATATTTAGTTAATATTGTTTTACTATTTAAAACTTTATTCATAATTGCTTCTATTACTTTTTGTTGATTTTTTATTCTTTGATTATCTCCATCAGGTATTAAAAGTCTTTCCCTACTAAATAGTAATGCTGCTTCCCCATTTAGATGATTATATCCTTTTTTGAAATTATATTGATTTTTTAAATCGTATCCATGGCGTGAGAACTCATATTCAGAATATACATCAATTCCACCTAATGCATCTACTAATTTTATAACAGTTGTAAAATTAATTCTCAAGTAATAATTTATATCTATATCAAGTAAATCTTCAACAGTTGTAACTGTTTCTGCTATGCCAAAATTTCCAGAATGTGTTAACTTGTCTTTTGCTTTTTTACTATGTAATGTTACATAATAATCTCTTGGAATTGAAGTAAGATGTACTTCATGTGTATTTAAATTTATTGTTGCTACCATGTTTGCATCACTTCTAGATACTGCTTCTATGTTTCCAAATGTATCTATTCCACTAATATATATATTAAATACCTTATCTTTTATAGTATATTTTGAATTTGCATCTTCTATTGTAGCTTGATTTTCTATTATGCGCATTTCTTTTTTTATAATTTTAGTTTTACTAGCGAAATTTTCTATTTGATCTGATAACATAGTATATTGTGATGAACTTACAACTATAGCATCTATTTGATTATTTACTAGTTCATTTCCTAAAGTTACTAAATTATCTGCAAATCTTATTTCTACATTTGTATTTGAAAATATTTTTTCTGTTATTTCATTTTCTACTTGAAATACATATACTTCTTCATTTTTTATATCATTTAAATCATTATATTGACTATCAGCTTTTACTACAACGTAATATTCTTCTACTTCAACTATTTCTGTAAGTATTTTACTTAAAAATTCCATTGTTACATCTACATATTTATTGGCAAAAACATAAATAGATGACATTATAATTATTAAAATTAAACAAATAATATTTAATTTTAAAGTTTTATGTTTTTTAGATAAACCTATAACTAATAATACTGTAATTACTGCAATTATAACAGTAAAAATTATTGTATACAAAGATGGTAGCATATTCATATTTATAATAGAATAATAAAATCTTATACTTATTATAATAAATGCTATTGTCATAATTATAAAAATAATGCGCAATATATTATTACCTTTTCTTTTATCATTTTCTTTGTTTTTTTGCTTTCTACTCATTGTATTTATTTCCTCCTAGTATATTTATTCCTAGATTATTTATTTTGTTTTTGTGGTTTTAGAATATCTTTATATCCTATTGCTACTATTGCTGCAACAAATAAAATAAATGATAACGCTTTCCAGAATCCACTTTCTATTAATATAATAGCAGTTAATCCAAATATTGCACTTATTCCATATAATATGGCTACTGCTTGTTTTTGTGTATATCCTCTATCTATTAATTTATGATGTATATGTTCTCTATCTGCAACAAATACAGCTTTAATAGATTTATGTTTAATTATTCTTCTTAGCATTGCTGAACATGTATCAAAAATTGGTAATGCTAATATTAATAATGGAGCAATAAGTATTATTGCAGTATATGTTTTTACTACTCCCATTATTGATATAATCGCCAATAAAAATCCTATAAAGTTAGATCCTGTATCTCCCATAAAAGTTCGTGCTGGATTAGAATTAAATGGTAAAAATCCAGATATTCCTCCTGCTAATGCTGTAGCAAATATAATTGAAATTATTGGAGAATTTCCTAATGCAAATATTATTGTTAAACATATAGATGCAATTAACGAAATTCCACTAGACAAACCATCTAAACCATCCATTAAATTTATAGCATTTGTTATACCTACAATCCAAACTACTGTAAGTATATTTAAAAATATTTCATTTGTGATAAACGTTTCTTTTCCTGGTATAAATACTCTGTCTATTACCAATCCACTTTTTATAACAATAATAGCAGCACATAGCTGTCCAAACAACTTAATTATAGGTTTTATTCCTTTAGTATCATCTAAATAGCAAAATAATTCTAAAACAGCTATAGCAATAAAAACACCTATAATTTTTTTATAATTATCATCACTTATTATATCTAACTTATTTTCTAATGACATTACAATAATTAAATATATTGTTGACGTTAAAAATCCTATAACAATTGCTAATCCACCTAATCTTGGCATTAGCTTTTTATGTATTTTTCTTTTATCTTTGGGAATATCCCATGCTTTGACTTTTTTCGCTAATCTTATTGAAAAAGGTGTAAAAACATATGATGTTATAAAAGCCAGTAAAAATGCTATTGCTATATCTCCCCACATATTTTTCAATCTCCTTTAGGAACAATTTTATACTTTATGCTATAATTTGTCAAGGCAAAATGCGACAATATTATATAAACATATACTAATTTTTTACTGTTTCATCTACTTCTTTTTAAATATAATCAATTTGCTTGCTATATAATTTAATATAATTACTAATATGTTTACTAATACTTTACAAATTAGTCCATTCCAACCTAATTTATCTACTAAAATACTTCTCGTCCCAATAACTTTATAAAGAAATCAATTATTTTTTCAATTAATTTTATCATTGTTCTTCCTCATTTACATTTATTTTTTTATCTATTATATACTGTGGTCTATTTTTTGTTTCATCATAAATTCTTGCCATATATTCAGACATTACCCATATTGATAACAGTTGCACTCCACTAAATAAAGTTATTGCTACCATTATTGAAGTCCAGCCAGGAGTTAAGCTATTTAGTTCAAATATATATGAAATTAATGAATATATAAGTATTATAATTGATAATATTATCGATATTATACCTAGTCCACCTACTATTTTTAGTGGTTTACTAGAAAAACTTATTATTCCATCTCCTGCTAATTTCAACATTTTCTTAAATGGATATTTTGTTTTGCCTGCAAATCTTTCTTTTCTTTCATATTCATAAGCCGTTTGCTTAAAACCTACCCAACTAAATAATCCTCTTAAGAATTTGTTATGTTCTGGCATTGAGTTTACTACATCTATAACTTTCTTATCTACTAGTCTAAAATCTCCTGTATCTTTTGGTATGTCAACATCAGATAATGCATTTAATGTCTTGTAAAATAACTTTGCTGTTAATAATTTAAATCTAGATTCTCCTTGTCTTGTTTTTCTTTTTCCGTATATCACTTCATTTCCTTGTTCCCATAATTTTAGCATTTCTGGTATCAATTCAGGTGGATCTTGCAAGTCTGCATCTATTATAACTACCGCATCTCCTGTTACATATTTTATTCCAGCTGTTACTGCTGCTTGATGTCCAAAATTTCTAGAAAAAGATATTATTTTTACATTTTTATCTTGTTTTGCTATTGCTTCTAATATTTCTAATGTTTTATCTTTACTGCCATCATTTATGAATATAATTTCGTATTCATAATCTTGTATGCTCTTTAATACTTTTACTACTCTTTCATAACATTCTTGTGCAACTTCTTCTTCATAGTACATAGGTATTACTACAGATACTTTTTTCATATTTAAAACTCCTTTTGGGTAATTTTAATTCTCCTCTGGTATGTCTTCGTGGATTGGAACGACACCCTAGTCCGTTCCATATAATAAGGGAACCAAGGCATCTAAATTTATTTTAATTTTTCTACAAACCATTTTCCTGTTTCTGATAATTCTTCTTGTAACCAGCCAGTTGTTTTGTTACAATTTGATAATATTATTGCAGATGTTTCTTGCTTATTTGATAGATTCCATAATACCCAACTTATATTATTTTTACTTAAAAATTTTATCCATTCTTCTGCTTGATTATAATCGATTGCTCCATTTCCAGATGCATCACATATACTAAATTCTGACACAAATATTGGTAATCCACTATCTATGGCTTGTTGTGCTTTATTTCTTAGCCAGTCAGTATGTGTTGCTGCATAGAAATGTAATGCATACATAATATTATCATATCCTTCTATTGGGCTTTTCGCAACAATATCCACATCTTGTGACCAAGTTGGTGTTCCACATATTATTATTGAATCTACATCTATTTGTCTTATTTCTTTTATTACGTCCTGTGCGTAAGGCTTTATATCTCTTTCCCACGTTACGTTTCCATTTGGCTCATTACAGATTTCATATATTATATTTTCATTATCTTTATAAAGATTTGCAATTTCTTTAAAAAATTCAATCGCCTCTGTTTTATGTAAGTTAGGATTACCATCTGATAAAATATGCCAATCTACTATAACGTATAATCCTAGTTCTGTTGCGTAATTTATACCTTCTTCTACTGTTTTATGAATTTCTTTTTTATATCCAACATTTGGGTCTGAATACATTGCAAGTCTTACAACATTTATTCCCCATTCATCCATCATATACTTAAATGCTTCTTTATTTACATATTGTGGATACCATTGTAATCCATGGGTACTTATTCCTTTTAATTGCATTACTTGTCCATTTTTATCAACTATATTTGTTCCTTCTACTTTTAATGCTCCATGAATTGCTAAAGGATTATCTGCAACTTCTTGTTCTTCTATTTCCTTTTCTTCAGTATCTACAACATTTGTATTTTCTTCTATAGGTACCTCTTCATTTTTATTCTTATTTATTACTACTGCAATTCCAGATAATATTGCAATTAATATTATGGCTATTATTATTCTTTTCATTTTCATTATCATTCTCTCCTTACCGAAAATAATTCTTATACATTTTATATCATTATATACTTTTTGTAAACATATTTTTAGACCTTACCAGCATTGTTTTCTACAATTTCTACTATATCCGATATATAATCTCCTATAATTGGAATATTTAATAATATTATTTTTTGCAATATATACACTAATAAAGCTGTTATTAATGTAACTCCTATTCCTATTCCTACTCCTCTTGAAATGCCTGCAATAAAATTTCTTTTTAGTATTTCTTTTTTGTTGCCCAATATATATGTTATTTCCATTATATTTGCCTTTTCAAAATTTTCGTATATTTTATCTATCTTATTTTTTAAATCCTTTAACATGAAAAATCACCCAAATGTAGTTTGGATGATTTTTTTATTTATATTCATATTATTCTTGTACATAGTCATTTTGTTTATCTTCTTCAACTCTTTTTTCTAATTCGTTTACTAAATTTTGTAACCTTTGTAAATCTTTTCCAATTAGCTCCCAATCGTTGCTTTCACTAGATTCTTCTAAATTATTATTTGCTTTTATTATTGCTTTTATTAAATCTTCTATTGTTTCAGTATTTTCTACTTCTATATTTACTGCATATTGTGATGAAAGATTTGTTAGGGCCTCTTCTAGGTTATTTCCTATAGCTAGCTTTGTTCCTGTTGCCACTACTACCTTTTTTAACCTTGGTTCTTGATTTTCATTAAGCATAACTTGATAAATTGGTTCTACATACAACAACGCATTGTCTATTGGAACTATTATCATATTTCTTATAATTTTTGTTCCTGTAACATTTATCGAAGCAATTTCATTATTTAATTCTTCATCCTCTTCTATTTGAGTATCTAACTGAATTGGTCCTAATATATTGCTACCTTCTTTATATTTGTATATAGTTAATCGAGCTTTACTGTTGTTATCATATGTACCTATTAAGTATGATACAATATTTTGCTTTCCAACTTGTGTATATGGTACTACTAATCCTAATTTACTTTCTTCTGAATCTACTGTTTTTACAACAGTATAATATGGTTCTATCGGAGTAGCTGAATTTGCTGATACATTAGAAATATTTTGATCTGCTATTGTCCACACATCATCTGCTCTATACAATACTTCTGTTTGTACATCATGATATAGTGATATCATTTGTGCTTGAATATTATATAAATATTCTGAATATACAATATGTTTTCCTATATCTTTTGGTATTTCGTTTTCTTCAAATAAAGTTGGATATATGTTATTATATGCCATTGCTATTGGATCAGTTTTATCTGTTAAATAAAATTTTACTGTTCCATCATACGCATCAATTAATACTTTTACTGAATTTCTTATGTAATTAATTTTATGTTTAAATCCATCTACTTCTATTATTGTTTCTTGAGAATATGGATAATTATTTGAAGTTGTATATGCATCTAGTACCCATACTAATTTTCCGGCATCTGTAATTACCATATATGGATTAGTATCATACATTAAATACGGCATTATTGTTTTTGCACGTTCTACTATGTTTCTATTTATTAATATCTTACTATCTTTAGTTACATTAGTAGAGAATGCTAATTTTAAATCTCCTTTTGATATTCCTAAAATTAATCTATCCCAAAAGTTTAAATTTAATCCAGATTGTCCATTATATGTATTTTCGCTATTTGTTGTATTTGTTTTTGGATAATCATATTCTAATGTGTTTTTTGCTTTAGTTACAACAGTTTCATCTGTTGATAGTCCGAAATATATTCTAGGCTCATTTATATCTATCTTTTCATCTGATAAATCAAATTCTTTTTGTATATAATTAACATTCCCTAATTCTGATGTTGAAACAGCAGATGTAATAACTGCACCATATCCATGTGTATATTGATATGTTTTATTATTATAAGTTCTTCCTGTTGCATTACTTACTATTTCCCTTGGAGTTACATACACAAGTGATGATTTTCCTTGTATATCATATAATCCAATCTTTGGATTTTTATAGTTATAATATCCTAAATTTGTTTGATACAGTTGCAAATTTTCAAGTGTTACATTTCTTGTTACTAAATTAATATTATTTAAAACCTCTTCGTAATCTTTTATTTCTTCTAGCTCTTCAATTTGACTATTATCTATTTCTATTTCTTGTATATCAATTCCATAAGCCTGTTTTGTGTTTCTTAAGTTATAATATATATATTCTTTTTCTTTATCTAATTTGCTTTGATTAACATATAACAAGTCAAATCCAATAATTATAACAAACATAATTATTAAATAAACTGGTATTACAAACAAAGATACAATAAGTTTTTTTGTTTTTGATTTCTTAAAAAATCTAATTGCTAAAAATACACAAACAGTTATCAATACTGCAAGTATTCTATATCCCCATAATTTTATTGTAACATCAGATAATCCTGCTCCTAATAATGTTGTTTTCTCGCTGTTAGCTAAATTTAAAATACTGCCATACAATATATCTTGTGTTTTTACAAATACTAATCCAGATATTAATATTGCAATAATCATAATATTTACCATTAATTGCTTTATAAAGGTATTTTTCTTTAAAGTTTCCGGATTTATTCCTTCTTGAAAGTATTTATTGAAAACTATTATGTAATAAGCTGCTATATATATAGTAAGTGCTATAATTAATACCATAAAATATATTAATATAAATTCTATAAATGGTTTTTGAAACATATAATATCCTATATCTAAATTAAATATTGGATCTGTCTCACCAAACCATCCACTATGAAACATAAGCATAACTTTTTGCGTTAACATATCTGAAGCAAACATTGTTACAATAATACTTACAATAAATGCTATTGACTTATTTGGTAATTTAGGGAACGGTTTCTTTTCTTCTGCAAAAAACTTTTTTAATCCTTTTTTTATTATGTTTGTAGTTATGTAAATGCTTAAGAATATAACTGCAAAATTAGCAAAACTACAAATTATTTTATAATATACATTTTTTGTAAATACATCTGTATATTGCTCTCCTATTTCTAATACTGCTAAATAATTTCCTCTAAGTGTAATATAGCAATATAATAGATATATAGCTAAAAAAATCAAAACAAGTAACATTCTTTTTTTACTTTTCTTTTGTATTTCTATTTTTCCATTTTCTGTTTGCATATTACCTCCTATATTATTGCATCAACAAATTCTTCAGCATTAAATATTTCCATATCATCTATTTGTTCTCCTACTCCTATAAACTTAACTGGTATGTCGTTTTCGGATACTATTCCTAAAATTACTCCTCCCTTTGCTGTTCCATCTAATTTCGTAAGTACAATACCTGTTAAATCTACTGTTTCTTTAAATGCCTTTACTTGTGAAATTGCGTTTTGTCCTGTTGTAGCATCTAAAACAATCAATATTTCTTTATCACATTCTGGCAATTCTCTGTCTATAACTTTTTTTATTTTTTGTAATTCATCCATAAGATATTTTTTATTGTGTAATCTTCCTGCTGTATCGCAAATTAATACATCAGCATTTTCTTCTTTTGTTACCTTTATTGCATCAAATATTACAGATGCCGGATCTGAACCTTCGTCTTTTTTTATAAGTTTTGCCCCTGCTCTATTTGCCCATATTTCTAATTGTTCTACCGCTGCTGCCCTGAATGTATCTGCTGCTGCAATTACTACATTTTTTCCATCTTTTTTCAGTCTATTTGCGATTTTACCTATTGAAGTAGTTTTTCCTACTCCATTAACTCCTACAACTAATATAATTGATGGTTTTGTATTTAATTTTAATTCTTTATTGGGTTCCTCTAATATTTTTACCATTTCTTCTTTTAATGCTTTTTTTACATCAGTTTCTTCTGTAATTTTTTCTTTTTTTATTCTATCTCTTAAATTTGATATTATTTTAGTTGATGTTTCAACACCTATATCTGACATTATTAATATTTCTTCTAATTCATCTAATAATTCTTCATCCACTTTTCTAAATGCACTAAATACATTGTTCATTTTTTCATTAAATGAATCTCTTGTTTTGCCTAATCCAGTTTTTAGCTTTTCGAAAAATCCCATAAGTCACCTCTTATATATTATTTTTATAGCAATATAATAAGTATACCATATATTTCCTTAAATGTGTATATTTTTATCATAAATTTTAGTAATAATCACGCAATATTTTCCATATTATTTTATTTGAAAATTGTCGAATAAAGTAATATAATTATATTATAGTATACAAAGGAGGAATTAATATGTCTGATGAAGAGAAACTTCCTAAGAAAAAACATACAGGTCTAAAAGTATTTTTAATTATATTTATTATTTTGATTTTACTAGCTGTTACTTTAATTATTGGCGGATATTTTTATATTCAAAATGAAAAAAACAACATACAAATAAAAAATGCAAATGCTATAAAAGAAATTCAAGAAACTATTGAATATGGAGATAGTATAACTTATGAAAATATTTTAGGAAAACTCGTTGCCAGTAATGAACTTGCTGAAAATAGTATAATTGAAATAAAAATTAATGATGAAGTTTTTAGTCCATCTGAAGAATATATTTTTGAAGATGTTGGAAATGTTAAAATTAAAATAACTATTAGTTGTGATAAAGTTTTATTTTTAAATCAAAATATTGTATCACAAAAGGAATTTATATGGGAAATTGTAGATACTCAAAAACCAGTACTATCTGGTGTACAAGATATTGAAATAACAGAAGGTGACACTTTTGATGTAAAACAAGGTATTACTGCAAAAGATGAAATAGATGGCGATTTAGAAGTAATTGTAGAAGGAGAATTTGATGCTAATAAAGCAGGTACATATACACTAACTGCAAAAGCAGTAGATAAAAATAAAAATGAAACAACTCAAGAATTTACTGTTACAGTAAAAGAAAAAGCTGTTACTCCTTCCCCTAAGCCAACTACTAGTGGTAGTACATCTAATAATAAAAAATCAAGTAGTTCTTCTAGTGGTAGTTCAACTAGTGGAAATACTTCTTCCGGAAGTTCAAGTAGTGCATCTCCTGAAAGTACACTTGCTGGTAGATTGTCACTTGCTCAAGCAGAGGCTAAACGTGTAGTTTCTCGAATTATAACACCTGGAATGACTAATTATGAAAAAGCAAAAGCAATTTGCTATTATATTGCTGATAATGTAGAAAGACAAGAGGATCAATCTCTTGAAGATTATAAAACAAATTTTGGAAATGAAGCCTATGCCGCTCTTATTTTAAAAAAGGCTGCATGCTCTGGTCGTTGTAAAGCTGTTACTTTAATGTGTAATGCAGCTGGTTTACAAAGTAAACATATTAATGCAAATAAGTGGGAACATCAGTGGAATGAAATACAAATGGAAGATGGAACTTGGATTGAAATAGATTCACAAATTGGATATGTAGAAGATTATCCAAAAGAATAATAAGTGCAAAAAAATTACGAACTAATAAAGTTCGTAATTTTTTGTTTGGAGCAGGTAGTGGGAATCGAACCCACGTAGCCAGCTTGGAAGGCTGGGGTTCTACCATTGAACTACACCTGCGTTACCTCTAACAGTTATTTATTATAATACTTACGATTTTTTTTGTCAATACTTTTTTTAGTTTTTTATAAAAATATTGTTTAAAATAGATTAAACATACAAAACAGTAAGATAAATTTCTTACTGTTTTGTATTTATTAGTTTCATCTAAAGCTTTCGTTCGACCAATTTTCTTATTTAATTACGCACTCTTTAATTCTAGTCTTAATTTATCAGCTATCATTGCGATAAATTCACTATTTGTTGGCTTTCCTTTTGCTGCTGATACAGTATATCCAAATATACTTTCTACTGTTTCGTTTTGTCCTCTTGACCAAGCAACTTCTATTGCATGACGTATTGCTCTTTCTACTCTACTTGGTGTTGTATGGAACTTTTCTGCAATTTCTGGATAAAGTAATTTTGTTATTTGATTAATTATTTCAATATCTTCAATTACCATCATTATTGCTTCTCTTAAATATTGATATCCTTTTATATGCGCAGGTACACCTACCTCATGTATTACATTTGTAACTAATGCCTCTAGTGCCCCCTCTTTCTTTTTATCTGTATTACTTATATCTATGTATGGAGCTCTTATCTCTTTATTTATAAATGTTGTTTTTGATTGACTTGGTTGATAATATTTTATTTCATTCATTCTTTGTATTAATATTTCAATATCAAATGGTTTTACTATGTAATATTCTGCACCTAAGTTAATAGCTTTTTGTGTTATTTTATCTTGACCAACTGCTGATAACATTATAAATGTTGGTTGTTTTGCCATATTAGCCTTACCTATTTTCTCTAGCACACCTAATCCATCTAAATGTGGCATTATTACATCTAATAATACAATATCTGGTTGTGTGTTTATAATCATTTCATAAGCTTCTTCACCATCTTTTGCTAATGCAATTACCTCCATATTTTCTTCTTGTTCTAAATGACCTACTAGGGTATTTACAAATTCCCTATTGTCATCTGCAATTAAAACTGTTATTTTCTCTTTCAAAACAATTCCTCCTCTAAAGTATAATTTTTGTAAAAATTTTACATTTCGAATTATAGTACAATTTTAATAGTATTGCAATACTTTTTTGGAAATTTTTTCTATTTTTTGAATTTTTTGTTTATATTTCAATGTTTTTTTCTTCTAAAATGTTGTAGTTTATTATTTTAAAATTCATATTTTTGGAATTATTTGTAAATTCTTTTAATTGTTCTTTTCTCATTTCTACCTTTAAAATAACGTTTTCTTTGTATGTATTTTCTACTATTTTTATATTATTTTGTTTTAAATAATATTTTACTTTATCCAAATCATTATATTCTATTTCGATTTCTACAACATTTCCTTTTGTTTTTTCTACATAACTTGCAATATTTAATGCTTCCTTAACCGCTTCTGAATATGCTCTAACTAAACCTCCTGTTCCTAATAGTATTCCGCCAAAATACCTTGTAACTATAACTAATACATTAGATAAACCTTCATTTGCAAGTATGTTTAACATAGGCGCACCTGCTGTTCCACTTGGCTCTCCATCATCATTATATTTTACAAGCAAGCCTTCTTGCTCTCCTGTTTCTAATATATATGCAAAACAATTATGCCTTGCATCATGATATTTCTTTTTTATTTCTTTTACTATTCTATCCGCTTCTTCTATTGTTTCTACATAAAACATATTAGCAATAAACTTTGACTTTTTTTCTACAATTTGTGCAGTTACATTTTCACGTATTGTTTTAAATTTAAATTCCATACTATCTCCTACTCTATATGCATTCCCGCAGTATATCCGGTTGAATATGCTATTTGCAAATTAAATCCTCCAGTATATGCGTCTACATCAATTATTTCTCCTGCAAAGTACAAATTTTTTATTACTTTTGATTCCATTGTTTTAGGATTAATTTGTTTTGTATCAATTCCTCCTGCTGTTATTATTGCATCTTCTATTGGTCTAAACATTTTTATTGTTACCTCAAAATTTTTCAATAATTTTACTAATTTTATTCTTTCCTCTTTTGTTATCTCATTAACTTGTTTGTTTTCATTTATTTCACTTAAATAAATAATTGAAGGTATTAATTTTTGAGGCAATAACTTATCTAAACTGTTTTTATATTGCTTATTTTTTATTTCTTCAAAATCTCTTCTTATTCTTAAATCTAATTGTTCTTCTGTAAGTGCGGGTTTTAAATCTATATATAACTTTATTTTCTTATTTTTTAATAGTTCATCTATATTTTTGTACCTTAATAATATTGCTGAAGCACTTAATATAGTTGGTCCAGATACACCAAAGTGCGTAAATATCATTTCTCCAAAATCTTCATATATTATTTTACTTTTTTCTATATCTTTTATCTTTATTCCTACGTTTTTTAAACTTAATCCTTGTAATTGTTTATATAAATATGATTCATATATTTCTAACGGAACTAATGATGCCTTTAATTCTGTAACAGTATGTCCTATTTTATTTGCTATTTTAAATCCATCTCCTGTAGATCCTGTTTCAGGATAACTTTTTCCTCCTGTTGCAAGTATTATTTTATCTGCATATATTTTTTCATCTTCTAATACGACACCTTTTGCAACATCATTTTCTACAATAATATCTTTTACTTTTGCGTTCGTTTTTATTGTAACATTTAATTTTTTTAATATTTTTAATAGTGCGTTTAGTACATCCTGTGATTTATCTGATAATGGGAATATTCTATTTCCTCTTTCGCCTTTAACTTTTACTCCTTCTTTATCTAACATTTGTATTATATCTGTATTAGTAAAGTTTTTAAATGCACTATACAAAAATCTACCATTTCCTGGTATATTCTTTATAAATTCATCCATGTTGAGGCTACTTGTTATATTGCATCTTCCTTTTCCTGTTATTAGTAATTTTCTACCACATGAATTCATTTTTTCTAATATTGTTACAGAGTCTCCTTGTTTTGCTGCGCTAATCCCTGCTAGCATTCCTGCTGGTCCTCCTCCAATTACAATTACCTTCATTTATTTTTCTCCTTTTTATAACCCTCAGTCACCTTCGGTGACAGCTCCAACGGAACGACGAGGGCGTCGTTCCCTACAGTGACAGCTCCAACGGGTCGATGTGGGCATCGACTCCTACATAATGGAGCCAAGAGTGTGCTGTTCCCTACATTATATTTTGTATTGCTTTTAAAACTCCTAATTTTCCATATTCATAGGTTAATCCACCTTGTAGAAATGCAACATAAGGTGGTCTTATTGGTGCATCACAGCTTAATTCTATTGATGAACCTGCTGTAAATGCTCCTGCTGCCATTATTACCTTGTCTGTATATCCTGGCATGTCCCATGGTTCTGGTATTGATTTTGAATCTACTGGTGAACCCATTTGTATTCCTTGACAGAATTTTATTAATTTTTCTTTATCTCCAAATTCTATAGTTTGAACTATATCCGCTCTTTTTTCATTATATAATGGATTTGGTTTATATCCTAATTTTTCCAATATTCTACTTGCAAATATTGCTGTTTTTAAACTACTTGCAACCACATGTGGTGCCATAAAAAGCCCTTGTAAAATACTTTTGTTTATTCCAAGTGTTGGTCCAACTTCTTTTCCTAGTCCAGGTGCTGTTAATCTTTCTGCAACAAGTTCTATTAATTTTTCTTTTCCTGCAACATAAGCGCCATTTGGTGCAATTCCACCGCCTAAATTTTTTATTAATGAGCCCACTATTAAGTCTGCACCAACTTCTATTGGTTCTATTTCTTGTACAAATTCTCCATAACAATTATCTACCATTATTATTGCAGTTTTATTAACTCCTCTTATTGCTTTTATTGCCTCTCCAATTTCTTCCACAGTTAAGCTATTCCTTAAAGCATATCCTCTAGAGCGCTGTATTGTTATTAATTTTATATCATTTTTTTCTGCTCTTTTCTTTATTGCTTCAATGTTAAATTTACTATCTATTAAATCTATTTGTTCATAGTTTATATTATATGATTGTAGTGAACTATCATTCTCTTCTAATCCTATTACTTGATCTAATGTATCATAAGGTTTTCCTGTTATGCTTAACATTATATCATTTGGCCTTAGCATTGCAAATAATGTAACGGTTAGAGCATGTGTACCAGATATGAATTGATTTCTTACTAACGCATCCTCTGCGCCTAAAACTTTAGCAAATATTTTTTCTATAGTGTCTCTTCCGATATCTCCATATCCATATCCAGAAGTTGAACCAAAATGCATTTCTGAAACATTATTTTCTTGAAAAGCATTTAATACTTTCATGCTAGTTTTTTCACAATTTTTATTTACTTTTTTAAATATTTCTGATAATTCTTCTTCTACTTTTTCTGATAATTCTACTATTTCATTACTTATTCCTAATAAATTATACATTATAATATTTCTCCTTTAACCTATTGCGGGTGGCATACAATGCCACCCCTACAAGTAATTCTAATAAATACCTAATAATTATATAATATATATTATAAATAATCAACATTAGTTATTTACTTTTGTATTCATTTTTGATATGATATGTACAGTTGAAAATTGGGGGATATTAATGAAAAATAATAATAAAAAGGTTAGATTATCAAAACTTGAAAATTATATATTATATTTTTTTATTTATGCCTTTTTAGGTTGGTGCTTTGAAACTTTATATGCTGTTTACGAGTTAGGTCATTTTGTAAAAAGAGGCTTTCTTTTTGGACCAATGTGTCCTATTTATGGATATGGTGCCTTAATTTTATTAATATTTTTAAGAAAATATCAAAAAAATTCTTTTAAACTATTTTTTATGTCTATGATTGTATTTTCTGCCTTTGAATATTTTGTTAGTTTTGCACTTGAAGGTGCTTTTATGGCTCATTGGTGGGATTATACAAATGAATTTTTTAATTTAAACGGTAGAATATCTGTATTATTTTCTTTTGTTTGGGGTGTTTCTGCTATTTTATTTATAAACCATATTCATCCGTTTATGAAAAAGCAGTTGAATAAAAGAATCATTAAAAAGATTCCTGTTTTAATTCAATCAACTATTATTAAGATTTTATGTTTAATATATATTGTAGATACTATTTTATCTTGTATTGCACATGCTAAAGTAATGATTTAAGAACCTTTAAACATTCAAAATGTCTAAAGGTTCTTAATTAAGCTATTATTTTACTTATTGCAAGTCCATCTCCTACTTCTAATATTTTTGTTTCTATATTTTCATTTTCTGTTATTTCTTTTATATATTCTCGCAAATTTCTTACTGCGGTACGCTGTTTGTGTTTATTGTAATCTCCCATTACATATCCCTTATATAAAACATTATCTGCTATTATTATTCCATTTTTCTTTATCATTCTTATTGCTTGTTGTAGAAAAAAAGGATATTTGCCTTTCGCAGCATCAATAAATACTATATCATATTTTTCATTCAATGTTGGAAGTATATCTACTGCGTCTCCTTCATATATATTTATCTTTTCTTCTACTTCTGTTAATTTTATGTTTTTTCTTGCTTCATTTACTCTATCTGCATCTCTTTCTATTGTATCTATTTTTCCATTTTCACTTAAAAATTCGCTAAAACATATTGCAGAATATCCCACTGCAGTTCCAATTTCCAATATTTTATTTGGCTTACTTTGTATTAATATTTTTTGTATTTCTTCTAAAGTATCGTCCATTATTATTGGTATATGTTCTTCTAGTGCTTTTTCTTTTATTTTTTGTAGTTCAATTTTATTCATTAATTTATCTCCTATCAATATAACAAAAAGCGGAACGACGAGGGCGTCGTTCCCTACTATATTAAAATCCGATAAAGATTGCTTAACCTTGGTGCATAAAAATAATATATTTGTGTTTTTTATAAAAAGGTTTTATCGTCTGGCCATTCTTTCTCTTGTCTTTGTATCTAATATTTTCTTTCTTAATCTAATATTTTTTGGTGTAACTTCTACTAATTCATCATCATTTATAAATTCTATTGCTTTCTCTAATGAGAATTGTAATGGCGGAACTAAACGTAAAGCATCATCTGATCCAGATGCTCTTGTATTTGTTAAATGCTTTTCTTTACATACATTTATTGCCAAATCTTCTGATCTAGAGTTTAATCCTACTATCATTCCTTCATATACTTCGACACCTGGTCCTATCAATAGCTCTCCTTTATCTTGAGCATTATATAAACCATAAGTTACAGATGTTCCTTTTTCAAATGCAACTATTGTGCCTCTTGTTCTTGCAGATATATCCCCTTTATATTCTTCATATCCGTCAAACACACTATTCATTGTTCCATTACCCTTTGTATCTGTCATAAATTCTGTTCTATATCCTATTAGTCCTCTTGCAGGTATTTTAAATTCTACTTTTGTGTGTCCATCTCCTGTTGGCTCCATATTAACCATTTCGCCTTTTCTTTTTCCTAATTTTTCTATTACATTTCCTAAAAATTCTTCTGGAACCGTTACTACTAGTCTTTCCATTGGCTCAAGTTTTTTTCCATTTTCCTCTTTGAATATAACTTTTGGACGAGATACTAATAATTCAAATCCTTCTCTTCTCATAGTTTCTATTAATACAGATAAATGTAATTCACCTCTACCTGAAACCTCAAAGCTTTCTGCTCTATCTGTTTCTTTTACTCTTAAACTAACATTTCTATCTAATTCTTTAAATAATCTATCTCTTAAATGTCTTGATGTAACAAATTGTCCTTCTTGTCCTGCGAAAGGTCCATCATTTACGCTAAATGTCATTGATACAGTAGGTTCATCTATATCTACGAAATCTATTTTTTCTGGATTATTAATATCACAAATTGTATCTCCTATATTTATATCTGTAACGCCTGCAATTTCAACTATATCTCCTGCTAGTGCTTCTTCAACTTCTATCTTTTTTAATCCTGCATAAGTGTATAATTTTGTAATTTTTGCATTTTCTGTTTTATCCTTTTTGCATACAACTACTGGCATTCCGTTTTTTATAATTCCTCTTTCAATTCTTCCTACTGCCATTCTTCCTACATATTCATCATAATCTATATTTGATACTAGCATTTGCATAGGTCCATCTTGATTGCATGCTGGTGGTTCTATCGTATTTATTATTGTCTCAAATAAGCACTTTAGATCTGTTGCTTCATCATCTAAATTTAATTTTCCAACACCTTGTTTTCCAGAAGCATATACAACTGGAAAATCTAATTGATCATCGTTTGCACCTAATTCTATAAATAGTTCTAAAACTTCGTCAACTACTTTTAATGGACGTGAACCTGGTCTATCTATTTTATTGATTACTACTATTGGTTTTAAATTCAATGCTAAAGATTTTTTCAAAACCTCTCTTGTTTGAGGCATAGCACCTTCAAAAGCATCTACTAAAAGTACAACTCCATCAACCATTTTTAATACTCTTTCTACTTCTCCACCAAAATCAGCATGTCCTGGAGTATCAACTATATTTATTTTTACATCTCCATACATTACAGATGTATTTTTTGCAAGTATTGTTATTCCTCTTTCTCTCTCTAAATCATTGGAATCCATTACTCTTTCTTCTATTTGTTCATTATCCCTAAATGTACCACTTTGTTTTAATAGTGCATCTACTAGCGTTGTTTTTCCATGATCAACGTGTGCTATTATTGCTACATTTCTAATATTTTTATTATTCATAACTGTACTCATTCCTTTTTTCAATATATTATTTTTAAAAAGAATAGTCATTTGGCTAATTGTTTGAGAAAGAAAAAACAAAAGTGTAGTATTGATTTTCTTTCACTGAACAATAATGCCAAATGGCAATTATCTTTCAAAACCGAATATATATTATATAACATTTGTATTATTTTGTCAAACCAACTATTGTATTCATCAATTCTGTAGTTAATTCATCTAATTTCTCTTTATTCTGTGCATTTATTTCGTTTTTATCATAGTATATTGGGGCTCCATAAGTTATTGTTATTTTTCTAAATATTTTATATTCTCCATTTATTCCGGCAGGTATTATTGGTACTCCTGCTTTTAATGCCATTTGTACTGCGCCACTTTTTACTTTTATTCCCTTTTCCATTCCATGTCTTGTTCCTTCAGGGAATATTCCTAAGATTCCTCCATTTTTTAATATTTTTAATGAATGCTTAACTGCTTCTATATCTTTTCCATCTCTTTCTACTGGAAATACATCAAAAGTTTTTCCAAGCCAAGCAAGTAATGGATTTTTGTATAATTCTTTTTTTGCTATCATATTTATATGTCTTTTATTGAAAGCAACAACAAGAGGTGGATCATAGTAACTTTTATGATTTGCACAAATTATGCAAGCACCTTCCTTAGGTATATTTTCTTTTCCTATAATTTTTATTCTAAATACTATTCTCATATAAAACCTTATAACAGCTTTAATTATTTTTCTTTTCATAAATTTTAATTCCTTTCTTGTTCAAGTAGTTTTTTTGAAAACATGGTAACTAATAAAATCAAATTTTAATTTCTTTAATACGTTCTTCTATAATTTTTGATAATTTTTCTAATGACTGCTCAATTTCTAATCCTGTTGTATCTACAACAATACTATCTTCTGCAACTTGCAATGAGCCTATTTCTTTATGCATATCATTTTCATCTCGCAATTTTATGCTTTCTAAAATTTCTTCATAAGACATGTTAATACCCTTTTGCTTATTTTCTTCAAATCTTCTTCTTGCTCTTTCTTCCAGTGATGCTTTTAAATATATTTTTATATCTGCATTAGGGAATACATATGTACAAATATCTCTTCCCTCCATTATTACATTCTTACCTTTAGCTAGTTTTCTTTGCAATTCTACCATAAGTAATCTTACTTCTTTTATTGATGATACTTGAGATACTATTGCTGTAACTTCTTTTGATCTTATATCTTGAGTTACATCTTTTCCATTTAAGAATACTTTATCTACATTTTCTTCAGGCACTATTTGTATGTCTACATTTCTTGCTATTTCTATTATTTTTTCTTTCTCATCTAACTTTATATTATTATCTAATACCGCTTTTGCCACTGCTCTATAAGTTATTCCTGTATCTATATGTGTTAATCCAAATTTTTTTGCTATTAATTTTGTTAATGTTCCCTTACCACTTCCTGCTGGTCCATCTATTCCTATAATAAAAGACATATTTTCCTCCTTTTTGTAATTTATTTTATGATTATATCATTTATACATTATTTTTACAATGTTTTAAATAATGATTTTGAGCAAAAAAATGCATACAATGAATTTCTTCATTGTATGCATAAAGCAAAATTTACTGCTCATTTCGAAGGTCCTTGCCTTTTCTGCCTAGCGGCCTTTTTTTGCTCCCATCTGATTTTTGATTCAGGAGAAGCATATTTAGCTTTTTTAGCAGCCTTTGCCTTCCTCGCCGGTGAATTTTGTTTTGCCTGCTTTTGTAATGACCGTTTTTTCTTACTCATGATGTCAAACCTCCTTTATAAAGTATACATAAATTATACCACATATTTCCATTTTTTTCAAGTTTTTAGTTTCATTGTTAAATATAAGCAATATAAAAGGGCACTTTTTTAGTACCCTTTATGTTCATATTATTATATTTTTATGCTGTTTTATCATCTTTTCTATTTGTTGAAGATAATTTTTTCTTTTTTATTGTATCCTTAGGCTGTTTGTTTTCATTTATTGTTAGCTTTGGTCCTTCTTTTCCTTCTACTGTTGCTTTTGTTATTATACATTTTTCTATTTTGCTATTTCCTGGTATTTCAAACATTATATCTCTCATTGTATCTTCTATTATTGATCTTAATCCTCTAGCACCAGTGTTTCTTTCTATTGCCTTTTCAACTATTAATTCTAGTGCATCATGCTCAAATTCTAATTCTACATCATCTAATTCAAATAATTTTTTGTATTGTTTTATTAATGCATTTTTTGGTTTAGTTACTATTTCTATTAATGCATTTTTATCTAATTCCTCTAATGTTGCTATTATAGGCAATCTTCCTATAAACTCTGGTATCATACCAAATTTTAATAAATCTTGTGGTAACATATCTTGAAGAATTTTATATTTGTCTGCATCTTTTTTGCTTTCTATTGAAGCACCAAAACCTATAGATTTTTTACCAGTTCTATCTTTTATTATATTTTCTAATCCTTCAAAAGCACCACCACAAATAAATAATATGTTTTCAGTATTTATTTGTAAAAACTCTTGATGTGGATGTTTCCTTCCACCTTGTGGCGGAACTGAAGCAACTGTACCTTCTATTATTTTTAATAACGCTTGTTGTACACCTTCACCACTAACATCTCTTGTTATAGATGGATTTTCAGATTTTCTTGATATCTTATCTATTTCGTCTATATATATTATACCTTTTTCAGCTTTTTCTATATCCTGATCAGCTGCTTGAATAAGTTTTAACAAAATATTTTCAACATCTTCTCCAACATATCCTGCTTCTGTAAGTGTTGTTGCATCTGCTATAGCAAAAGGTACATTTAATATTCTTGCTAATGTTTTTGCAAGTTCTGTTTTTCCACATCCTGTAGGTCCAATAAGTAATACATTACTTTTTTGTATTTCAACATCTTCTATAGCTTCTTCATTATTTATTCTTTTATAATGATTATAAACTGCCACTGCTAATGTTTTTTTAGCATTTTCTTGACCTATAACATATTCATCTAATATCTTTTTTATTTCGGCTGGTGTTGGTATTTTTTCTTTTTTTACGTCTTCATATTCAACATCTTCAAATGTTTCGTTTTCTAATATACTATTGCAGACTTCTATACATTCATCACATATATATACACTTGGTCCCGCAATAATTTTTTTAACTAATTCTTGGCTTTTGCCACAGAAAGAACATCTTATTCCCTTGGAAATCTCATTTTTATTAGACATTAATTTACATTCCTTTCTTTTGTAGAAGTAAATATACTTCTATTTTTCTTCTTTAGAATTATACTCTTTTATCCATTATTCCGTCAATTATTCCATATTCCAATGCTTGCTCAGCTGTCATAAAGTTATCTCTTTCTGTATCTTTTTCTATTTGCTCTAGTGGTTTTCCTGTTCTTTCACTTAATATTCTATTTAATTTTTCTCTAGTTCTTACCATGTGTTCAGCATGAATTTTTATTTCTGTTGTTTGACCTGTAATTCCGCCTCCACCTATTAATGGCTGATGTATCATTATCTCAGCATTTGGTGTAGCAAATCTTTTTCCTTTTGTTCCTGCTGCTAAAAGAAATGCTCCCATACTTGCTGCCATACCTACACATATTGTAGATACTGGGCATTTTATATAATTTATTGTATCATATATTGCCATTCCATCTGTTATAGATCCACCTGGACTATTTATATAAAAATGTATTTCTTTGTCTGGATCTTCTGATTCTAGAAATAACATTTGTGCAACTACTAAACTAGCTGTTGCTTGATTTACATCTTCACTTAAAAATATTATTCTGTCCTTTAATAATCTTGAGAATATGTCATAAGACCTTTCTCCTCTGTTTGTTTGTTCAATTACATAAGGTACTAAACTATCGTTTATCATATCTTTTCCTCCTTTGAATTTATTATAATCCTTAGCATATTAAGTATGCCTTTGATGAACGGAAGCGACGCCCTGGTCTGTTCCTTACAAGCGATTCTACTTTGCTGTTTTAAGTTTTGCATTGTCTACTAAGAATGCTATTGTTTTTTCTATTTTATTGTTTTGTTTTATGTAATTTCTTAATTGTTCGTTATTTTTTATTTCTTCTTCTTTTTTACCATATCTTTCTGCCATTTCTTTTATTTTTTCATCTATCTCTTTTTCTTCAACTTCTATATTTTCTGCAATAGCAACTGCATCTAATATTAATCTTTGTTTTACAGTTTGTTCTGCTTGTGGTTTATATTCATTTTTAAATTCTTCCATTGTTTTTCCCATCATTTTTAAGTATTGATCTAATGTTGCTCCTTGATAGCTTAATCTATTTTCAACATCTTTTATGTTGTTTTCTATTTCTGCATCTATCATACCAGATGGAATATCAATTTCAGTTTTTTCTGCAACAGCTTTTATAACTGCATCTTCTGTTTCGTATTTTGCTCTTGTTTCATTTTCTTTTTGTATTTTTTCTTTTATGCTTGCTTTTAGTTCTGCCAATGTATCAAATTCACTTATATCTTTTGCAAGTTCATCATCTATTGCTGGTAATTCTTTTTTCTTTATTTCGTGTAGTTTTACTTTAAATACTGCATCTTTTCCAGCTAATTCTTCTGAAAAATATTGTTCTGGGAACTTAACATTTATATCTTTTTCTTCGTCTATTTTCATTCCTATAATTTGATCTTCAAATCCTGGAATAAAAGTATTACTTCCTATTGTTAATTCATGTCCTTCTGCCTTACCACCTTCAAAAGCTTTACCATCAACAAATCCTTCAAAATCTATTACTGTAATATCTCCATTTTCAACTGGTCTATCTTCTATAGTAATTAATCTTGCATTCTTTTCTGCCATGTGTCCTAATTCATGTTCAACATCTTCATCAGATACATTATACTCAACTTTTTCTACTTCTATACCTTTATATTTTCCAAGTTTTACCTCTGGCTTTGTTTGAACTATTGCTGTAAATATTAAATCTTTTCCTTTTTCCATTTGCACTATATCTATTTGTGGTTTGCTAACTGCTTCTACGTTATTTTCTTTTAATTCATTATCATATATTTCTGGTACTATTTCATTGAACGCATCTTCATAAAATATTTCTTTTCCATAATATTTTTCTACTATATTCATTGGTGCTTTACCTTTTCTAAATCCTGGTATATTAAAGTATTTAGCATTTTTTTCGTATACTGTTTTTATTGCATTATCAAATTTTTCTGCCTCTATGCTAAATTCTAATTTTAATTCGTTTTTTTGCTCTGTTTTTTCAATTTTTAAACTCATTTATTATTCTTCCCTTCTTTTACATATTGCTAAAAAGCCTTTATATTATATCACATTATGTATATTTTGCAACACTATTTTATCATTTTATTTCAATTATTTGCCATTTTTATAATTTTATAGTATAATTAAATTATAAATTTTTGAAAGGAGGTCTTTACATGGGACCTGATATGATTCATCAAAACGATCTCCAATTATCTAAGGGACGGCTTGAATTACAGATAGCTAATATCGATAAACACATTGCAGCTATTTTGAAATTCTCAAATAAGCCAAATTCTCAGAAAACTCGAACCCAAATCGAGTCTCTTAAGATTAGAAGACAAGAATGTGAGTCTGTATTGGCAGCAGTCAATAAAGCACTTAGGGATAGATTCCCTCGTCTTTAACTAATCGGCACGCGGGTTGTAAATTTACAACCCGCATGTTTTTTGATTCGCTTTAGTGTGTAGAGCCATACGGAACGACGCCCCGGTCTGTTCCCTACAGCAAAATTTGCCAAAGCAAATTTTGTACCATTCATTATTAACTATTCACTCTTCACCATTCACTAAAAAAGGGGTCGCTTGACCTAAGCGACCCCTACAGTCTGCATCGATTTTCCCATAAAAAAAGAAATCTACTTATTGTAAATTTCTCATTATTTGGCTGGGGTGGGAGGACTCGAACCGCCGAAATGCCAGAGTCAAAGTCTGGTGCCTTACCACTTGGCTACACCCCAATGTAATATTTAGTTTGTGGGGTGGAAGATGGGACTCGAACCCACGGCCTCTAGTGCCACAAACTAGCGCTCTAACCAACTGAGCTACATCCACCATTAAATTACTGTTTGATTTAAAATCAAACAGTAATTTATATTTTAATCTATATTATTTAATTTGTCAAGCATTTTATTGGGCTTTTGCTAAAATTATCATTCTTTTACTACTATCTTGTGTACAAGTAGTTAATGTAATTTCTGGGACTCCATTTGTATCTCTTAAATAAAAAGATGTATCTTCAGGAGTTGCTTCAAATTTATCATATACCTCATAAGTTAATTTTCTTCCACTTGCATCAGTTATGTATATTTTGTCCCCATTTTCTAATTTTTTATTGTTTGAAAAGAATAATTTATTTCTATAATTGTGACCTGCAATTACTACATTTCCAGGTTCATTTAATTCTGGATGTGCTGGATATATAGTTCCTACTGCTATTTGAAGTGATTTTGGAGTAGCCTTTTCTAATATTGGCACTTTTACATCGTTTCTTGGTATTTCAATATATCCTAACATTACAAATCCACCATATTTATTTTGACTTGAACCACTTCCAGTATTTATAGAAGGTATTGGTGATGTTTCTACTATGTCTGGTATTTCACTATCATCTACATCTGGAGACTCTTCAACGTCTGGTGTTGCATCTGCTGTAATTCCATTGTTTTTATTAAACTCTTCTATTCCAGCTTCTGCATCTTTTTTTATTTTATCTCCTTTTATATTATCATATAACCAAAAACCTAATAAAGCAATTATTGCTATTATTGCAATTATTAAGAATACTGTTAAAACTTTTCCATATTTTCTATCAAACATGTTTTAACACCTCCTAGAAATCCATATATATTTATTATAACATATTTATGAATTTTAGTCTAGATTTTACATTGTTAATGCTAATTTTTTTCCTCCTAATAAATGAAAATGAATATGCTTTACTGTTTGTCCTGCATTTTCTCCACAATTTGTTACTACCCTAAATCCATCTTTATCTATGCCTAACTCTATTGCTAATTTTTGTATTACAGTATATATTTTTCCTATTAGAATTTTATCTTCTTCTGATATTTCTAATACTGATGCTATGTGTTTTTTTGGTACTACAAGTACATGAACTGGTGCAACTGGTTCTATATCTTTAAATGCTATTATTTCATCATCTTCATATACTATTTGTGATGGTATTTGTTTGTTTATTATTTTACAAAATATACAATCTTCCATAAAATTTCTCCTTTATTTTAAATCAGAACCCTCCGTCACCTTCGGTGACACCTCAAACGGAACGACGTTGGTCTGTTCCCTACACAATGAAGGAAAGTTTTATCTTATTAATATTGCTTTTATTCTTCTTACTCCTGCAGAACTTGCTTCTTCTTTTTTTATTACAAATTTTCCTAATTGTGCTGTATGCTCTACATGTGGTCCTCCACATATTTCTTTACTGAAATCCCCTATTGTATATACTTTTACTCTTTCTCCATATTTATTTTCAAATAAACCTATCGCTCCACTTTTCTTTGCTTCTTCTAGTGTCATTTCTTCACATACAACTGGTAAATCTCTTTGTATTTGCTCGTTAACGATATCTTCTACCTTTTTTAGTTCTTCTGGCGTTACTTTTTGTGGATGTGAAAAGTCAAATCTAAGTCGTTCTGTTGTAATATTTGAACCCTTTTGTGCAACATGATCGCCTAATACTATTCTCAATGCTTTATGCAAAAGGTGTGTTGCTGTATGATAACATATTGTTTCTTCATTTCTTTCTGCTAATCCACCTTTAAATTTCTGCTCTGCTCCTACCCTAGATTTTTCTTGATGCTCTTTATATAGTTTTTCTACTTCTTCATTATTTATTTTAAATCCTTGTTCCTTTGCCAACTCTTCTGTTATTTCTGTTGGAAATCCATAAGTTTCGTATAACTTAAATACTGTTGATGCATCTATTACATCTTTTCCTTCTTGCTTTGCTTTATTTATTGCTTTTTCGAATTCTTTTTCTCCATTTTCCAATGTTTTTATAAATTTATTTTTTTCTTCTTCTAATGTATTTAATATTTCATTTTGTTTTTTCTCTAATTCTGGATACATGTTCTTAATTGTATCTATATTTAATTTTGCAATATTTCTTAATTCATTAGTGTCTATTCCTAATTTTCTTAAATGTCTTATTACTCTTCTTACTAATCTTCTTAATATATAACCTTGCTCTATATTGCTTGGTTTTACCCCATCTAATATTAGCATTATACTTGCTCTTAAATGGTCTGCAATAATTCTATAACTTTCATTATTTTTATTTAATGCTAAACTATCTAATTTATCTATAATTGGTTTAAATATTTCTATTTCAAATACATTTTCTTTTCCTTGTAGTATCATTGTTGTTCTTTCTAGTCCTAAACCTGTATCTACATTCTTTTGCTTTAACTCTTCATATTTTCCATCTTCTGTTTTGTTATATTGCATAAATACATTATTCCATATTTCTAAGTATTTTCCACAATTACAAGCTGGATTACAGTTATCTGAACATTTTTCTTTTCCTGTATCATAAAATATTTCTGTATCTGGTCCACATGGCCCATGTGTTCCTGCTGGTCCCCACCAATTTTCTTTTTTACCAAAGAAATATATTCTTTCTTTTGGAATTCCTACCTTCTCCCAAATTTCTGCTGCTTCACTATCTCTTGGACAATCCTTATCTCCTTCAAAACAAGTTACAGATATTTTTTCACTTGGAATTCCTAGTTCCTTTGTTAAAAACTCATAACTCATATTTATTGATTCTTGTTTAAAATAGTCTCCTAAAGACCAGTTACCCATCATTTCAAAATATGTTAAATGTCCTGTATCTCCAACTTCTTCTATATCATCTGTACGTAAGCATTTTTGATAATCTGTAAGTCTTTTTCCACCTGGATGAGCCTCTCCTAATAAGTATGGTACTAGTGGATGCATTCCTGCTGTAGTAAATAATACAGATGGATCATTTTCCGGTATTAATGAACTACTTGGTATTATAGTATGTCCTTTACTTTTAAAAAAATTTAAATATTTTTCTCTTAATTCGATTGCTTTCATTATTATTCCTCCTATAAACAGTTATATTATACACACTTTTCATTAGTTTTTACAAGTGTTTTACAAAAAAACATTGCATTTTTTTGTAAATTTTGTGTATAAAAAGTTTTTTTGCAGTAATACTATTTATAAACACAAAAATTAGTGTAATTTGGCTAAGACACCATATTTTTATCAGTGTACTTTGCGTTAAAATAAAGGAGGTAATTAGTTTGAAGGCAACAGGAGTAGTTAGAAGAATTGATGATCTAGGAAGAATTGTTATACCAAAAGAAATTCGTAGAACTTTACACATAAAAGAAGGTGATCCTTTAGAAATTTTTACAGATAAAGAAGGAGAAGTTATATTAAAAAAATATTCTCCTATTGGAGAACTTTCTGAATTTGCTAGTGGTTATGCAGAAACTTTATCTAGAACAACAGGTCATATTGCTTGTATAACAGATAAAGACACAGTTATAGCAGTTTCTGGTGGTTCTAAAAAGGAATTTTTAGAACAAACTTTAAGTCCAGAACTTGAAAAAGTTTTAGAAAATAAAGAAGTTTACACTAGTAAAGAAAATAATGAAATTGCTTTACCTATAACTCAAAACGATAATAAAGAAAGAAAATATAATTCACAAGTTATATATCCGATTGTATCTGATGGTGACGTAATTGGTAGTGTTATTTTACTTTCAAAAGAACAAAATGCAAAAATGGGAGAAACAGAACTTAAAGTAGTACAATCGGCAGCAGGATTTTTAAGTAGTCAAATGGAAATTTAGTAATAACTAAAAACAAATGAGATACTAATTTTTTTAGTATCTCATTTGTTTTTTTAATTAATATTATATTCTAGGTTATCAGTTGCTGTATATCTTCTATATTTTTCTCTTGCTAAAGCCGTATAATATGCCTTTCTTTTTGCAACAATGGTAGTCCAATTTACGCTTTCATAATTATTAGAATCTACAATACAATAGTAACATGCCTGCAATGGATTTCCATATTCATCTACATACATATAATATGGATCTTCATCAGATCTTACACTTGATTTTTTAGGTAAAAAATCGAAATTAGAGAATCCCTGTATATTATCTCCTTGTAGGTATGGACAATCTATTTTATGATAATAATTATCTCCTTCTGATATAAAGTATAAACTATCTGGTGAAACATATAATTTATTTCTAGTGCTTTGCACTAATGAATATCCATTATAATATTTAGTTCCTATTGGTACACCTTGCATAAACGTTAGCATACATATATTAGAGGCTACTCTATCCCACTCATCTAAATCCAAATTAGGTAATTTGAAATCATATGTTGAAACTGATCCTTGACTATATGCAGTTATCGCTTGATTTAAATTATCCTGTATTGAATATTTTATGACATTGGTTTTATGTTGTGCAAATATTGAGGTTGGGTCTTCGGGATCATTATCTCCCGTATTTATATTAAAAATTTTTTGGTCAACATCAAATTCTTCATGACTGTTTTTTAAGTATTTATTGTTTCTCATTGCCATGTTTGCATTAACCCAATCTAAGTTGGTTGTTACCCAATTTGTAAATTCTTCTGCATTTGTATAATACTTTACAGCACTTTCAGGGTCAATATAATATAAATCATTTCGTGGATATAAATATTCTGTACGATTATCATTTAAAGCGCCATATTTTTCCATATAATCTGGATCAAAATTAGGATTTGTTACTTCCTTTTTTCCTACCAAAAATTTTTGATTTACATTTTGTGGTATAGTTTGATATGGTACATTTTGTTTTATAATTTCACTTTGTTCTACATTACTTCTTCTATCATTTGAGACTAAATACCCAGAATTTACTACATACGTACCATTTATCCATCCATAAATAACTACATAATTATCTAAAGTATAATTTATAATTACATCATTATTATCATTTTGTTTATACCTAACAGTATAATAATTATATGGTTTTAGCATATATTCATAAACTGTATTTCCATTTGAATCTTTAGTTTTTTCAGGAGAATAAATATAATATCCATCATACAAAGTAAATAAAATAGCAGGTATATAATCTATCATATGATTTCTATTATATCCACCTATTCCCATACTTGTTGATAATGATTGCATAAAAGTTGATATTGCAGCATTTACATCTTCTCTCAATGTGTCTGATACTGTTGATAATGTATCATAAGATGCATTTATTTGGAATGCTTTTATTCCATCATAAGTTGCATCTTCTAAGAATGTATCATATTTATTTTGTAATGTTAATGTATCTATTTGTGTTCCGCGTATATGCGGATAATATTAATGTAAGTGGCAATACTATTGCCACGAATATTACCGCTAAGTGCTGCAATTTCATTATTATTCACCTACTCTTCTGTGTTCTATTTAAACAAAGGGTGTATATAATACACCCTTATTTTATTATTTATATAAAAATTTATCTTCCATTTACTAGTACAACACCAGAATGTTGAGCTGCTACTTGATATGTATTTGAACCACTTACTGAATAGAAGAAATTTCTTAACATTTGAGCAATTGTTCTATTAGTATTTTTAACACTAATAGATATTGTATCTCCTTCTTTAAGTAAATACTTTCCTGAAGATCCTAATTCTTCTTCAATTTGAGAAGTAAACACAGAGTAATAAAGGTTCTCGCCTATTTTATCAGTTTGTGTTTGAGAATTTTTCTTACCTGGATTTTCATCTAATTTCTTTACTTCTAATTCAACTTCATAGCTATTACCCGTAGCTGATAATGTTTGAATTAATTTATCATAATTTTCTGATGTTATTTTTCCAGTATTGCGTACATCATCTACAAATTCAACTGCTGCTGTTTGTACTGCTAATTGTGCAATATCATCATTCCTCTCAGATACTGACATTAATGGAAATATAAACATTAATATAGCTGCCAATACTATAGCTATTATAGTTATTAGTGAATCACCCATTTTGAACCTCCTTACTCATATAAACTATTAATTATTGTATGGTATAGTTTATATGTAATTTTGTTGTTCCTGGTATCAAATATAATATTGACCCATCTTCTCCTTCGTACATTTTTTCACCATTATTCGTTTGTTCAAATGTTTCTATAAATGTTCTATTTTTATATTTTTTTAAATTTTCATTATTGTATTTTTCTAGTTTTGTATCATTTATAATATTTGATTTTCCTTCTATATAGGAACTTACACGCTTTTGTGTATCTATATTAGGATTAGCAAGCCAAGATATTCTATCAGGATATAAATCTAAATAGTCTTCATATTTGTTTCCTCTAGTATAAACTAATCTTTCTGTTTCCTCATCAAATTTTTCAAGTATTTTACTAGAAGTGTTTTTTATATCTATAGAAAACTTTTCTTTATAATATCTATATAATGTTGGTATTATGGTTTCTATTCCAACTTCTCTTCCTGCAATTTTTTCTGCATCAGCAAGTGCATATTCAGTAAAATACGTTCTATCTGTTCTATCAATTACAATATCAGATACTTCTCTTGCTTGTGAAAATACAGAAAATACTATTGCTAAAGCTAAAACAAATGTAAATACTGAAAAAGCTAATTTTAACGCATCAGCTACATCTTCCATAATTCTACTTCCTTATTTAGTCTTTTTCTACTAAAGAAATGTCAATTGCAGTTATATATCCATTAGTTACTGTTTCTTCAGCTTTATAATGATTTTTTGTACTTATTTGACTTACTTTAGTTACACCTGTTAAACTTACTTGATGATCAGCATTTTTTGCATTAGAAGAATTTATTGCTGATATTAAATTTTTTGCTTGTTGACCTGTAATACTTGTACCTAAGTATTGTTGAAAAGATTCATTAAACATTGTTATCGCTTGTGCTTCTGAACTATTTTGTGCTTGATTTAATGGATCATTTGCAGCATTAAATACCATTATACCTACACTTATTAATAAAATTGAAATTAAAACTGCTCCTGCTATAATTAATGCTTTTGTTGCGTTCTCCATAAAATTTCCTCCTTTGAATATATGTTTTTATATTTTAAACTTAGATTTGTTTAATCTAAAAGTTAATATCAAATTTATTCTTCTAACTGTGTAAACACTATTTTACTTATTTTTCCTGTTTCTTTATGATATTCTATACTTGTACATTCAAAAGCAATTACATTAAAATTTTTTACAAATTCTGTTAATCCTGCATTATATAATTGTTCCATTTGATATGTTTTTTCTATTGTAATCATATTTAATTCAACTTTTATACAATGCTTATCGTCATTTATGTACATACCTTTATCATCTTTTGGTATATTATACTGCTTATTATTTTCTATTGCTTTATTTATAATTGTTGTTACTTCTGTTCCATATATTTGCTGTCCCAAGTATTTTTCATATTCCTGATTAAATTGTTTCACTGCTTTTTCGTCATCTTGTTTTGCTTTTATATTTATTGTTAGTATAGTTATAATTATAAGGAAAATTGTAAGTATAACTATTAATGCTTTTTTCATAAACTACTATCTCCTTTTATTATAATATATTATTTACCATTTTGCAACATTATTTTCGGTTTTAATTGTTATTTTTGTTGTAGTGTCAATGATGTGAAACAAAAATATATAAAAATCATATAATTAAATTGCATAACCTATCATTCCAT
>CANRED010000001.1 GCA_947629555.1 uncultured Clostridia bacterium | reverse complement strand
TTTCTTATGCAATCATTTATTTAATGTAAATTAAAATTATAAAATTGATTGTAAATATATTATACGAGGAAAATAATTTATGGAAAACAAATTATCATAAAGAAAAGGAATACGTTTAAAAAATTATGACTATTCAAACAATGGAATGTATTTTGTAACAATATGTACAAAAAATAAAATAAAAATGCTATCTGAAATTATTAACAATACCACTGTAGGGAACGACGCCCTCGTCGTTCCGTCAAAAATAGGAGAAATGGTTAATGAATGTTGGAATAATATACAAACAAAAAATAAAAACATATATATAAATGAATATATAATAATGCCAAATCACATACATGGAATAATAGAAATAACAAATCAAAGAGAAATGCAATTTTGCATAGAGAAAAAATATGGATTTGAAACGGTAGAAAATCAAGAACGTATTTATAATAATAATGGCTTAGCAATAGTGGAACGACGAGGGCGTCGTTCCCTACAAAATATAATAAAAGACTTTAAATCTGTAACAACTAGGAAATATAATACAATGGTGAATGAAAAATATAAAAATTGTCTATGGCAAAAATCTTATTATGAACATGTAATAAGAAATGAAAAAGAATTATATAAAATACAAGAATATATTCAAAATAATCCAATTAATTGGATTATTGACGAAAACAATATTTAATATAAATAATTAGAAGGAGCAGACTGAGGCATCGCTGTACCACTCTTACCTCATTTGTACTATACAATGTAATGTAGATAAATCTTTTGATTTAATTGCTACTGTATGGGTATCTCCCTTATGTGAATACACACATGCAACCTCATCATTTAATTTACATTCTTTTTTGTACATTACTTCTACATCTCTAAAATCTGCATTTTTATATAAATCCTCTGGTAAAATATTATTTACAATTTTTATATAAGATAAATTATTTGCATGACCATTTACATCTAAATCATTTCTAGTAATTGTATAATATTTAATAAAATCATGGTCTGCAGGTTCTTTTAATTTTGATATTTTTTCTTCAAATATGCTAGTATAACTTGGTTTGTATATATCTAAAATTTCTTGTGATGTTTTTTCTATATTAAATGTATTAACATTTATAAGTACCCATTTTGATGTAGCTTGTGCAACTAGCTCATTGTTTTCCGTAAGTATCTCAAAATCACGATATGCATATAATTTATCTGAAGAACTTGGCCATGTTTTTACAATTAAACTTGAATTCCAAGCAGGTCTTTTAAAGACTTTTAATTTCCAATTTAATAATAGCCAAGTATATGGCATTTTATCTAGATGATTTATAGATATACCGGAATTATCTGAATGTGCAGCGGCTATTTCTTGCATCATTCTAAGAATACCATAGTTTGTTAATTCATTTTTTGTATCAATATCACATATTTCAACATGAAAATTACGTTCAAATAAATTCATTATTAGCACTTCCTTCACAATTTAGTATAAATTATAGCATAAATAAAAAATGAATACAACAAAGATTAATGTAAATGCTGTAGGAACAACAGAAAAGCACAAAATGGAGTATAATAAAAATATTACAAATATTTTCATAAAAACATTGACAAGCCCTATATCCGTATGTTAAAATAATATATCATGTTTGTAAAAGGCTTAATATAAATCTCTTATATAATAAGGGTGGTAAATATAAAAAAGTTAAGAAATAAAATAATTTAATAAGGCTTAAAATAAGGTAGTTGGTAAATTTTAAAGGATATTTACCGACATGCCTTTTTATTGCCTTTTAATTATTTACAAGCATTTATTAAATCGTTTATGTAAATTTGAAGAAGAGGAATCAATTATTAAAAAACCTATTTATATCATAACCAATTAGGGCAGTAAGGTTTTGAGACAATAGTTAGTTTAATATTTTGAGAGGGACTTCTTTAAAATGAATATAAATTTCTTCTGCTCAAAAAAATTTAAATCTTGAAGGAGTTGATTCATTTTGTTAACAGATGTAAAACACGAAAAATGCGTTCGTAAAACATTTGCTAGAACTGGAGATTTCGTAGAAATGCCAAATCTTATCAAAGTTCAAATTGATTCTTATAATTGGTTCGTAAAAGAAGGTTTAGGGGAAGTTTTAAAAGATATTTCTCCTATAGAAGATTATTCTGGAAACCTTGTACTTGAATTCTTTGACTATTACATGGAGGAAAAAAGTAAATACACAACAGAAGAGGCAAAAGAAAGAGATGCTACATATTCTACACGTTTACACGTTAAAGTTAGATTAATTAACCGTGAAACTGGAGAAATAAAAGAGCAAGAAATTTATCTTGGAGATTTCCCACTTATGACAGAAAGTGGAACATTTATAATAAATGGTGCAGAAAGAGTAATTGTTAGCCAATTAGTTCGTTCACCAGGTTGCTACTATGGAGCAGATTATGATAAAACTGGTAAAAAAATATATACATCTACAGTTATGCCTATAAGAGGAGCATGGTTAGAGTATGAAACAGATGCAAATGATGTATTTTATGTAAGAATTGATAGAACAAGAAAATTACCAGTAACTACTTTATTAAGAGCTATAGGATTATCAACAGATGGACAAATTATAGATTTATTTGGTGAAGACGAAAAAATATTAGCAACAATAGCTAAAGATACTGTTAAAACTACAGATGAAGCATTAGTTGAAATATATAAAAAATTAAGACCAGGTGAGCTTCCAACAGTTGATGCGGCTAGAAATTTATTTAATGGCTTATTCTTCGATTCAAGAAGATATGATTTAGCAAAAGTAGGAAGATATAAATTTAATAAAAAATTAAATTTAGCATATAGAATAACAAATCAAGTTGCATTTGATGATATTATAAATCCAGAAACAGGAGAAGTTTTTGTTGAAAAAGATAATGTAATATCTAAAGAAGTTGCAACAGAAATACAAAATTCTGGAATAAATATTGTTGATATAAAAGTAGATAATAAAAAAGTTAGAGTAATAGGAAATGGAACAGTTGATATTAAAGCTTTTGTAAATGAAGATTTAAGCGATTTACATATAAAAGAATTAGTTAATTATGAAGTTCTAAAGAATATAATAGACAACACAGAAAAAGGAAAATTAAAAAAAGCAATAGAAGAAAGAATGGACGAATTAGTTCCAAAGCATATTGTTACAGAAGATATGATTTCTTCTATAAACTATTTATTAAACTTACAATATGGACTAGGTAAGGTAGACGACATAGACCACTTAGGAAATAGACGTATAAGATGTGTTGGTGAATTATTACAAAATCAATTTAGAATAGGTCTTACAAGATTAGAGAGAGTTGTAAGAGAAAGAATGACAGTACAAGACTTAGATGTTGTTACACCACAAACATTAATTAATACAAAACCTATTACATCTGCAATAAGGGAATTCTTTGGTAGTTCACAATTATCTCAATTTATGGATCAAACAAACCCATTATCTGAGTTAACACATAAAAGAAGAATTTCTGCTTTAGGACCAGGAGGATTATCTAGAGAGAGAGCAGGTTTCGAAGTAAGAGATGTTCACTATACTCACTATGGAAGATTATGCCCAATAGAATCTCCTGAAGGACCAAACATAGGACTTATATCAGCACTTTCATCATTTGCTGTAATAAACGAATATGGATTTATTGAAACACCATATAGAAAAGTAGATCCAAAAACACATGCAGTAACAGATGAAGTTGAATATATGACAGCAGATGAAGAAGATGACTACATGATTGCTCAAGCAAGTGAGCCAAGAGATAAAAAAGGAAAATTTGTTAATAAAAAAATAAAAGTAAGATATTTAGATGAAATTATAGAAGTTCCATCAGACAAAGTTGATTATATAGATGTATCTCCAAAGCAATTAGTTTCTGTTGGTGCAGCTATGATACCTTTCTTAGAGCATGATGATGCTAACCGTGCATTAATGGGTGCAAACATGCAACGTCAAGCAGTTCCACTTATGATTACAGATTCACCAATAGTAGGAACAGGTATTGAATATAAAGCAGCAAAAGATTCTGCAATAGTAGTAGTTGCAAAAGAAGCGGGTGTTGTTCAAAAAGTAACAGCAGACCAAATTATAATTAAGAATAAAAAAGGAAATACAGATACATATACATTACGTAAATTCAAAAGAACTAATGGTGGTACATGTATTAACCAAAGACCAATAGTTACAGTTGGAGAGAGAGTTAATAAGGATGATGTTATTGCAGATGGACCATCTACACAAAATGGAGAAATGGCATTAGGAAAGAACGTATTAATAGCCTTCACTACATGGGAAGGATACAACTACGAGGATGCTATATTATTAAGTGAAAGATTAGTTAAAGAAGATGTTTACACATCAATACATATAGAAGAATATGATTGCGAATGCCGTGATACAAAATTAGGACCAGAGGAAATAACAAGAGATATACCCAATGTTGGTGAAGATACTTTAAAAGACTTAGACGAATCTGGAATAATAAGAATAGGTGCAGAGGTAAGACCTGGTGATATATTAGTTGGTAAAGTAACTCCAAAAGGAGAAACAGAATTAACAGCAGAAGAAAGATTACTTCGTGCAATATTTGGAGAAAAAGCAAGAGAGGTTAGAGATACATCTCTAAAAGTACCTCATGGAGAAGCAGGAACAATAGTTGATGTAAAAATATTTACAAGAGAAAATTCTGAAGAGTTAGGACCTGGTGTAAATCAAGTAATAAGAGTATATATTGCTCAAAAAAGAAAAATATCTGTTGGAGATAAAATGGCAGGACGTCATGGTAACAAAGGTGTTATTTCAAGAATATTACCTGTTGAAGATATGCCATTTATGCCAGATGGAACTCCAGTAGACGTTGTGTTAAACCCATTAGGTGTTCCTTCACGTATGAACTTAGGTCAAGTTTTAGAGGTTCATTTAGGTGCAGCAGCACGTATGTTAGGATGGAAAGTTGCAACACCGGTATTTGATGGTGCTTCAGAAGAGGATATTGAAGAATTATTAGAGCAAGCAGGACTTAACAAAAACGGAAAAACGATTCTTTATGATGGAAGAACAGGAGAACCATTTGATAAGCCAATTACTGTTGGTGTTATGTACATGTTAAAACTTCACCACTTAGTTGATGATAAGATACATGCTCGTTCAACTGGACCATACTCATTAGTTACACAACAACCTCTTGGAGGTAAAGCACAATTTGGTGGACAACGTTTCGGAGAGATGGAAGTTTGGGCATTAGAGGCTTATGGTGCAGCATATACACTACAAGAAATTTTAACTGTAAAATCTGACGATGTTGTAGGAAGAGTAAAAACTTATGAAGCTATTGTTAAAGGCGAAAATGTACCTGAACCAGGCGTTCCAGAAAGCTTTAAAGTATTAATAAAAGAATTACAAAGTTTAGGACTTGATGTAAAACTATATTCTGAGGATAACAAAGAATTAGAATTGAAAGAAAATATAGATGAAGGAATAGACTTTAACTTAGAAGAGCATAGGGATTTACTAGGAGAAGATACTACAGAAGTAGAAGAAGATTACATAGAGAATGACGCTGATCCAGATTCAGATGTAATATTCAGTGATGACGATATATTAACAGATGAGGATGACCTAGCAATAGACAATATAATGAACGATGAAGATTTAACAGATGATGATATGTTAGATGAATAGGTAAAATTAATTGTAAAAGCTGTAGGGAACGGCACCCTCGCCGTTCCATGCGTCAAATAAATATTAAAAAATAATTGAATAGTTTAAATATTTTTTATTTTAAATAGCAATATAAAATTGCTCGTGCCGTGTGTATTTAAAATAAATGAGATATTATTGCAAATATTGTAGGGAACGACGCCCTCGTCGTTCCGAAAACAATATATCTGCAAAAACATAATAAATGAATTTTGTAAGGGGGTCAACCATTAAATGGATGAACTAGAATTATTTGATAAAATAAAAATAGGATTAGCATCAGATGAAAAAATAAGGGAATGGTCAAAAGGTGAAGTAAAAAAACCAGAAACTATCAATTATAGAACTTTAAAACCAGAAAAAGATGGTCTATTCTGTGAGAAAATATTTGGACCAACAAAAGACTGGGAATGTCATTGTGGTAAGTATAAAAGAGTTCGTTATAAAGGAATAGTTTGTGATAGATGTGGTGTTGAAGTTACAAAATCTAAAGTAAGACGTGAAAGAATGGGACATATTGAACTTGCTGCACCAGTAGCACATATTTGGTATTTTAAAGGAATACCAAGTAGAATAGCTTTAATGCTAGATATATCTCCAAGAAGTTTGGAAAAAGTAATATATTTTGCATCTTATATAGTAACAGATAAAGGAACTTCAGGATTATCAAAATGTGATATTTTAAATGAAAAAGAATATCATGAGGCTGAAGAAAAATACGGAAAAGGTTCTTTTAAAGCAAAAATGGGTGCAGAAGCAATTAGAGAATTGTTAGAAGAAATAGACCTAGATAAATTATCTGCAAAACTTAAAAAAGAATTAGAAAAAGCAAGTGATCCTAAAAAAGCAAAGATTATAAAAAGATTAGATACAGTAGAATCATTTAGATTATCAGAAAATAGACCAGAATGGATGGTTATGAATGTTATACCAGTTACACCACCAGATATAAGACCTATGGTACAATTAGACGGTGGTAGATTTGCAACATCAGATTTAAATGATTTATATAGAAGAGTTATAAACAGAAATAACAGATTAAAAAGATTATTAGAATTAGGCGCACCAGAAATAATTGTAAGAAATGAAAAAAGAATGTTACAAGAATCTGTAGATGCTTTAATAGATAATAGTAGACGTGGTCGTCCTGTAACAGGTGCTGGTAATAGACCATTAAAATCATTATCAGACATGTTAAAAGGAAAACAAGGTAGATTTAGACAAAACCTTTTAGGAAAGAGGGTTGACTACTCAGGACGTTCAGTTATAGTTGTTGGACCAGAATTAAAAATCTATCAATGTGGATTACCAAAAGAAATGGCAGTAGAATTATTTAAACCATTTGTTATGAAAGAATTAGTTGGTAGAGGATTAGCACATAACATAAAAAATGCAAAAAGAATGGTAGAAAAATTAAGACCAGAAGTATGGGATATATTAGAGGATGTTATAAAAGATCATCCTGTAATGTTAAACCGTGCACCTACATTACACAGACTTGGAATTCAAGCATTCGAGCCAGTACTTGTAGAAGGTAGAGCAATAAAATTACATCCATTAGTTTGTACAGCATTCAACGCCGATTTCGATGGAGACCAAATGGCAGTACACGTTCCATTATCTCCAGAGGCACAAGCAGAAGCAAGATATTTAATGCTTTCTGTAAATAACCTTTTAAAACCACAAGATGGTAAACCAGTAACAGTTCCAACACAAGATATGATATTAGGAAGTTACTATTTAACAATGCAAGTAGATGGTGAAAAGGGTGCAGGTATGTACTTTAAAGATAAAGATGAAGCATATATGGCATATCAAAATGGAGATTTAGAGTTACATGCAAAAATAAAAGTTAGAATGACAAAAGAAATTGACGGAAAAATGTGTACACATCCAATAGAGACAACAATAGGAAGAATTATATATAATGAAGGAATCCCACAAGATTTAGGCTTTGTTGATAGAACAAATTATGAAGATAAATTTAGATTAGAAATTGAATTTCCAGTTATGAAGAGTAATTTAGGAAAAATAATTTCAAAATGTGTTGATACACATGGATTATCAGTAACAGCAGAATTACTAGATTATATAAAATCAATAGGATATAAATATTCTACAAAAGGTGCTATAACAGTTAGTGTTGCTGACGTTGCAGTGCCAGAAGCAAAGAAACAAATACTTGAAGAATCAGAAAAGCAAGTTGAAGAAATATCTAAACAATTTAGACGTGGTTTAATAACAGAAGATGAAAGATATTCATCAGTTATTAAAGTATGGGAAAAAGCAACAAATGATGTTACAAATGCTATGAAAGAAAACTTTGATGACTTAAACCCAATATACATGATGGCACAATCAGGAGCCAGAGGTAACATGAACCAATTAAGACAAATTGCAGGTATGCGTGGACTTATGGCAAATACATCTGGTAAAGCCGTAGAAATACCAATTAAATCATGCTTCAGAGAGGGATTAGACGTTCTTGAATACTTTATTTCATCACATGGTGCTAGAAAAGGTTTAGCGGATACAGCGTTAAGAACAGCAGACTCTGGATACTTAACAAGAAGATTAGTTGATGTAAGCCAAGACATAATAGTAAGAGAAGAAGACTGTGGAACTACTGAAGGAATAGAAATAGAAGCTATAAAAGACGGAAATCAATTAATAGAAAAATTAGAAGAAAGATTAATAGGAAGATTCCCATTAGAAGATATTATAGATCCAAATACAAAAGAGGTTATAGTAGATTCTAATACAATGATTACTACTGCATTAGCTGATAAAATAGTAAAAGCAGGAATAGAAAAAGTAAAAGTACGTTCTGTTCTAGAATGTAGAACAAAACATGGAGTATGTAGTAAATGTTATGGAATGGGACTTGCTACACGTCAAAAAGTAAATATAGGTGAAGCAGTAGGAATAATAGCTGCTCAATCAATCGGTGAGCCTGGTACACAGCTTACAATGAGAACTTTCCACACTGGTGGTGTTGCAGGAGGAGATATTACACAAGGTTTACCTAGGGTTGAAGAGTTATTTGAAGCAAGAAAACCAAAGGGATTAGCAGTAATTTCAGAAATTTCAGGTATTGTATCAATACAAGACAATAAAAAGAGAAAAGAAGTTACAGTTACTGGAAAAGATGATGCTAAAACTTATGTAATAAGCTTTGGTTCAAAATTAAAAGTAAAAGACGGAAGTCAAATTGAAGCCGGAGATGCTATAACAGAAGGTTCAATAAATCCTAATGAAATATTAGCAATAAAAGGTGTTGAAGGAGTTTATAAATATTTAACATCAGAGGTACAAAAAGTTTATAGAAACCAAGGTGTTGATATAAATGATAAACATATAGAAGTTATAGGTAGACAAATGTTAAAGAAAATAAGAGTAGAGGACAACGGTGACACACCATTATTTGCAGGTTCATTAGTTGATATGTATGAATTTGAAGAAGAAAATGAAAAAGCAGTAGCAGAAGGAAAGAAACCTGCAACAGGAAAAAGAGTTCTACTTGGAATTACAAAAGCATCACTTGCAACAGAAAGTTTCTTATCAGCAGCATCATTCCAAGAGACAACAAGGGTATTAACAGAAGCAGCAATAAAAGGAAAAGTAGATTCATTAATAGGATTAAAAGAAAACGTAATTATAGGTAAATTAATACCAGCAGGAACAGGAATGCAAGTATATAGAAATACACATATAAACACAGAAAATTCTAACACAGAGAGTGTAGCTAGTGAAGAATAAGAAAAATAAAAAAACACTTTGGATTATCCAAAGTGTTTTTTTGTGTGATGTTTTTTGGGACGCGTTAAAAAAACATTAAAAATATCGTAGGGAACGACGCCCTCGTCGTTCCGTGCTCCGAAGTCATCACAATTTAAATAATGCTTTTTTAACGCGTACCAAAAACATCATTTGTTTAATGTACGTCTGTAATTTCATCCATAAGAGTAATATTAATTATACTACCTTCTTCAATTTCAGAATCAACAGCAGGTGATTGGCTAATAACCACACCAGCTCCGTCAAACGACACGTTCAAGTTGATAGCTTTTAGTTTATTTATTGCAGTGTATAAGGTGCTACCTTTTAAATTAGGTATTTTTACAAGAGCTCTATCATTGCTATTTTCTGAATATAAACATATAGTTGCACCATTTAATAATTGTACTCCTGGTTTTGGAACTTGATCTGTTATAATTACATCACTTTCATTTTCACCATGGTTGGTGTATTTTACATCAAATCCATAACTTTTTAGTAATTTTTTTGCTTCTGAAACTGATTTACCTCTAACATCTATCAAAGTAGAAGTAATATGTGAAGTATTAGATGAGGCAGATGTATTGCTTGAAGCAATTCCTAAATAAGGTAAAACTTCTGATAAAATTTGAGATGAAACAGGACCTGCAGTACCTCCACCAGAAGCACTTCCGTTAGTAGGCTGATATAAAGCAACAAGCATTACTACTTCTGGATTTACGGTTGGAGCTACAGCCATATATGAAACGGTAATACCTTCTTCGGGTTTACTAGGATTTGCTTCTGAAGTTCCAGTTTTTCCACCAATTGTATATCCTCTAACAGCACCATAGTTAGCAGTTCCATCGCTTACAACAGATTCCATTAAATCAAGCATTTTCAAAGAAGTTTCCTTTGATACAACTTGTCGTACTACTTTTGGTTCTATAGTTGTTATTGCACCAGTATCAGTATTTTCAATTTCTTTTACGATTCTAGGTTGCATAAGAACACCATCATTTGCAATAGCTGATACTGCAGTTATTAATTGTAGAGGGGTAATGTTAAATCTTTGACCAAATGCCATTGTTGCAAGTTCTGTACCTCTAACATTTTCAATATTATGGAAAATACTGTCTGATTCACCATACAAAGAAATACCTGTAGGGTCAAATAGTCCAAATGCACTATAGTATTTATATAAAGTATTAATTCCTATTTTTTGACATAGTTGCATAAATGCATCATTACAAGAATTTTCTAAGGCTTCTCTAAGAGATTCAGCACCATGTGGATTATAGTATCTCCAACAGTTTATTCTAGTGCCATCAATTATTTCGTATCCATCACAGTTAAGAGATTTTGTATCTGTATCTATAATATTTTCTTCTAATCCTATTGCAGCATTTATTAATTTAAAAGTAGATCCAGGCTCATAAGTATTTGATATTGCTATATTTCTCCAAGTGGACATATCAACTTCAAAAGGTTCATTTAAGTTATAATCAGGATATGTAGCCATTGCCAAAATATCTCCAGTTGAAGGTTTCATTATTATTACATTTCCACCTCTAGCACAACTATTTTCAATTACGGCCTGCTTTAAATATTTTTCTGCTATGGTTTGAATATTTACATCTATAGTAAGAGTGATGTTACTACCATTTTGAGCAGGTATATATGTTTGTTCTGTATTTGGAATTTCTCTACTACTAGAGTCAGTCGTGATGACTTTTTTGCCAGCAGTACCAGTAAGTACACTATCCCAACTTGCCTCTATTCCTTCTAGACCTTTATCAGTACCCAAAAATCCAATAAGGTTAGAAGCCAGATTATCATAAGGATAATATCTTTTTGTATCTGAATCAATATTAATACCAGCAGTTATATTGTTTTCTTTAAGAGTTGATTTTAATAAATCTATTTTATCTTTTTCCACTTTTTCGGCAATAGTAACAACAGATGAATTGCTGTTGACTTTTTTCAAAACTTCCTCGTAATCTAATTCAAATATTGTAGAAAGTATTGTTGCTAGTTTTTCAGCTGGAACTGACGTATTATCCATATATTTTACTTTACCAGGATTTATTGATACAGTATCTACTTGAGCACTAATTGCTAACGCTTTTCCAGTAGAATCGTAAATGGTTCCTCTTTTTGGAGAAATTATTGTGTTAGCAGTTTGCTGCTTATAAGCTTGTTCTTTTAATGAACTACCTTGAACAAATTGAATCCATGCTAAACGAACAATCAATAAAAGAAAAATTAAAAGTGTTATAACTAAAGTTTTAAAAAGTTTTTTTATTCTTAATTGTGTACTAATTAATTCTTTTTCAGCTTTTAAATGTTTTATTTTGTTTTTATTATTTTTACTTTTTTTATTCATACACACCACTCTTTTGTATACTTAATATTATACATATTTTATATGATAACAAGGTAAAAATCAACAGTTTTTATAGATATACATCATAATAAATTATAAATATTAAAAAATGCAATATTGTAGCATTTTTTGTAACACAGTTGCTTAAATTTTCTAATTTGTGATATAATACACATCATGGGAAATATAATGGAGGTATAAATTTGAACTTATATTCAGAAACAATGCAAATATTAAAACAATATAATATATCTGCCAATAAAAATCTTGGTCAAAATTTTTTAATTAGCGAAGATATTGTTAATGGAATAATTAAAGCTGCAGAAGTTCAAAAAGATGATTTAGTAATAGAAATAGGCCCAGGACTTGGTACATTAACAAAAGAATTGTTGCAAAATGCAGGAAAAGTTATATGTATAGAATTAGATAAAAGAATGATAAATATTTTGCAGGATAGATTTAATGAAAACTTGTGCATAATAAACAATGATATATTAAAAGTTAATTTAAAAGAATTAATACAAAAAGAAAAAACGGATAATATTTCAAAGGTAAAAGTAGTAGCAAATTTACCTTATTATATTACTACACCAATAATTATGAAACTTTTAGAGGACAAGTTAGATATTTATAGTATAACTGTTATGGTACAAAAAGAAGTAGCCGAAAGAATGACGGCAACAAAAGAAAAAGGAGATAGTGGAGCAATTACTTATGCAATAAATTATTATACTAATCCAAGTATTGTACTAGATGTTCCAAAAGAGTCATTTATACCTGCACCAGAAGTAAATTCTAGTGTTATTAAATTAGATGTATTGCAAAAACCAAAAGTAAGTGTAAAAGATGAAGAATTGTTTTTCAAAATTATTAAACTTTCTTTTATGCAAAAAAGAAAAACATTATTAAATTCTTTAACAAATGGTAAGTTATTAAAGAGTAAAAATGAAGTGGAAACCATGTTACAAGAGTTAAATATAGATACAAAAATTAGGCCAGAAAAATTAACATTAGAAGAATTTGCAAAAATTACAGATTATGTGTATAATGCTAATGTATACTAGGAGGGTATATGGATATAGAAGTTTTAGAAAAAAATTTAAATATAGAGTTCACAAATAAAAATTTATTGCAAGAAGCTTTTATTCATAAATCATATGCTTATGAAAACCATGTTCAAAGCAATGAAAAATTAGAATTTTTAGGCGATGCAGTATTGGAATTAGTAATAAGTGAATACTTATATAAAAATTATAATAATTTAAAAGAGGGAGAAATGACTAAAGTTAGGGCAACAGTTGTGTGTGAACAAAGTTTATATGAGGTTGCAAAACGTCATAATTTTAGTGATTTTTTAAAAGTAAGTAAGAGTGAATATCAGACTAGAGGAAATGAAAATCCTGCAATACTTGCAGATTCTGTTGAAGCATTTATAGCAGCCATTTTTTTAGATTTAGGTTTGGATAAGGCTAAAGAATTTATAATAACTAATTTAAAAGATAGTGTTAAAATTGCTAGTAAACATGTGGGAATGAAGGACTATAAGACTGTTTTACAGGAGAAACTTCAAGAACATGGTGAAGTAAAAATATTATATGAATTAATAAAGGAAAGTGGACCAGATCACGATAAGATTTTTACAGTTAATGTATCTTGCAATGGTAAAATATTAGCAGAAGGAGAAGGAAGAACTAAAAAAGGAGCAGAAATGGAGGCAGCAAGAAAAGCATTAGGGAAAATCTAAAAATTTTCCTATGTAATAATATAAGGAGGATTGTATGGAAAAGAAGCATTTAATAATACCAATATTTGTGCCACATTTAGGTTGCCCAAATGATTGCATATTTTGCAATCAACACAATATAAGTGGGCAAATGAAACAAGTTACAAAAGAAGATGTAAAAAATACAGTAGAATATTACTTAAAAGATTTTGAAAATCAAGATGCATATAAAGAAATTGCCTTTTTTGGAGGAAGCTTTACTGGAATTGATATTGAAACCCAAAAAGAATTATTACAAGAGGCTTATGAGTATGTTAAAGCAAAGAAAATTGATTCTATTAGAATATCAACAAGACCTGATTATATAAATAAAGATATTTTAAAAATGCTAAAGAAGTATAAGGTAAAAACTATAGAATTAGGTGTACAATCAAGTAATAATTATATATTAAGAACTGCAGGAAGAGGACATACTTTCGAAGATGTAAAAAGAGCATCAAAATTAATAAGAAGATATAGATTTATACTTGGACATCAAATGATGATAGGTTTACCTGAAAGTAGTTTAAATGATGAACTAAAAACTGCAAAGGATTTGGCAAAATTAAAGCCAAAAATAATGAGAATATATCCAGTTTTAGTTATAAAGGGTACACAGTTAGAAAAAGAATATAACGAAGGAAGATATAGACCATTAAACGTTAATCAAGCAGTAGAAATGTGTAAAGAAGTATATTATTATTTAAATAAGAAAAAAATTAATGTTATTAGAATAGGTTTACAAACAACAGATATTATATGTGATCCTAAAAATGAAAAGAGTACAGTAGTTGCAGGCCCATATCATGAAGCATTTAGACAATTAGTAGAAGATGAAATGTGGTATGATAGTATCTTAGAAAGAATAAAAAAACTTAATGTAAAAGTAAAAGAAATTGAAGTTATAGTAAATCCTGCAAATATAAATAATGTTTCTGGACATAAAAAAGAAAATATAAGAAAACTAAAAGATACATATGATGTAGATTTAAGAATTAAGCAAGATTCAAATATGCAAGAAGGAAAGTTTAATATGAATGTATTAAAGGTATATAAAGACTTTTTGGATTAATTGTAATTGCATAGAAAAAGGAAAACAACCCATAATATATATATGGGTTGTTTTTTGTATGTTTATAAAATAAATTGAATAAACGATGTAAGGAAAAAAGCAATTAAATTACATATCAATTCGAAAGGAATGAAAAATTTGAATAACATAAAAAAAGCAAAAACAGTATTAAAAATATCATCTTATGCAATAGATTTAATACAAATACTTGTTGGAACTGCATTAATGGCAGCAGGTACGGCTTTTTTTCTATTGCCTAATAAATTATCAACAGGTGGATTTTCAGGAATTGCAACTATATTTTACTATTTTTTAAACTTTAATATGGGTATTACAATATTGGTGTTAAATATACCTTTATTTGTAATTGCGTGCTTTAAAATAGGAATAAAATTTTTAAGTAAAGCTATTATCGGAACTGCATTACTATCTTTATATATAGATTTATTTACTCAATTTGGAGTAGTAACAGAAGATAGATTACTGGCTTCAATATATGGAGGAATTATAACAGGAATTGGAACATCTATTGTATTAAAGGCGAATGCATCAACTGGTGGTAGTGATTTATTGGCTATAATAATTAAAAAATTTAAGCCTTATTTTCGTACAGGTAATCTAATTATGATAATTGATACAACAATAGTTATATTAAATGTAATATTTTTTAAACAATTAGAAATTGCCCTATATTCAGCTATTGCAATATATATTATGGGAAAGGTAATGGATATTTTCTTAGAAGGAATTCATTTTGCAAAAATGATATATATAATATCAGAAAAAAATAAGGAGATATCAAAAATAATAGGAAAAGATATAGGAAGAGGCACAACTCTTTTGTATGGAAAAGGTATGTATAAAGGAGAAGAAAGAGATGTGCTTTTGTGCGTAGCTTCTAGAAATGAAACAGCTCAAATAAATCAAATTATAAAAAAAGTAGATAAACATGCATTTACAATTATCTCTAATGCAAGAGAAGTTATTGGAAAAGGTTTCAAAGAAAATTGATTTTATATATACTTTATGTTAAAATATGAACAGGTGATAGTAATATGAAGGTGCAAGAATACATTATACAAGATAATGGTTCTTTTGATCCAAAACACATATTTGAATGTGGGCAATGTTTTAGATGGAATAAAAAAGAGGATGGCTCATATATAGGAGTTTTTGGAAACAATGTAATGTCAGTAAAAAAAGAAAACGGGAAAATTATTTTTAGGGGAGTTTGCGATAGCAACATACAAAATATATGTAAAAAATATTTTGATTTAGATAGAGATTATGAAGAGATAAAAAATAAATTGAGTTTAGTTGATAATTTTTTAAAGGAAAGCATAGATTACGGAAGCGGAATTAGAATTTTAAATCAAGAACTTTTTGAATGTATAATATCTTTTATAATATCGGCAAATAACAATATTCCTAGAATAAAGAAAATAGTAGAACGTATTTCTAAGGAATATGGTAATAAAATTTGCTTTGAAGGAAATGATTATTATACTTTTCCAACCGTAGAACAATTATCTAAGGCAACAGTGCAAGATTTAAGGCAATTAGGACTGGGTTTTAGAGATGTTAGAGTATATAATACAACCAGAATGATTTTAGAAAATAAAGTAGACTTACATAAGTTAGAAACACTAAATAATTCAGACAAAATAAGGGAAGAATTGTTAAAACTTGATGGAGTAGGAGATAAAGTTGCAGATTGCATAATGTTATTCTCAACTTTAAAAAGACTAGATGTTTTCCCTATTGATGTTTGGGTAAGAAGAGTTATGAATGAATTATATATAAAAGCTGAAGATGAAACTAAAATAAACAAAAAAGAAATAAAAAAAATTGCAGAAGATAAGTATAAAGATTTAGCAGGATTGGCACAACAGTATTTGTTTTATTGGAAACGAGAAGCATAGAACAAAATATAAGTAACATATTGCAAATTATTAAAGGAAGGATATTATAAATGAAACTTATTTCGTGGAATGTAAATGGACTAAGAGCGGTATATAAAAAAGGATTTGAAAAATTTTTTAATGAGATAGATGCAGATATTTTTTGTATACAAGAAACTAAATTACAAGAAGGGCAAATTGAACTAAATATACCAAATTACAAAATATACATGAATAGCGCAGTAAAAAAAGGCTATTCTGGAACTGCAGTATTCACAAAAATAGAACCAATAAATGTAAGTTATGGAATTGGAATAGAAGAGCATGATCAAGAAGGAAGAGTTATAACATTAGAATTTGATAAATTTTTTTTAGTAAATGTTTATACACCTAATTCGCAAAGAGAACTAACAAGACTGGAATATAGAATGAAATGGGAGAATGACTTTAAGGAATATTTAAAAAAATTAGACCAAATAAAACCAATAATAATGTGTGGTGACTTAAATGTTGCACATAATGAAATAGATTTAAAAAATCCAAAACAAAATAGAAAAAATGCAGGTTTTACAGATGAAGAAAGAGATAAAATGACAAAACTTTTAGAAGCTGGATTTATTGATACGTATAGAGAACTATATCCTGAAAAAGAAAATGCATATACTTGGTGGTCTTATATGGCAAATGCTAGAGAAAAGAATATTGGGTGGCGTATAGATTATTTTATTACTTCGAACAAATTAAAAAATAAAATACAAGATGCTAAAATTTATCCAGAAATAATGGGAAGTGATCATTGTCCTGTAGGCTTAGAGATAGAAATTTAATTAATATCTAACAATAATAATATAAATTATAGGGGGAAAATTTATGAAGGAAAGAACTAGAAATTGGGCTAAATGGATATATTGGTTTTTATTTGCTGTAGCAGTAATAGCAGTGTATAAAACATTAGATAATTTTAATGATATATTATCATTCTTGGGTCATTTATTTGGAACATTAATGCCATTTTTTGCAGGATTATTGCTAGCATATTTATTTTACATACCATCAAAAAAATTAGAAAAACTATATAGTAAAGCAAAAGTTTTAAAAAAATTTTCGAGAAAGTTAGCAGTTTTTTCTGTGTACATAATTGCTATTTTATGCATAATTTTAATATTTAAAGTTATTTTACCGGCAATATCAACTAGTGTTACTGAATTAACAAATAACTTTCCAGGATATTATGATAGCATAATGAGTTTTATAAATGATATACCTGAAGATTCTATTATAAGCAAAGATGCAATTATGGATACAATAAATAATATTATGAATATGGATTTTGCAAGTTATTTTAGTACAGAAAGAATAATAGAGTATTTAAAAACTGTTGTAAGTGCAGCACAAGCAATATTTAGTATATTTGTTGCAGTTGTAGTATCAATATATATATTATTGCAAAGAACATCTATATTAGAATTTATTAGAAAATTTGGAAAAGCAGTATTACAAGAAAATACTTATGAAACTTTAGCAAAATATTTTACTAAAACAAATGAAGTGTTTTTTAAATTTATATCTAGTCAGGTAATAGATGGAATAATTGTTGGAGTAATTACATCAATTGCAATGCTAATAATGAATGTAAAATATGCAGTTTTACTTGGATTTATGATAGGACTATTTAATATAATTCCGTATTTTGGAGCAATCGTTGCAGTAATAATAGCCGTTTTAATTACGTGGATTACCGGAGGATTAGCACAAGCTATATGGGTAGCTATTATAGTAACAATATTACAACAAATAGATGCAAACATAATTAATCCAAAAATAGTTGGAAATTCATTATCTTTAAGTCCAATTTTAGTAATACTTGCAGTAACGGTAGGAGGAGCATATTTTGGATTTTTAGGAATGTTGTTAGGTGTACCAGTTATTGCAGTAATAAAGTTGCTTGTATGCGATTATGTAGATTATAAAAATGAGAAAAAATTAAATGGTGAAACATAAACCCTTGTTTCCCAATGTAGGGAACGACGCCATCACTGACCCTTGTTTCCCAATGTAGGGAACGACGCCCTCGTCGTTCCGTGCTCCGAAGGGTTCTTTTTTTTTATTAAAATTAATTATATGTAATATTGTAACCAAAACTCCTATAATGAATAAAATACAATAAAATATTATAGGAGGTACAAGTGAAAAACAATAATTTTATTTTTTTAATAATATTAATATGTGTTTTTATTATGCAACCAATATGTTTTGCATTTGGTCCATCGGAATTACCATTATATAATGGAATTGATGTAAGTATTTGGCAGGGAAATATTGACTACGAAAAAGTAAAATCAGATGATATAGAAATAGTATACATACGTTCAAGTGAAGGAAATTCTTTTGTAGATCCGTATTACTTACGAAACTATAATAATGCAAAAAATAATCGGATTAAAAATAGGATTTTATCATTATTTAACAGCGAGAAATCAAGAAGAAGCAATCGAACAAGCTGATTTTTTTGTATCACTTATTGGAGGATTAGAGCCTGACTGCAAATTAGCAATGGATTTTGAATCATTTGGAGATTTAAACATAGAAGAAATAAATGAAATTTCATTAGCTTTTTTATCAAGAGTAGAGGAAAAAAGTGGTAAAGAGGTAGTTATATATAGCGATGCTTTTAATGCAAGAGAAATATTTAGTAGTGAATTGTCAAGCAGATATCCAATATGGATTGCTGAATATGATGTAGAAGAGCCAGAAAACAATGGAAAATGGGATACATGGATAGGTTTTCAATATTCAGATTTAGGAAACATTAATGGAATAAATACAACAGTCGATTTAGATTACTTTACTAATGGAATATTTTTAAGTGATACAAGTCAAATTGTAAAACCAGATAATCCTCCTCCAACTCCATCAGATACTGAAAGTATTATAATTAAAAGAGGGGATACCTTGTCTCAACTTGCAATAGAATATGGAACTACAGTTGAAAGATTAGTAGAATTAAATAATATAAGTAATCCAAATTTAATTTTTGCAGGAAACACATTGCTCGTACCTATAAATGATGGAAAAAAACAATCCATAACATATAAAGTAAAAAAAGGAGATACTTTAAGTGGTATTGCAAAAAGATATGGAGTTTCAGTGCAAGAATTAGTAAATGTTAACAATATAAAAAATCCAAATTTAATATATGTAGGCCAAATACTTATAATTCCAACACCACTTAATATAAACGATTTAAATCATACACTTTATACAGTAAGACCTGGAAATTCCTTGTATCAAATTGCAAAAAAATACAATACAACAATTGCGCAAATAGTAAGACTAAATAGAATATCTAACCCTAACTTAATATATGCTGGACAGATTTTAAGAATAAATAATTAAAAAACTTATTTCCGTAGAAAAAATGTTGTAATTTAATGTAGTTTTATGATATAGTATATGTAGTTTTAAATGGAGGTTAATTACATGAGTAGAGGTAAAAGATTTGATGAACCAAAACTTAATTTGAAAAAGGTTTTTGGAGTATTAATAGGACTTATAGTAATGATTATGGTAATAGTATCAATAGTAAAATTGGTAAAAAATCATCATGAAAATAATCAACTTATAGGAACTGCATACTTCACAGTATTAGAAAATAATAAATGGGGAGTAATTGATAATAAGGGAAATGTAATAATACAACCTACATATGATGAAATGATAACAATACCAAACAACCAAAAAGGAATTTTTATATGCGTTTATGATGTGAACGAAACAGATAATACATATAAAACAAAAGTATTAAATGAAAAAAATGAACAATTATTTTCACAATATGAAATAATAGAAGCAATAGATAATTATGAAGATTCTACGGTATGGTATGAGGATAATGTATTAAAGGTAAAAAGTGGCGATAAATACGGATTAATAAACTTTAAAGGTGAAAAGGTTTTAGATATTATATATGACGATATTATTTCCTTAAAAGGTGTAAAAAATAGTTTGATATTAAAAAAAGACGGAAACGTAGGAATTTGCAATAACTATGGAAATATAATAGCAGATACAATATATAAAGATGTAAAAGCATTAGGAAATAATTACGAAAATGGATATATTATAGTTACAGCAGATAATAAATATGGAGTAATAGGAATAGATAAAAACATAATAATAGAGCCAACTTATGAAGCCATAAAATATATAGGCAGCAATAGTTTTTATTCAGTAAAAGTAGATAATAAAGAATATTTATTTGATGCAACAAGTAATACTACTTTCCCAGTGGGATATGATTCTATTGAAAGTGTTGCTGGAGAAGATATAATTGTAAAAACAAATAATTTGTATGGAATTGTTGATAAAGGTGGAGCGCAAAAAGTAGCAGCAAACTATGAATATATAGAGCATGCATTTTCTAATTACTATATTGCAAAAAAAGATGGTAAATATGGTGTAATAGATAATACAGGAATTGAAGCTGTTGAATTTAAGTATGTAGATATGGTATATAATGAAATAGGTAAATTCATTAGAGCGGACATAGATGATATAGAAAGTGTAATTTTAGATAGAAACTTAGAGGTAAAAATAACAGGAATAGTTAGTGAGATAAACAATTCTAAAGGCTACATACGAGTAAGAACAGGAGAAGAATATAAATATTATAATTTTAACTTAGAAGAAAAACAAAACAAAGATATATTTAGCACAAATACTTTATTCTTAATAAAAGAAAATGGAAAATATGGATATGTAAATAAGGATGGAAAAGTTATAATTGAATGTGTATATGATGATGCAAAAGAGCAAAATGCTTATGGATATTGTGCTGTTCAAAAAGACGGAAAATGGGGAAGTATAAACAGTAATGGAGTTATAGAACAAGATACAGCTGTAGATTTAACAAACAATATATATATAGACTTCATAGGCAACTGGCACCTAAACATAACAGGAGATTATTATACAAGATAATGTATTCTTTAGAGAATAGGCACCATCTTGGCTCCATTATGTAGGGGTCGATGCCCACATCGACCCGTTGGAGCTGTTACCAAATGTAATTGAGTGTTCTATTTATGTTTTCAAGAAAAAAATAGTTTTTTGTGGGGGTACATATGAAAAAAGAAAAAAATCAACAAGAAGAAATAAAGCAAGAAGAACAAATAAATGAAATATCACAAACAAAAAAGTCAGTAAAAATAACAAAAAAAGATGTTATTTTAATGTTAATAATTACTATTGTATATGGAATAGTGTCTTTTATAAATTTAGGTAGTTTTACTAATCCGCAAACATTTTGGGAGACTGAATACGAAGGTGATTTTGCTACTTTTAAGATAGAGCAAGGAAAAGCAAATGTATCTAATATAAGATACTATTGTGGCGCAAATTTTGGAGATTATGATTTATATGTTTCATATGATGGAATAAATTATGCAGATCCACTAAGTTTAAGTACAGACAATGTTTTTGCATGGCAAGATTTTGGACTAACTGGAGATTTTGAATATATAAAACTTGTAGGAAAACAAGGAAGAATATATTTAGGAGAATTTGCCCTTTATGATACTGAAGGGAATAAATTAGCATTAACTCCTCTAGACGAAAATGCAAAATTAATTTTAGACGAACAAGATACTGTTCCGGAAGAAATAAGCTATTTAAATTCAACATATTTTGATGAAATATATTTTGCAAGAACTGCATATGAACATCAACATAATTTACCTATATATGAATGGACTCATCCACCATTAGGAAAATTGTTAATGGCAATACCAATGTTATTTATGGGAATGACAACATTCGCATATAGACTAATGGGAAATATTGCAGGAATATTAATGATACCAACAATTTATATTTTTGCAAAACTATTATTTAAAGATACAAAATATGCATTAATTGCAGGAATTATTATGGCAGCAGATGGAATGCATTTCGTTCAATCAAGATTAGGAACTGCAGACGGATTTTTAGTGCTATTCATAATGTTAGAATATCTATTTATGTATAAATTTATATTAAATGAAGACAAGCCTTTAAGAAAAAGATTGTGGTGCTTATTTTTCTCTGGTTTATTTATGGGAGCGGCAATAGCGGTTAAATGGTCAGGAGTATTTGCTGCAGTTGGGCTTGCAATAGTATTTTTCTTTAATATGGCAATAAAAATATTTGTAGAAAAGAAAAAATGGACGAAAGAAAATACTATAATAATATTATCTTGTTTTGGCTTCTTTATTATTATACCATTAGCAATATACTTGCTATCATATATACCATACTATATTGTAGAAAATGCATACATAAAAGATTTAAAAACATTTATCGAATGGCAACAATACATGTATAGGTATCATCATGATTTAGTTGCAACACATCCATATTCATCAATGTGGTATACATGGCCAATAACAAAGCAATCTGTATTATATTGGGTAGGTACAACAAAAACAGGAGCAATTACAAGAATTGCATTACTTGGAAATCCAGCAATATGGTGGTTTAGCATACCTTGTATGATATTTGTATTAATTGCAGCTATAAAAACGAGAAAATTTGAATATTGGTTTTTAATAATTCCAATAGTAAGTATAATGGCATCTTATGTAGGTATAGAAAGAATAATGTTTTTATATCATTATTTCCCAGTATTACCATTTGTTATGCTTACAATAGTAGCATTTATAAAATGGATATGCGAAAAGACAAAAACTGATATAGCAATATACATTTTTGCAGCAATTATAGTAATAGTATTTATACAATTTTATCCTATATATTCAGGCTTTCCAACATCACAAGAATATATAAAAGAATTGCAATGGCTAAAAACATGGATTTGGTAGCAATATATTGTAATATAAAAGGGAATGGTTAAATGAAAATTTTATGTGGTACAGATATTATTGAAATAGATAGAATACAAAAATCAATAGAAAGTAAAAATGATATATTTTTAAATAAAATCTATACACAAGCAGAAATTGAATACTGCGAAAGTAGAGGAAAAGCAAAGTATCAGCATTATGCAGCAAGATTTGCTGCAAAAGAAGCAATATTCAAAGCAATATCAGAAACCTTACAAAACAAATACGAAATAACATGGACAGATGTAGAAATTATAAATGACAAAAATGGAAAACCTAAAGTAAATTTTATAAATTCGAAATTTACTTTGCCTTGTGAAATTTCAATATCACACTGTAAAAATTATGCAACTGCAATGGCGATTATAAATATTGATTAACAAAAATATAGATAGTAATATCATTTGCTATCTATGTTTTTTTTTGCAGAAAAAAAGAGTTAAGTTATTAGAAAATAGAGAGTTCTATAAGTTGACAAAAAACATAAAAAATGGTAAAATTTTTATGTAAATTTATGCAAATTTATTTAAATAAATTATTAATAATTAGAGGTATAATATGCCAAGTAAAACTAATATTTTACAACAAAGAAAAAATGAAATAATAAAAGAATTAAAACCAAAACATATAAATGAATTAATAAACTATCAACAATTCCAAGAATTATATAAGTCATACAATAAAGAAATGAGTGAGCAACAATTTGCAGAATTATTGGGAATTACTTATGGTAATTATAAAAGTATAAAAAATTCTGGAAGAAGAGCTAGAATATTTAAAATAAAATATAAAAAATTATCAAAAGAGCAAAAGGAAGAAATAAAACAAGATTTAAGAACTAAAGGGTATACAAATAAATTAATAGATTACAAGGAATTTCAAGAGATATATGAACCATATAAAAGTAAAGTAAGTGAACAAGGCTTTGCAGAAATATCAAAAATTACAGATAGTAATTATAGAAATATGAGGTATAGAGGGATAAAAACAAGAATATTAAAAGAGGAGAAAAAAGAAATATCAAAAGAAAGAAAACAAAAGAAAAACGAAATATTACAAAAAAGAATAGAAGAAATACAAGAAGAATTAAAAAAACAAGGGTATACAGATAAGTCAATAGACTATCAAGAATTTCAAGTGCTTTATGAAGCATATAAAAAAGAAATCGCAGAGCAACAATTCGCGGAAATATTAGGAATTACACATACTAGTTATAATTCCATAAAATATAAAAAAGGAACAAAAGCAAAAATATTAAAAGGGAAAGAAAAAGAAATAACAGAAGAACGAATAGAAGAGATAAGAGAAGAATTAAAAAAATATGAGAATAAATTAATAGATTATCAAGAGTTTAAAGAGTTATATAAAATATATCAAAACGAAGTGAAAGAGAGGCAGTTTGCAAGAATATTAGAAATTACAAATAGTAGTTTTAATAGTATGAAGAATAGAGGAACAAAAGCTAGAATATTAAAAGAAGAAAAAGATGAAATAACAGAAGAAAGAAAGCAAGAAATACAAGGACTATTAAAAGAATATGCCAATAAATTAGTAAATTATCAAAAATTTCAAGATATATATGGATCATACAAAAATGAAATGAATGAACAGGATTTTGCAAAAATATTAGGAATTAAATATGCTAGTTATATGAGTATGAAAAATAGCAAACAAAGAGCAAGAATACAATTTAATAGAGACAAATTAAGTATAATAAAATATCAAATTCAAAATGAAAATAGAGAATATAAAAGAGAAGAATTAGAAGAAATGTGCAAAGCATATGACATTACATTAAAAGAGTTATTAAAAAGTATATATGGACAAAATAAACTAGTAGAAAGATTAATGAATAATGATATTATATACATAGGAAAATGTGAATTACCAGAAGAATTTAGTGAAAAATATGCAAAACAGCTTTTAAAAGTAGTTAATAAATTAAGTAAAGAATTAACAGGTAGATATAGAATGAAAAACATAGCAGAAGATATAGCAAGTGAAACATTAATATATATATTGAATAACAAAGGAGATATAGTAAAGAATAGCGAAACAGAAAATGATGCATTAGACAGTATAAAAAGATATATGTATATTAGTTTAAAATATAAATGTGTAAAAAATCTTACACTAAATAAAGAAATATCATTAGATACTGGTATAGGAAAAAAATTTACAGGAATAAGAAATTTACATGAAATAATAAAAGATCCAAAAGCAGAGTTTGAGCAAAAAATAGAAAGCAATTTATCCGAATCAAACGAAGAAGGTATTATTTCAAGAGTGAAGCAATGTTATGAAGAAGGAAAAAACAACACAGAAGCAATAGAAACGATAATAGAGGAATATGGAATAAGTAAAGAAGAATTACTAGAAATATTAAAAAAAGAATTAATGAAAAAGAAAAAAATAAAGGAAACAAAAGCCGGTAAGGTATATTTAGGAGAAGAAATAGAGTAGAAAAGCCTCATTCTACAGATGGAGGTGAAAAAGACGTGTTAAATGAGGAAAATATTTTAAAAGAAAGAAAAAAAGAGATACAAGAAGAATTAAAAAAGCAAGGATATACAAATAAATTAATAAATTACAAAGAATTTCAAGAGCTATATAGACCATATAAAAATGAAATGAGTGAGCAGGATTTTGCTAAAATATTAGGAATTAAATATGGTAATTATATGAGTATGAAAAATTACGGAACAAAAGCAAGAATATTAAAAGAAGAAATAAAAGTAACAGAAGAACGAAAACAAGAGATACAAGAAGAATTAAGAAAACAAGGGTATACAAATAAATCAATAGATTACAAAGAATTTCAAGATATATATGAACTATATAAAAATGAAATGAGTGAACAAGACTTTGCAGAAATATTAGGAATTAAATATAGTAATTATTTGAATATTAGAAATCAAGGAACAAGAGCAAGAATATTAAAGGAAGAAATAAAAATAACAGAAGAACGAAAAGAAGAAATACAAAAAGAATTAAAGAAACAAGGCTATACAAATAAGTCGATAGACTACAAAGAATTTCAAGAGCTATATGAATCATATAAAAATGAAATGAGTGAACAAGACTTTGCAGAAGTAATAGGGATAAAATATGGCAATTATATGAATATGAAAAATCAAGGAACAAGAGCAAGAATATTAAAAGAAGAAATAAAAGTAACAGAAGAACGAAAAGAGAAAATACAGAAAGAATTAAAGAAACAAGGCTATACAAATAAGTCGATAGATTACAAAAAATTTCAAGAGATATATGAGCCATATAAAAATGAAATGAGTGAACAAGACTTTGCAGAAGTAATAGGGATAAAATATGGTAATTATAAGAGTATGAAAAATACAGTAACAAGAGCAAGAATATTAAAGGAAGAAATAAAAATAATAGAAGAACGAAAAGAAGAAATACAAAAAGAACTAAAGAAACATGGATATACAAATAAATCGATAGATTACAAAGAATTTCAAGAGCTATATGAGCCGTACAAAAACGAAATGAATGAGCAGAATTTTGCAGAGATATTAGGGATTACATATAGTAATTATATGAATGTGAAAAATAAAGGACAAAGAGCAAGAATATTAAAAGAAGAAATAAAAGTAACAGAACAACGAAAACAAGAGATACAAGAAGAATTAAGAAAACAAGGCTATACAAATAAACTAATAGATTACAAAGAATTTCAAGAATTGTATGAAGCATATAAAAACGAAATGAGTGAACAAGACTTTACAGAAATATTAGGAATTAAATATGCAAATTATATGACTATAAAAAATAGCGGACAAAAAGCCAAAATACAATTTAATAAAGAAAAATTAGATACAATAAGATATCAAATTCAAAGTGAAAATAGAGAATATAAAAAAGAAGAATTAGAAGAACTATGTAAAAAATATAATATTACATTAAAAGATGTATTAACAAGTATCTTTGGACAAGATAAATCAGTAGAAAAATTAATAAATAAGGATATTATATATATAGGAAAATGTGAATTGCCAAGAGAATTTAGTGAAAAATATGCAAAACAACTTTTAGAATCAGCTAATAAGTTAAGCAAAATATTAACAAGTAAGTATAGAATGAAAAACATAGCAGAAGATATAGCAAGTGAAACATTAATATACATATTGAATAACAAAGGAGATATAGTAAAAAATAGTGAAACAGACGAAGAGGCATTAAGTGGTATAAAAAGATATATGTATATTAGTTTAAAATATAAATGTGTAAAAAATCTTACAATAAATAAAGAAATATCATTAGATAGTGAAATAGGAGAGGAAAATAGATTCACAGGTGGAAGGAAAATACATGAAATAATAGAAGATTCAAAAGCAGAGTTTGAGCAAAAAATAGAAAGCAATTTATCCGAATCAAACGAAGGAGATATTGTTTCAAGAATGAAGCAATGTTATGAAGAAGGAAAAAATAACACAGAAGCAATAGAAACTGTAATAGAGGAATATGGAATAAGTAAAGAAGAATTATTAGAAATATTAAGAAAAGAATTAATGAAAAAGAAAAAAATAAAGAAAACAAAAACAGGTAAGGTATATTTAGGAGAAGAAATAGAGTAGAAGGAGTGATACAGATGAAAATTTTTGATTCACATGCACATTATGATGATGAAAAGTTTGATTTAGATAGAGATAATATAATTCAAGAATTGCATACTTTAGGAGTAGAAAAAATAGTTAGTGCAGGATATAGTCTAGAAGGGTCAAAAAAAGCGATTGAATTATCAAACAAATATGATTATATATATGCAACTTGTGGTATATCACCTAATGATATTGAAGGAATAAGTATAGAAGATTTAGGACAAGTGTATTCTTTAGCAAAAAATAATAAAAAAGTAGTTGCAATAGGAGAAATAGGATTAGATTATTATTGGAATAAAGAAAACAAAGAGCAACAAAAAGATATTTTTATAAGGCAAATAGATATTGCAAATGAATTAGAATTGCCAATAGTAATACACACAAGAGAAGCAGTTATGGATACTATAGATATTTTAAAAAATAAAAAGACATGTAATAAAAAAGGTATATTTCATTGTTGCCCTTTAAATATAGAGTTAATAAAGGATGCAATAAAACTTGGCTTTTATATATCAATGGCTGGACCTATTACATTTAAAAATTCAAAAAATGCAGATGAAATAATAAAATATGTACCATTAGATAAAATACTTATAGAAACAGATTCACCATATCTTGCACCAGAGCCTGTAAGAGGAACGAGAAACAATTCAAGCAATTTAAAATATATAGTACAAAAAATTGCAAATGTAAAAAATATGGAATTTACAGATATAGAAGAGGCAACATATAACAATGCTTGTAACATATTTGGAATAAAAGAAATTTAGGCTGCTTTATTACACAATAAGAAAACAGGGAGGCATGTGCCTCCCTGTCATTTATGAAAGTGTGTATTTGTGGTTTTCAGAAATCTTATAAGCGAGTTTTATGAAAACATAAATGATGAATATGAACGTTTCCCAAATCATAGCACCGCACAAAGAAAGAAGAAAAACAGAAAGATTTAATACAGCTATGTATTCTTTTTCTGATTCAATGTTTGGCTTTTTTGAAATTATATTACAATTGTTAGATAATTTTACAGTCATACTCGCAGAAGGAGCAAGAACAGAATTAGCATCTAAGTGATAGTGAAATACAATTTCATCATCTTCACTTTTGATTTCATATTTAACGTCATCAGGTAGTTTAGCTAGGTTAATACCGATTCCTGGCTGAATTACAGTATCTGCAATTTCATCAAGATATTCATATGTTTCTGCAGAATATTCAGCAAACTTATACCATTTAGTATTCAAAATTACAATGTAACTAATGGTAAAACCAAGAAGGATACTGACAGCTAAAGAGATGTCCAATGTACGAAGTCTGAGTTTGTTGAAAAAGTTGTCGCAATAATCACAAAAATACCGTTTTTCTTTCATAAGAATTACCTCCTAAAAATATATTTTTACTGTTGATGAATATATATATACCTGAAAAACAGGAGAATAAGATAAACGCTAGAGTATTCTAGCATGTTAATAATTATATCATAGAATTATGTAAAACACAATAGTTAATTATTTGTTCCAAGTAAGAATGTGATTTTAATAAAACAAGAAAAGTGGCTTTGCCACATGGGTCGTCGGGGACGCCGACCCCTACAGTTTGCATCGATTTTTCCAGAGCAATAAAAATAGGAGGAAACCAATAATTTGAAATTTCTCCTAGACTAATGAATCCATAGCAATTTTGCTATGGATTCATTAATTTTATTATAATTCATATTATGATATGCGGTTTATATAGCGACCAAAGTTTATTTTAAATTTCTAATTGCTTCGATTCTGTCTGCTATTGGTGGATGAGTAGAAAATAAACTACTTGTTTTTTTCTTTTTAGATTTTAGAGGACATACAATATACATGTGTGCAGTAGAAGAATTAGCAACCTCTAATTCATCTGGATCTTCATCCAATTTTGAAAGAGCAGATATTAGTCCATCTGGGTTTCTTGTAAATTCAACTGCTGTGGCATCTGCTAAATATTCTCTTCTTCTAGATATTGCAAGTTGCATTAATTGACCAAATAATGGCGCTAATATAAGCAAAACAAGTCCAATAATCATAAGAATAGGATTGCCATTACTATCATTATCCTTTCTACTAGAGCGAAATGTCCATCTTGAAAAAATATCAGATAGCATAACAATTAATCCGAGCATAACAGTTACAACAGCAGATAATCTAATGTCATAATTTTTTATATGTGACATTTCATGTGCTATTACACCTTCTAATTCATAGTAATTTAGCTTTTCTAAAAGGCCAGTTGTTACGCATATAACAGAGTGTTCCGGATTTCTACCTGTTGCGAAAGCATTGGGTTGAGAATCTTCTACGACATATAATTTAGGTTTATACGTAAGACCGCTAGATAGCATAAGAGTATCTAATATATTAACTAATTTTTGATCTTCTTCATGTGTTGCAGGTCTTGCTTTACTCATTGATAAAATAATCTTGTCACAATTATAATAAGTTGCCCAAGCAGATATTACTGAAAAAGTAAATGCAAAAACAACAGAAAAAGTACCTAAATCAAAAGCCATACAAATAAAATATATAATTAATGTAACCATTAAAATAAAACCAAAAACAACTATATCAGTTTTTATTTTATTATTTCTTATATCTTCGTACATAAAAATTCCTTTCAAAAAAAGGATAGAGTATAAGAAAAAACTTATATACTATCCCTTTTTACAATATTAATTAAAGTCTACTTTTACATTTTTTCTTGCTTCTTGGCTTTCTGCCTCAAATAATTCTTCTGGTTTAAAACCAAACATACCAGCAATTATATTAGAAGGAACAACTTCTAATTTTGTATTGTATCTTGTTACTGTATCATTATAAAATTGACGAGATGCTGATATTTTATTTTCTGTTGCTCTTAATTCTTCTTGCAATTCAGAGAAATTTTGATTAGCTTTTAAATCTGGATAGTTTTCAGAAACTGCCATTATAGTTTTTAATGCTCCTGAAAGTTGATTATCTAATTCAGATTTTTCTGCAACTGTTTTTGCACTAGCCCAAGATGTTCTTAAAGCAGTAACTTTTTCTAGAACTTCACTTTCATGTTTCATGTAACCTTTTACAGATTCAACTAAGTTTGGAATCAAATCAAATCTTCTTTGAAGTTGTACATCAATTTGGCTCCAAGAATTTCTTACTCTTTGTCTTAAAGTAACTAAACTATTGTATATAGCAATGATTGCTAAAATTAAAATAACAATAATTGCAATTATAATATATACCATAATATAGACCTCCCTTTTTGAATTTATAATTGCAGTATAGCACAAAAAATCTCTGTATGCAATATAAATTTGTACATATAATTATAATTTTTTAGTATATGTAAAATATGATTTTTTATGACAATAATGTAATTGACTAATGAAAAAATAATTTATATAATAAATTAAAAACAAAGGGAGGTTGCAATGGGATTAAGATTAATATATGGTAGAGCAGGAACTGGAAAAACTACATATTGTTTTAATAAAATAAAAGAAAATATAAATAAAAGCAACAAGATATATATTATAACACCAGAGCAATTTTCTTTTACCGCAGAACAGAAATTATTAGAAACATTAAATACAAATAGTGTAATAAATGCAGAAGTAATAAATTTTAATCGTATGGCAGACAGAATATTTACAGAAGTAGGCCGGAGTAAATAATGTGCATTTAACAAAAGCAGGAAAATCTATGCTTATATACAATATATTAAAGAAGCAAAAGAATAATTTAAAATTTTTAGGTAATACAGATGAAAACGTTGACGTAGTTTCAAGAACTTTTAAAGATTTTAAAAAGCATAATGTTTCTTTACAAGTATTACAAGAAACAATAAATAAAATAGAAGATAAATATTTGTTATCAAAATTAAATGATATAAATTTAATTTATAGTTTATATGAGGAAAATTTAAAAAATAATTATATAGATGAAGATGATGTACTAACTATATTATCAACAAAAATAGAACAAAGTGAAATGTTTAAAGATTCAATAATATATATTGATGAATTTGCTGGATTTACAAAGCAAGAATATAATTTAATAGAAAGTTTATTAAAAATTGCAAACGAGGTAAATGTTACAATTTGTGCAGATACTATTCAAAAGGCTCAAAACATGGATACAGATATATTTTATTCAAATAAAGTAACAGCAGAAAAATTAATTCAATGTGCTACAAATGTAGGAGCAGAAATTTTAGAGCCAGTAGAATTAACTAGCACCAATAGATTTAAGAATGAAGAATTGAAACATTTAGAAAAAAATATATATAATATAAAATATGATAAATACAAAAATAATAATGAGAATATAAAATTATTTTTGGCAACAAATCCATATTCAGAAATTGACTATGTTGCGAAAAATATAATTAAATTAGTAAGAGACGAAAATATGAGATACAAAGATATTGCTATTATAACTAAAAATATAGATACATATTCTTCTTTAATAAAAGCAATATTTGGAAAATATAAAATACCTGTTTTTATGGATGAGGAAAGAGACCTAAGCCAAAATGTATTAATAAAATATATTTTGGCAGTAATAGATATTTTTACAAATAATTGGTCTTATGAAAGTATGTTTAATTATATAAAAACAGGATTTTTGAATTTAGAAAAGGATGACATTTTTGAATTAGAAAATTATTGTATTAAGTATGGTATTAAAGGTAAAAAGTGGTATGAAGAGGATTGGAAATATGATTTAGATGAAACTCAAGAAAAATTAAATACATTAAGATTGCAAATAGTAGAACCATTAATGAAATTTAAAAATAATATAAGTAAAAATAAAACAGTAAAGCAAATAAGCGAGGAGCTTTACAAATTTTTAATAGAAAATAAAATTTTTGAAATGGTAGATAAAAAAATAGAATTTTTACAACAAATAAATGAAGTAGATGTAGCAAACGAATATAGCTCAAGTAAAAATTTAATTATAAATTTATTAGATGAAATAGTTTTAATATTTGGAGACGAAAATATAACTTTTGACAATTATAAAGAACTATTAAAAATAGGATTTTTGAATAGTAGTTTAAAAAATATACCCGCAACATTAGATCAAGTTATTGTTGGAGATGTGGATAGGTCAAGAAGCCATAAAGTAAAAGCTATATTTATAATAGGGTTAAATGATGGAGTTTTCCCAAGTGTAAATAGCGACGAAGGATTTTTAGATGATGAGGATAGAAAAATTTTAAAAGAAAATGATGTAGAAATAGCTAAAGGAACGGAAGAACAATTATATGAAGATCAGTTTAATATATATAAAGCCTTTACTACTGCAGAAGAAAAATTATTTTTATCTTATCCTTCAACAGATAGAGAGTCTAGAGCATTAAGACCATCAATTATTGTTTCAAAAATAAGAAGAATCAATCCAAATTTAACAGAGACTAGCTATTTAATGAATAATGACAATGAAATAATTACAAAAGCAAATACTTTCGAAAATTTACTAACAAATATTAGAGCATATAATGATGGCGAAAAAATAGATAATATATGGTTTAATGTGTATAATTTATACAAACAAAATGACGAGTGGCAAGAAAAGTTAGATAGTGCAATAGAAGGACTTAAATATACTAATAAAACTGAACCTATAAAAGATAAATATTTGGAAAAGATGTATGGAACTGTTTTAAAAACTAGTGTATCACGATTAGAACAGTACAGAAAATGTCCGTTTTCTTTCTTTTTGAAATATGGATTAAACGTGTGTGAAAAAGAAACCCAGAAAATTCAAGCAATAGATACAGGCTCATTTATGCATGAAGTTATTGATGAATTCTTTGATACTGTAAAAGAAAAGGAAATAGGAATTAGAAACTTAGAAAAAGATGATATAAAACAAATAGTAAATGCAATAATAGAAGAAAAATTAAATTTAAAAAAGAACTATATTTTTTCTAGTACACCTAAATTTATAGTTTTAACGAACAAACTAAAAAAGGTAATATTGCAGTCTATAGAATATATTGTATATCAGTTATCTGTGAGTAATTTTGATATATTAGGAAATGAAATGTCTTTTTCAAATGAAGGGGAATATCCACCAATAACATTAGATTTAGAAGATGGCAAAAAAATTGAAGTAACTGGAAAAATAGATAGAGTTGATATTGCAAAAACGAGTGACGGGAAATACATAAGAATAATAGATTATAAATCTTCTGCAAAAAATATAGAGTTAAATCAAGTGATAGCGGGCTTACAAATTCAATTACTTACTTATATGGATGCAATAACAAAAATAGAAGATGTATTACCAGCAGGTGTTTTGTATTTTAACTTAATAGAGCCTGTTATAAAGAACAATAAAAATTTAACAGATTATGAAATAGAAGAAGAAATAAAAAAGCAATTTAAAATGAAGGGACTAATTTTAGCAGATATAAATATAATTAAAATGATGGATAACAGATTAGACAAAGGGTATTCAAATATTTTACCAGTATATGTAGATAAAGACGGACAAATAAGCCAGAGTAAATCTAGCATAGCAACAAAAGAAGAATTTGAAAAAATGCAGAAATATATAAATAAATTAATAAAACAAATATCAAAGGAAATACTTTCAGGCAAAATTGATATAAAACCATGTTATGATGCTAAAACAAAAAATACACCTTGTGAATATTGTGCTTATAAATCTATTTGCAAATTTAATGCAAATCAAAACGAATATGAATACATAAGTAATTTATCTAAAGAAGAATGTATGGATAAAATAAACCAAATAAAATAAGGAGGAAAATAAATGCGTGCAACAAAATTATATATTGATTTATCTGCAATAGATTTTAATATAAAGAGTATAAAAGCAAAATTAAAAACTGAAACAGAAATAATGCCAGTTATAAAGGCAACTGCTTATGGTATGGGAGATATTGGGTTAAAAGACACCTTGCTAAAAAATAATATAAAGATAGTAGCAGTTGCTTTAGCTGAAGAAGGTGTTAATTTAAGAAAGCGCGACTTTAATATGCCAATAGTAATTTTAAATCAACCACTAGAAGAAGAAATTTCATATATAGTAGATAATAAATTAACTCCAGGAATTGCTGTATTGGATTTTGCAAAGAAATTAAATGAATATTCAAAGAAAAAGCAAGTAATAACAAATGTACATGTAGAAATTGATACAGGAATGGGAAGAGTTGGAGTAAAACCGAAAGAGGCAGTTAATTTTATTAAAGAATTACAAAAGTTAAATAATATAAATATAGAAGGAATTTATGCGCATTTTTCATCAGCTGATACATCAAGAGAATATACGAATATGCAAATTGAAAATTTTGAATTTGTACTAAAGGAATTAGAAAAAGAAAATATTGAAATAAAATATAAGCATACATGCAATAGTGCAGGTGTAATGGCATATCCAGAAGCTCATTATAATTTAGTAAGACCTGGAATAAGTATATATGGGTATTACCCAGATGAATCTCTAAAAAATAATTTAGAATTAAAACCAAGTGCAAAATTAAAATCAAAAATTTCTTTTATAAAGCAAGTGGATGAAGGTACTGCTATTAGTTATAATAGAAAATATATAACAAATAAAAAATCTGTAATAGCAACAGTTCCAATAGGCTATGCAGATGGGATAAGAAGAGAACTTACAAACAAAGGAAAAGTTTATATTAATGGAAAATTTGCACCTATCGTTGGAACAGTATGTATGGATAGCTTTATGGTGGATGTAACAGATATTCCAAATACAAATATAGGAGATGAGGTTGTTATATTTGATAATGAAAATATAACATTAGAAGATTTAGCAAAAGATTGTAATACAATTAATTACGAGATATTAAGTTGTATATCTAATAGGGTGCCAAGAGAATATGTTTCTTAAGATAATAATTAGCATATTGTGTGGTTAGGCTGCGGTCAAAAATTTTTCGATAACCACAAGGCTATTTCAAGAAGTTTTGTCTTGTATCCCTAGCACTATAAAACTTAATTTGTGTTCTAAAAAGGAATGGTGAATAAATATGAAAATGTTAATAAAAAATGCAAATGTAATATCAATGGACCAAAAAAGAGAAAAGTATGAAGAAAATGTAGATATACTAATAAACAACAATATTATAGAAAAGATAGGAAAAAATATACAAGTAGAATCAGATGTAAAAATAATAGACGCAACTGGGAAAATAGTAATGCCAGGTTTAATTAATACACATGCACACATTAGTATGAGTATATTTAGAGAAACATTAGATGGATACGGCTTACAGCAATGGTTAGAAGAAAAAATTTGGCCAATGGAGGATAAATTAACAAATGAAGACATATATTATGCAACATATTTATCTTGCATAGAAATGATAAAAACTGGATGTACAACAATAAACGATATGTATTTCATGACAGATGACATTATAAAAGCAACTACTGAAACTGGTGTAAGAATTCAAACAACAAGAACTTTAATGAGTAATAATCCAGAGGAAAGATTAGAAGATTTAAAACGACTAATTGATAAGTATAAAAATAACGAACTTGTATCATTTAATGCAGGAATTCATGGATTATATACAACTAACGAAGACGATACAAAAAAATTTATAGAATTTGCAAAAGAAAATAATCTTTTAGCACATATACATTTTTGTGAAAATTCAAAAGAGGTTGAAGATATAAAGAAAGATTATAATGTAAATAGTCCTGTAGATGTATTAAAAAAATATTTTACGGAAATTCCAACAATATTAGCACATGCAGTAAAATTAACTAAAAAAGAAATAGAAGAACTTGCAACTTTAAAAAACATTTCTGTATCACATTGCCCTGTAAGTAATTTAAAATTAGGTTGTGGAGTTGCAAAAATACAAGAAATGGTAGAACAAAATATTAATGTAACACTTGGAACAGATGGACAAGGTAGTGGTAGTAATTTAGATATGTTTGAAACTATGAAATTTACAGCGTTATTGCAAAAGGGTATAAATGAAAACCCTAAAGATTTACCAGCCTATGAAGTAATAAAAATGGCAACTATAAATGGTGCCAAAGCATTGGGGCTAGAGAAGAATATAGGAAGTATAGAAGAAGGAAAATGTGCAGATATAATAATTGTGAATTTAGATACATCTGTTACAAAACCTATAAATAATATTTTTGCAGATATTGTTTATAATGCAAAAGGCACTAATGTTGAAACAACTATTATAAATGGAAAAATAGTAATGGAAAATAGGATGATAAATTGCTTAAATGAAGGCGAAATATATGATAAATGCGAAAAAATTATAAAAAGAATAACTATGTAATCATACATTGACAAAAGTAGTAAAAAAATATATAATGACGAAAAATGGAAATTTGGGAGTGTTAATGTATGAAATATGCAAAAAAAATTATGCTTTTTGCAATAATACTTATTGCCTTAGGAATATCTAAAGTATATGCAGTTACGGGAACAGTAACAACAGATGGGGTAAGAGTAAGAAAAGAACCAAATACAAATTCTGGAATAGTTACAATATTAAATAAATCAGCATCATTAGAGATTATAGAAGAAGTAGATGGATGGTATAAAATAAAATATACTGATTACGGTAATTATGAAGGATATATGAAAAAAGATTTCGTAAAAAAAATTGGCGAAGAAACAATACCAACAACATCAACAACTCCTACAACGCCAACAACACCTGAAGTACCAACAACTCCAGACACAGTTCAAACACCAGAAGTAATAGAAACACCAACTACAGAAGAGCCAAAAGTAGATTTATTAGGAGAAAAAAGCGTAAGCGCACAAGCAAACGTATATATATTACCTGTAATTACATCAAGCATAAAAGATACAATCAACGCTAATACGGCAGTTACGGTATTAGAGGTAGCGGGAAATTTTGTGTATGTTAAATACAACAATAATTATGGATGGATAAAGAGCAATTTAATAAAAAATGAAACGCAAACATCTGAAAATGTAGATTCAAATACATATACAGAAAAAGTAGGATATGTAAATGTAAATCAAGCAATAGTAAGATCAAAAGCTACAACATCTTCAGAAATGGTTACTGCATTATATTTCAATAATGAGGTTACAATCATTGGAGAAGAAGAAAATTTTTATAAAATAAGATTAAATAATCAAGAGTGCTATATTGCAAAACACTTAATTTCTGATACAAAACAGCAAACTACAAGCAGAAGTTCAAATCCAAGACAAGAAACAGAAGAGGTACAAAATCCAAATACACAAAAAAGTGAAACAAATATCAGTAATGCAGTTGTAGAGCAAAAAACACCAGAGCCTGAAAAAGTAGAAACTACAGTTTCAAAAAGTTCTGTTGGAGACCAAATAGCAGAAATGGCAAAAAGTTATATAGGATATAGATATGTTTATGGAGGAGCAAGTCCTTCTACAGGATTTGACTGCTCAGGATTAGTATATTATATATGTGGACAATTAGGATATAGTGTATATAGAACAGCAGATAATCAGGTAAATAATGGAGTAGCCGTAGATAAAGCTAATTTACAACCAGGAGATTTAGTTTTCTTTAGTAATTACAAAACGTATACTGGAATTGGACATGTTGGAATATACATAGGAAATAATCAATTTGTACATGCGTCAACAGCAACAACAGGGGTTATTGTTTCATCATTAAATGAAGCAAGTTATATAAAAAGATATGTAACGGCTAGACGAATTGGAGTTTAATTTATATGGGGGCAATTAAAATATGTAAGGAGTGTCTATGATAAAAAGACCAATACTTATTGCCAGCATAGGATATATAATAGGAATAATTTTGGGGCTATACTTAAAAAAGTTAAGTATAGTCCCAATTTTTATATGCATTTTAATAAATATTGTTTTACCAAAATTATTAAATAAAAATGCAAAAAGATATCTAAAAACTGTGTTGACTAAAAAAGCAATTATAATATTTTATATATTTGTAGTAGTAGGTAATTTATATATTATTAAATTGAATAACAGTTATGATAATGTGTATAGTATTAACGAAGAAATAGAAGTAACTGGTATTGTTGAAGCAATAGAACAAAAAGAATATAGTAATAAATACACTATAAAAATAAAAACAATAAATAATAAAAAATATATAAATACAAAATTAATGCTATATGCAAAAAGGACGGAGCAACTTAATTTTGGCAATTATATTAGCCTTAGTGCGGAATATTCAAGACCAGAGGATAGTAGAAATTATAAAGGTTTCTCATATAACAATTATTTAAAGCAAAATGGCATATATGGTACAATAAAACCCGTAGGAAAAATAAAAATACTTGAAAAAGAAAAAGTAAATTGTATAAGTAAATTTGTAAATAACATGAGAAACAGAATAATTACGGAATCAAATAATAATTTATCAAAAGATGTAAGTTCTGTTTTTTTAGGAATACTTTTAGGTAAAAAATCGCAAATAACAGACGAAATAAATACATATTTTAGAGAAGGAAACATGGCACATATACTTGCAGTATCTGGTGCACATGTAAGTTATATAATACTCACAATATCTATAATGTTTAAACAAACGGGAAAAAATTTTTCTTTAGCAATTACAACAATTATACTAATGTTTTTTATTATACTTACAGGATTTAGTCCATCTGTAGTAAGAGCATGTATAATGGCAATACTTACAATAATATCAAAATTAATACATAGAAAACCAGACATATATAATAATTTAAGTTTATCTAGTTTAATAATTTTACTATATAATCCATACATAATTTTAAATATAGGTTTTCAATTAACATATTTGGGAACACTTGGAATTATATTATTAAGTAATAAAATTCTAATTTTCTTAAATGAAAAATTACTAAATAAAGAACATGAGTATAGCAAATTAGAAGTAAGAAATGTAATAAAAATTAAATTAAAAAATGCTGTAATAAATTTAATGGTAATTTCTATATCTGTTCAAATTTTAATTGCACCAATAATTATGTTTAATTTTAATATTTTATCTTATAATTTTTTGTTATCTGGGATAGTTACAACGCCGGTATTTGCAGGAATAATGATAGTTGGAATATTTTTCTTAATATTAGGTCCATTTAATAAAATTTGTTTTCCTATTTTAGAAATATTAGTAAGCATATTAATAGCTTTAGCAAAATTTATATCAAATCTGCCATTGTCAAAATTTATAGTACCAACTCCAAATGAATTTTATATATTATCTTATTATATAGTTTTTGTATCATTTTTACTTTTGAAAAATAAAATTAGCTTAAGAATTATAAAAAATAAACATATAATAAACAAAATATTAAAAACAATAATAGTTATTTTATTAATAATTTCCATAGTAATTCAAGCAATAATAATATTTACTAATAAAGATTTAACAATTCATTTTATAGATGTAGGACAGGGAGATTCTACTTTAATTATTACACCACAAAATAAAGTAATATTAATAGATGGAGGAGGTTCGCTAGACGAAAATTATGATGTAGGAAAAAATACATTGGTGCCATATTTATTAGATAGCGGAATATCCGTAATAGATTATTTGATGGTTTCACATTTTGATAATGACCATGTTGGCGGACTTAAATATGTTTTAAAAACTCTTAAAGTTAAAAATATAATAATTGCAAAACAGGCTAATATATGTGAAGAATATGAAGAATTTATGCAACTCGCAAAAGAAAAAAATATAAACGTACTAATAGTAACTGCTGGTAATGTAATAAATATAGAACGAAATATAAAAATTTATATATTATATCCTACAGCAAAATTAGAATTTGCAGATTTAAACAATAATTCTATAGTAGCAAAATTAATGTATAATAATTTTAGTATGTTATTTACAGGAGATATCGAGAAAGAAGCGGAAAGTAGAATAATTGAAAAATATAATCAAAATGTATTAAAAAGTACAGTATTAAAAATTGCACATCACGGATCAAAAACATCATCAACAAAAGAATTTTTGCAATTAGTAAATCCTCAAATTGCATTAATAGGTGTAGGGGAAAATAATACTTTTGGACATCCCAATAATGAAGTACTAGAAAGAATAACTAGTATGAAGTCGAAAGTATATAGAACAGATGAATGTGGAGAGATAACTATAAAAGTAAATAATAAGGGAAAAATGTATATTTCTTCAAAAATATGCCAATAATATATACAAAAGATAGGTGATTATTATGAAGAAAGGAATACTAGCAATAGTATTATTATTAATAATAGTTTTTGGATTTTTAGTAGGAAGGTATATATATAAAATATCCACATTAGAAAACAATTCTAATGTAAAAATTGCAGAAAATAAAAAGATAGAAGATGAGTGTACATTAGAATACGAGCGTTTAGAAGAAATAAAACAAGCAAGTGCGAATGAAGAAAAAATATCTCCAAATGCAAAAATAATAACTAACATATATTATAATGAATGTGGACATACAGTTAAAACGATAAGTGACATAGAAAATAAATATATAAATTTAAACAAAGAGGAATTTCAAGAAGAATATAAAGACTGGGATATAAGGGGATTTTCGCCTGAAGAAGTTACAATATATAAAGAAGAAGAAGGAATATGCAATGAGCATTATATGGTAAGAGATATTGATGGATATGTTACTGTATATTCATTAGATAAAAACGAAAATGAAACTTTAAAAGAAACAACAGAAATTTCTACAACATTTTTAACTACAACTGATTTAGCAAGGCTTAAAGGTGGTATACGCTTATATGGTAAAGAAAATTTAAATAGTTTATTAGAAGATTTAGAGTGAAAAAAGTAGGTCGCATGTTATGCGACCTACTAATTTAAACTTATGCACCTATTGCATTTATTTTTTTTGCTAAATTAGATTTTTTTCTTGCAGCAGTGTTTTTCTTTATAACACCTTTTGTACAAGCTTGATCTATTTTTTTTGTAGCATCAACGAAAAGTTTTTTTGCTTCTTCAGAATTTTTTTCTGCAATAGCAGTTTCAACTTTTCTTACAGCTGTTCTATATCCAGTTTTAATCATATTATTTTGTAATGTTTTTTTCTCAATTACACTAACTCTTTTTATAGCTGATTTGATATTTGGCATGTGTTTTGCACCTCCTCTAAGAACATGAATAATTTGACTTGTAATATTTTATCATGTAATTGAAAAAAAATCAACTGAAAAATACAAAAAAATTGGAAAAATAATAAAGTAGACAATATTAAAAAAATAGTATATATTATATAAAGATATTTTTAAAATTGGAGGATATATGGAAGACAAATTTTTAAAATTTAGGTCAATGTATAAAAAATTTATATATCATTCTTTTGAAATAAGTGAAAATGAGGAGAATATAGAAATAAAATACGAATTCGAAATACCAGGTTTATCTAAATTTGAGCCTAAGATAATAATAAAAAAGAAAAATATAAAATTTGAATCAGTTGATGACGACTACATAAAATACATAGCATTTAACTTAGGAATGGTGGAACTAGTAAGTTATTGGAAATGCGCATGTCCAGAAAATGTAATAGTTAAATGTGGATATTTAGATGATTATCAAATAAATTGGTTTAAAAAATTATATTATTATGGATTAGGAGAATATAGATACATAAATAATATAAACATAAGCCAAGAAAAACTAATGAATATTACAGTTGAAGGAAATAAATCCAATGTTAAAATTAAGCATATAGATAGAGCAGGAACAATTATACCAGTTGGAGGAGGAAAGGATTCAACAGTAACTTTAGAGTTGCTAAAAGAGCATAAAGACGATAATTATTGTTTAATAATAGGTTCTAAAGAACCATCAATGAAATGTGCAGAAGTTGCAGGATATGAAAATAGTAAAATAATAGAAGTATCAAGAATAATAGATGAAAATATAAAGAAACTAAATGCAGAAGGATATTTAAATGGACATACACCTTTTTCTGCAATGCTTGCATTCTTATCATATTTAATAGCAACTTTAACAGGGAAAAAATATATAGCACTATCTAATGAATCTAGTGCTAATGAAAGTAATGTTGAAGGAGAAAACATAAATCATCAATATTCAAAAAGTTACGAATTTGAAAAAGATTTCAGCGAATATGTAAAAAGATATTTTTCAGAAGATGTAACATATTTTAGTATGTTAAGACCAATAAATGAATTACAAATAGCTATGTTATTTTCACAAAACGAGAAATATCATAAAATTTTTAGAAGTTGTAATGTAGGTAGTAAACAAGTTCCGTGGAAGTGGTGCTGTAATTGCCCAAAATGCTTATTTGTATATAGTATATTAAGTCCATTCTTATATAAAGAAAAACTAATAAATATATTTGGAGAAGATATGTTTGAAAAAAGAGAATTAATAAATACATTTATAGAATTATGCGGATATGGAGAGATTAAGCCTTTTGAATGTGTTGGAACTTATGAGGAAATAAATTTTGCAATAACAAAAACAATATTAAATTTAGAAAAAGAAAATAAACAATTACCATACATGTTAAAATATTATAAAGAAAACTACAAGTTGGCTGATTTAAATAATGATAAATTAATAAAACAGTATAATGAAGAAAATAGTTTGCCACAAGAATTTGCAGAAATACTAAAGAACAAAATTAAGGAGGCAGCATGTTAGAAAAATTATTAAAGTATTTAAAAGATAAAAATATATTAATTTTAGGTTTTGGAATTGAAGGAAAATCAACATATTCTTTTATAAGAAAGCATTTCCCCGAAAAAGAAATTATGATATGCGATATGAATTTAAATTATGAGAGCGAATTATTACAAGATAAATTTGTAAAGTGCATTCATAATGATGAATATTTGAATTATACAGATAAAATAGACTTAATATTTAAAACACCTGGTATATCTTTTAAGGATATTGACATTAGTGGATTTAAACAAAAAATTACAAGTCAGTTAGAATTAATATTGGAATATGTAGATATTTTTTCAATAGGTGTAACTGGAACAAAAGGAAAAAGTACAACAAGTTCTTTAATATATAGTGCTTTGAAAGAAAATGGTAAAAATGCAATGCTTTTAGGAAATATAGGTGTGCCTATATTTGATAAACTTGATGAAATGAGTAAAGATACAATTTTAGTATTAGAATTATCTTCACATGCGCTACAATATATTAAAAAATCTCCAAACATTGCAGTATTATTAAATGTATTTGAAGAACATCTAGACCATTATAAATCTTATGAAGAATATATTGAGGCTAAGTATAATATTTTTAAACATCAAAAAGAAACAGATTATGCATTATATAATATAGATAATGAAGTTATTAGTAAAAGAAATCTTGATACAAAAGCACAAAAAATATCTGTATCTATGCAAGGAAAAGCAGATGTAACAATTAAAGAAAATAAAATTTATTATAAAGATAAAGTAATATATGTAGATGATGAAAAAAGGCATGTATTAGGGAATCATAATCTAAATAATATAATGTTTGTTGCAACAATATGTGCTGTATTAAGCTTAGATTTTGAATTAACAAAAAAAGCAATAGATGAATTTATGCCTTTAGAACACAGAATGGAGTTTGTTGGTAAATTTAACGACATACAATATTATAATGATTCAATAGCAACTATTCCACAATCAACTATAAGTGCAATTGAAACTTTAAAAAATGTAAATACACTTATTGTTGGAGGTAAAGATAGAGGAGTAGATCAAAGTGAATTAATTAACTATTTAGATAATAGTAGTATAGAAAATATAATATGCTTGCCTAAAACTGGAGAATATATAGCAGAAGGATTAAAAAATAAAAATGCATATTTAGTAGAGAACTTAAATCAAGCAGTAAAAATTGCAAAGGAAAAAACTAAAAAAGGCACAATATGCTTATTATCACCAGCAGCTTCAAGCTATGGATATTTCAAAAACTTTCAAGAAAGAGGAAATATATTTAAAAGTTTAGTAAAAGAATAACTGAACGCCTTGCAAACCTTGTATGGAACGACACCATCTTGGCTCCCTTATGTATGGGTCGATGCCCACTACGTATATTGAGGTTGTAACTCACATACGTTCGAACAACCTCAACAACATCGACCCGTTGGAGCTGTCACTGTAGGGAACGACGCCCACGTCGTTCCGCACTACTACGTATACCCAATATTCCGGAGGGTTCTTTTTTTTTTGCAAAAATTTTTAAAAAACTATTGACAGTTGAACAGCCATTCAATTATAATAAAGACAGTTGAACAATTACTCAATTATTAAAGGAGGGATTTAACATGGAAAAAGAGGTATATGAATGTGATTGTGAAGTTATACATGCAGACATATTAGAAAAAGTAAAAAAACAAATGCCAGAAGAAAATGATATATATGATTTATCAGATTTTTTCAAAGTTTTAGGAGATAGCACAAGAGCTAAAATTATGTGGGCATTAGACTTAAGTGAAATGTGTGTATGCGATTTAGCAATATTACTTAACATGACTAAATCTGCAATTTCACATCAATTAGCTACATTAAGAGAAAACAACCTAGTTAAATATAGAAGAGAAGGAAAAATGGTCTACTATTCTTTATCAGATTACCATGTTAAAGAAATTTTTGAAAAAGGAATGGAACACATAAAAGAAAAAGGCATAGATTAATTAGAGTATAAAATGGAGGGGTTATTATGAAGGTAAAATATATATTAGAAGATTTAGACTGCGCAAATTGTGCAGCAAAAATGGAAAATGAAATATCAAAACTAGAAGAAGTAAGTAGTGTTAGTGTAAGTTTTATGAATGCAAGAATGACTTTAGAATTATTAGAAGAATGTGCAGAGGAAACTTTAAATAAAATAGAAAAAATAGTAAAAAAGATAGAACCAGATGTAAAACTAAAGAAAATATAATTAAAAAGAGGTGCAATAATGAGTAAAACCAAGAAGGAAATTTTAAAAATAATTATTAGCTTCGTAATGCTTATTTTGGCAATAATAATTAAATTTCCCAATGAATATATAAATTTAGCATTATACATATTGAGTTATATTATTATAGGAAAAAATGTAGTAATAAAAGCAATAAAAAATATATTAAACAAGCAATGGTTAGATGAAAATTTTCTTATGACTATAGCAACAATAGGTGCTATAGCTATAAGAGAGTATCCGGAAGCGGTTGCGGTTATGATTTTTTATCAAATAGGGGAATTGTTTCAAAATTATGCTGTAAAAAAATCTAGAAATTCAATTCAAAGTTTAATGAATATAAGACCAGACTATGCAAATGTTATAAGAAATGAAAAAGTAGAAAAGATAGATCCAAGTGAAGTAAAACTAGATGAAATAATAGAAATAAAAGCAGGAGAAAAAGTTGCACTAGATGGAATTATAATAGATGGTAATTCAACATTAGATACATCTTCTTTAACAGGTGAGTCAATTCCAAAAAGAGTACAAATAGGTGACGAGATATTAAGTGGTTGTGTAAATATTACAGGTTTGCTAAAGGTAAGAGTAACAAAAGTTTATGAGGAATCCACTGTAAGTAAAATATTAGATTTAATAGAGAATGCAACAAGTAAAAAGGCTAAATCAGAAAATTTTATAACAAGATTTGCTAGGTATTATACACCAATCGTTGTATTATTAGCTATTTTACTAGCAGTAATCCCAACAATAATATATAAAGATACATCATTTAGTATATGGTTAGAAAGGGCATTAACATTTTTAGTTATATCATGTCCATGTGCATTAGTAATATCTGTACCACTAAGTTTTTTCGGTGGAATAGGTGGAGCAGCAAAACAAGGAATTTTAGTAAAAGGAAGTAACTATTTAGAAGATATTTCAAAAGTAAATACAATAGTAGTAGATAAAACTGGAACTCTAACTAAAGGAACATTTAAGGTTCAAAAAATTTATGCAAAAGATATATCAAAAGAAGAATTACTAAAACTTACTGCATATTGTGAATATAATTCTAATCACCCCATAGCCATTTCTTTAAAAAATGAATATAAAGAGAAAGTAGATGTATCTAAAATAGAACAAGTAGAAGAACTAACAGGACTAGGTATAAAAGCCAAAGTTTTTGGAAAGCAAATTTTAGTAGGAAATGCAACGTTAATGAGGGAAAATAATATAAGTTTTGATGAAATTCAAGAAATTGGAACAATAATATATGTTGCAATAGAAGGTGAATATTCCGGCTATATTGTAATTTCAGATGAAATAAAAGAAGAAGCAAAACAAGCAATAGATACAATGAAAAAAATTGGCATAGATAAAATTATAATGTTAACAGGGGATAAAAATGAAATAGCGCAAGCAGTTGCAAAAAAATTAGGAATAGATGAAGTATATTCAGAATTATTACCAACAGATAAGTATCAAAGATTAGAAGACATCATGAAAAATAAATTAGGAAACAAAAAAGTGGCATTTGTAGGAGATGGAATAAATGATGCTCCATCCCTTGCAAGAAGTGATGTAGGAATAGCAATGGGTGGAATTGGTAGTGATGCAGCTATTGAAAGTTCAGATATAGTTATTATGACAGATGATATATCAAAAATAAGTAATGCTATAAATATTTCTAAAAAAACTATAAAAATTGTAAAACAAAACATTATTTTTGCCATAGGCATAAAAATATTAGTGCTAGTGCTTGGAGCAATAGGAATATCTAATATATGGGAGGCAGTTTTTGCAGATGTTGGTGTTTCCGTAATAGCAATATTAAATGCAATGAGAGCCATGAGATAAAAAAACTCCCTTTTCAGGGAGAAAAACAAAAAGTTTTTTTAAACAACCAGAATATTACCACATTTAGATACGTCAAAAGATATCTGAATGACTTTCTGATTGTCTTGCCAAGCAGTGATTTTAATTAATTCATCACCACGCCGCAACTGGAAACAATCCTTATCTGATTCTGTCTTAACTTTTTCCATAGACATCATTTCATCCCATGAAATGTGCAAACCAGCCTCTTTGGCTTTGTGAGGGATTAGCTGCATTAACAGCATGTTCGGAATTGTTGCCATAAAAATACCTCCTTTAATTTAGGCACTAATGTAATGTCACGAGTCTTTGGAGGCTCGTATAAACATGCACAACGCATATCTAATAATAGTATATCATAGTTTCCATAAAATGTAAAGATAAGGCAATTTTATCAATAAAACAATAAACAGGTGACTAAAGTCATCTGTTTATTGTTCATCACTATTTGAAATCAGGTGGTGTTGTTGGCATAAATATTCCTATGCAGATTGCAGCACATAATACCAATAATGTTAATGCTATAAGTATGGATGTAACTATTGCCTTACCTGTTTCAAAATTCCTAGTCATTACGAGTTCGCCGTCATGCAATTCTGCTATTACTTTGCCTCTGTGTGTCATGTCAGTCAGAGAAACAGTTATAGTAGTGGCATCAATTATAATATTAACGCTTTGTTGCGAATCAGTTAGAAATTGTTGACCATTACTATACACACTCTGTGCAATCCTTTCACAGAAAGCAAATTCATCATCATTTAGTGGTTGCTCAAGTACAAACCACGAGAAGATGAATCCTCCTGCAAAAATTGCCATTGCTAAAAAAATTACAACAACAATCTTAATTACAGTTTTTGGCTGTACAGACGGATGCTTTTTGGAAACAGCGAATATGCTCCGTGATTTCATAATAATACCTCCTAAAATCTATTTAGATTTCTTCTTGAAAATCCCTTATGTTGAAATGTGAAAAAGAGGATTTTTTGAAGTGATTACAATAATTATTATACTATAATTTACATAAAATGTCAAAACTTAGTATTTGTTCTATATAAATTTACGTTACATCATTTTATTAGAGATTTTGAATTTGAGAATGATACTTATCTTAATCCAGAAAAACAAATTAAATATGAGAAAGAACAAGAATATACAGAAATGGAGTGGTAGATTATTCTATCACTCCATTAGTATTTATATTAATTTAGTAAATAATCTTTGTTTATTTTATTTAATGTATATGCAAAAGCTATGTACATTAAAGTAAAGGCAACAATTAAAACTGAAATAATATTTAAGTTAAATCCTATTTTTGAAACAAACATTAAAATTAAATAGCCAAAACTCCTTGAAATGTTTATCATAATTTCAAACCAAAACACATAATTAGGTTCATCTTCTATATTAATTTCTTGTTTACACATACATTCATAATATACAACTGAATTTGATGTTTCAAAAATGGGGTTACTTATTCCATTAACTACATTATATAAAAGTATTAATAAAAATCCAATACTTATAGTTATTGTTCCAATATGTATCATATTATTTATATCAAGATACATCATGCTAAATGTAAGTATTATAACCACTATACTTTGTATAATAGACAATGGAATAAATACTTTAGATAAATTTTCCTTTTTTATAAATTTATTGGTACAATATATTACTAGAATAGAAATAACAGTTATAAAGCTACTGATACTTCCTAATGATAGTTCAGTTGAAACTACAAGAAAAGTTATAATAGTAATCAATGTTGATAGAACGCCAAAAGAGCTTAGCCCTCTAAATAATGTTCTAAAACTTAATAATGTCATTATTTTTTTATTCCCTTTTTTATTAATATTTGCAAAAAATCTTTTTAAATTTATTTTTTCATGCTTTAAATCAAGTTCTTTTATAAATAATGAAAAAATAAAGCTAATTGAAATTAATACTATTAATACTATAAAAGCTAATTCATAAGAATTTTTGCTAATGCAGTAACCTAAAACAATAGGAAGTATAATGCTTATTATGTATTTTAAAATTTGATCTTTAGTAATATAGTTTTGAAAATTTCCTTCTTTATTCACTCTTTTTATTAATATTTGCTCAGGATAATAATAAAATGCATTTCCAATGCTTGCAAATATTGCAAAAGGAATTATATAATTTGAAATTTTTTCACCAACTATTAATAAAACTATGCACTGCATTAAATTTAAAAATATTCCTATTCTAAACATAGAAACTAAATTTAATTTTTGTAGTCTATTTACAATCAGTAAACAGACTAAGTAAGTTAAATAGAAAGTTATATAATACATTGAAACATCCACTATATTTCCTTGTGTTATTTTTAAAAAATAAATTCCTAAAAATACATCTTTAAAAACGCTTATAACTTTCCCTGCTATATCAGATATTAAAAAACTTTTCCATACAGTATTACATGTTTTTAACATTTTTTACTCCTTATTAAAAATATTTATTGTTTTTTTTACTAATATACTTTTGGTTTCTATTTTGGGGTTGACTTGGTATTGCCATTTTCAATTTTTATTGTTCTAATAATCAGACAAAGGGACGGAGCTTTTGTCTTAGGAGCTTTACCTCTTCTAACTATTATATATAACATTTAATTGATTTAGATTAGAATATAGATTAGAAATTTGCAAAAAGGTAAAAAATAATACCAAGGGAAATATTTATAAACCCTTGATATTACTATGGTGCAGATGGCCGGAATCGAACCGGCACGGGTTATTCGCCCGCAGGATTTTAAGTCCTGTGCGTCTGCCAGTTCCGCCACATCTGCATGAACTATATTGAACTGACAATTTGTATTATACTACCGCATATGTGAATTTGTCAATACTAAATTTAATATTTTTAATTCTTTTATACAACTAAAATACCAATGTTAAGATTAAATCAAAACATTGGTACTTTATCTATGTAATATTAAATGTTAGCCTACTTGTTCATCTTCTGATTTTTCTTCAGAATCATCTTTGTTTACTATTTCCATACTACCTATTGATACTTCGTATGCTACTCTTGTTTCAGAAGTTCCATCTTCAAATTTCTTTTCATAAGTTCTAGATTGAACTCTTCCTATAACTTTAATTTCTGTTCCAACTTCTAAGTTTTGACAGAATCTAGCATTTCTGCCCCATGCTATACAAGGAATATAGTCACTTTTATTATAAGCTCTGTTTACTGCTAATAATATATCTGCTATTTCTCTGCCAAAAGGTGTTTGTCTGTATATAGGTTTCTTGCATATGTAACCATTTAAAACTACTTCGTTTGATGTTTCTGGTTTGTTTTCTTCTTCATCTTCTTTATAATCGATTATGTCTTTAGCAAATACAGTAAGAATAAGTTTATTTCTTTCATTTTCATAGCTGTTATAAGATCTAAATTGACCTTCAACAATAACTTTTTTACCAATTTCTAAGTCTAGATCATTTAATAATCTTTCTGATACTGTAATAGGTATGATGTCTTCATTTCCGCTTAAACGAGGAACTTCTAAGTTAAATATATAAAAACTTTCCCCATAAATTTCGTGACTGAATTTTTTATCACTTGTAATTTTTCCTACTAATACTAAGTAGTTGTTATCTGAATAATTTGTAACCAATTTTATTTCCTCCTTTTTATCTATTGTGTTTTGCATATATTATTTAGACTTTAGAAAAATCAACTATTTGATAACTTTATTATACTATACCTTTTTGGATTTGTCTACATAAAATGTTAAATTTTTCTAAAAAAATTTATGAATCGTATAATAATGTAAGAATTTCTACACTCATAATAATATAAGGATTATTACTTTTATCAATCTTTTGCACTTTTATTTCTTGTGGTTCTAAAACATTATTATTTGTATTTTTTATATTTCTCTGAATACATATTAAAGCATCATCATTTTCTAAACTAGATGCAGTAACTGTAGATTTAGGGTTAAATCCATAAGTTATAACATTAGAATTTGTATTTTCAATAGTGTTTAGTCCAGTATCTATATCTGAATTTATTATTAAATTATTGGAATTAGACAAGAGCTTTTTTATAACATCAGTTTGACCTGTTAATTTTTTATTAATCAGCAAAGAATCAAATTTAATATTTTTAATATTATTTATATTTTTATTGTTGATAATTATTACAGTTTCTTTGATGTTTTTTCTATTAAAATTATTGTGTAAACAATTTACGATATCACTTTCATTTTTCTTATCAGTTATTATACCTATAAAAGACATAAAATCTCCTCCAGGTTTAGTATTGCCAAGTAGTTAATTTTTATGCTGAACACCATTATTGTCAATAGTATAATCACTTGAATAAACAATATCAGAAACTTTTACAATTTCATATCCTTTTGATTCAATATTAGACAAAAGTGTATCCAAACTTAATGCTGTATTTTCAGTTCCGTTATGCATTAAAATAATACTTCCAGCAGAAAGTTTAGGCTCAATTCTTTCCCACATTTGTTCACAAGTTAAGGCTTTATAATCTAAACTATCAATAGACCATTGAATAGTTAAATGATTAGAATTTTTAGCTGCTTCAATAACTGTATCATTATATTCTCCATAAGGACCTCTATATAAAGTTGTTTTTGAACCAGTAATTTTTTCAATTTTATCACTGCAATCCTTTATTTGTTGTATATTATTTTCAAGAGTCATGTTATTAACATGGGGGTGAGAATCAGAATGATTTCCTATTTCGTGACCTGCATCATGAATTTTTTTAACAGCATCTGGATATTTTGTAACCCAATCTCCAACTACAAAAAATGTAATGTGACAATTATGTTTAGATAAAGTTTCTAAAATAGAATCTATATCATCTGCATTCCAAGCGCAATTCATAGTTAGTGCAACTTTGTTTTCTGCTGTATCTACACAATATACTGGTAATTGCTTTGAACTATTTGCAGAAACAAGAGCACTTTGTTCTGTAGGGTTTGAATATATTCCACTTGCAAAAACAAAAAGCAGAGCAACAGCAGAAATTGCAATAATATAGGATAATATTTTTTCTTTATTAAGAACTAAAAACATATAAAACCTCCTAAGTCAAGTTATATAATTAATATGCAGTTAGTACAAATTTATGCAATTTAGATTTTAATAAATTATCTTAAATAATCAACATAATATTGAAAACTAAACAAATAATTGATATAATATATTAGAAAATCTTGGCGAAAAAAATCTTAAGGGAGGTTTTATCAATGATTATTGAATTACCGCAGAGATTTCGGATTGCAGGTAAAACCAACAAAGATTATGCAAAGGTAATTGATGGGGTTTTGCACATTTACGGAGTTATTTCATTCAGAAAAGTGATGTATGAACTTACATTCGCTTTGAAGGGAAAACGTAAATGTTATTACTGTGGTGCAAAAGTTAAGAAGAAAAATATTACTTTAGACCACATATATCCACAAGATATTGGAGGACCAACAATACCAGATAATCTATTACCAAGTTGCAAGGAATGTAATTGCCAAAAACCAATATGACCCGGGACCAGTTTTGTATATATAAGTCACTTGATAAAGCAAAACGACAAGCTTATCGGCAACTTATTATGCAAAAACAGGAACAAGCAAGGTTAAATGGAATTTTGGAAATACCATGGATAGAGTATCTAAATTCTCATATATTTATTGCCCGTATAACAACGGACAAAAAATATATAGGGAAGAAGTACGAAAAGCAACGAGCATATTTACAAAAGTATGGGAGCCTTCCTAAACCTATAATAGTTGATAAAAACGGCTTTATATTAGATGGTTTCCTAACAGTGATGTTGGCAAAAGAAAACAACATTATGACTATTCCAACGATTATTCTGGAAAATGTAGTAATGCACCTGTAAACGGTAAACGAGTCGGGCTTATGCCTGACTCGTTTATTTTAAAAAAATAAATTTGTAAAAGTATGTACAATTATAAATTTATTTGATATAATATGTAAAAATAATTTCTAAACAATTATATTAATGAGGAATTATAGATTAAAAAAAAACTTTAAAAAGTGTTTTTTAATCTTTTTTTTGTTTAATTTGGAAGGAGAAACAAAAAATGAATACAAAGTATATTTTTGTAACTGGAGGAGTTGTATCAGGATTAGGAAAAGGAATAACAGCAGCATCATTAGGAAGATTGCTAAAGAATAGAGGATATAAAGTTACAATACAAAAATTTGATCCTTATATAAATGTAGATCCGGGAACAATGAGTCCTTATGAACACGGAGAAGTTTTTGTTACAGATGATGGTGCAGAGACAGATTTAGATTTAGGACATTACGAAAGATTTGTAGATGAGAGCTTAACAAAAAATTCAAGTGTAACCTCTGGTAGAATATATTCAAATGTAATAAACAAAGAAAGAAAAGGAGATTATTTAGGCAAAACAGTACAGGTAATTCCTCATATTACGAATGAAATAAAAGAAAATATATATAGTTTTGAAAATGAAAATATAGACATAGTAATAACAGAAATTGGCGGAACCGTAGGAGATATAGAAAGTTTGCCGTTCTTAGAGGCAATAAGACAGGTAGGAATAGAAAAAAACAGTGAAGATGTTTTATATATTCATGTTACTTTATTACCACATATATCAGGTTCAAATGAGTTAAAATCTAAGCCAACACAACACTCTGTAAAAGAATTACAATCATTAGGTATAAAGCCAGATATATTAGTATGTAGAACAGAATTTCCAATTGAAGAAACAATGAAACAAAAAATAGCATTATTCTGCAATGTAAGACCACAAGATGTTATAGAAAATGCAACAGCAGATAATTTATATGCAGTTCCATTAAACTTAGAAAAAAAAGGATTAGCAAAAACTGTATGTGAACATTTAAAACTAGAAAAAGTACAAGCAAAAAATGAAGAATGGCAAGAGATGATTGACAATATAAGAAATATTAAAGATGAAGTAAGTATAGCAATAGTAGGCAAATATGTACAATTACAAGATTCTTATCTATCTGTTGCAGAAAGTTTAAGACATGGCGGATTCAAAAACAATGTAAAAGTGAATGTAGGATTTATAGATTCAGAAACAATTAATGAAAATAATGTATCTGATGTCTTAAAAGAATACAAAGGAATTGTTGTCCCAGGTGGATTTGGAAATAGAGGAATAAAAGGAAAAATAGAAACTATAAAATATGCAAGAGAAAATAATATACCATTTTTAGGTATATGCTTAGGAATGCAAATGGCAGTAGTAGAATTTGCTAAAAATGTTTTGAAATTAGAAGATGTAAATTCAGCAGAATTTGATGAAAATGCTAAAAATCCTGTAATACATATAATGGATGACCAAAAAGATGTAAAAGAAAAAGGCGGAACAATGAGACTTGGTGCATATCCATGTATATTAAAAGAAGGAACTGTTGCAAGAAAAATCTATGGAAAGGAAGAAATATCTGAAAGACATAGACATAGATTTGAGTTTAATAATAGTTATAAAGAGCAAATAGAAAAAGCGGGAATGATATGTTCTGGAACTTCTCCAGATGGAAGATTAGTAGAAATAGTAGAAATACCAGCAAATAGATTCTTTGTTGCAGGACAATTCCATCCAGAGTTTAAATCAAGACCAAATAAACCTCAACCATTATTTGCAGAATTGGTAAAAGCAGCAAAAGAAATGTAGTATAAATATAAATTAATGTGAATATAATATTATGAATAAAATACGATTTATTGTGTAGTAAGATATTTATGTAGGGGTCGCATGGCATGCGACCCGCATATTATTAATTATATGTATAAACCAAAAAAAATAAATAAATTAAACAAAGATATTGACATTTTATAAAAAGTGGTATAAATTATTAGCAGTCGAAGTAAACGACTGCTAATTTTTTCAAGGGAGGTAATATTATGATAAAACCATTAGCAGACAGAATTTTGATTAAAATGATTGAAGCAGAAGAAACAACAAAAAGCGGAATTATCTTAGCAAACAATGCAAAAGAAAAACCACAAATAGCAGAGGTACTAGCAGTAGGGCCAGGTGGAAATGTAGAAGGAAAACAAATAGAAATGAATATAAAGGTAGGCGATAAGATAATAGTTAGCAAATACTCAGGAACAGAAATAAAATACGAAGGAGAAGACTACATAATAGTAAAACAATCTGATGTACTTGCTATTGTAGAATAAATTTTTGTTTCATAATAAATGTGTATTAATTGCATAATTGCAAACGGTGTAGGGAACGATGCCCAACTACGTATACTGATGCTGTAACTCACATATGTTCGAACAGCCTCAGCATCGTCGTTCCATGAAAATGAAGAATACAAAATTCTTCGAATTTTAAAGGAGGAATAGTTTATGGCAAAAGATATAAGAAGCGGAGAAGACGCTAGGAAAAGTTTATTAGAAGGTGTAAATAAGTTAGCAGATACAGTTAAAGTTACATTAGGACCAAAAGGAAGAAATGTAGTTTTAGATAAATCTTTTGGAGCACCACTTATAACAAATGATGGTGTTACAATAGCAAAGGAAATAGAGTTAGAAGATCCTTATGAAAATATTGGAGCAAGACTTGTAAAAGAAGTATCTACAAAAACAAATGATATAGCAGGAGATGGTACAACAACAGCAACAGTATTAGCACAATCTATGATTAAAGAGGGCGTAAGAAATGTTGCAGCAGGTGGAGACCCAATGGCAATAAAAAGAGGTATTGATAAAGCAGTAAAAACAGCAGTAGAAGGATTAAAAGAAATAAGTTCACCAATAAGCGGAAGAGAAGATATTGCAAGAGTTGCAAGTATATCTGCTAACAACAATGAAATTGGAGAATTAATTGCAGATGCAATGGAAAAAGTTTCAAAAGATGGAGTAATAACAATAGAGGAATCAAAAACAGCATTAACAGGATTAGATGTTGTTGAAGGAATGCAGTTTGACAAAGGATATTTATCTCCATACATGGTAACAGATACAGAAAAAATGGAAACAATTATGGATAATCCATACATATTAATAACAGACAAAAAAATAAGTAATATACAAGAAATATTACCAATACTAGAAAATTTAATGCAACAATCTGGAAAACTTGTAATAATAGCAGATGACATTGAAGGAGAGGCTTTATCAACATTAATATTAAATAAATTAAGAGGAGTATTAAATGTTGTTGCAGTAAAAGCACCAGGTTTTGGTGATAGAAGAAAAGAAATGCTAGAAGATATTGCTATATTAACAGGTGGAGAAGTAATTACATCAGATTTAGGCTTTGACTTAAAAGAAACAACGATTGAACAATTAGGTAGAGCAAGACAAGTAAAAATAGGAAAAGAAAATACAATAATTGTTGATGGCTCAGGCGATAAAGAAAAAATTGCTGAAAGAGTAAAACAAATTAGAACACAATTAGAAGATACAAAGAGTGAATATGATAAAGAAAAATTACAAGAAAGACTTGCTAAAATTGCAGGTGGAGTTGCAGTAATAGAAGTTGGAGCAGCAACAGAAGTTGAAATGAAAGAGAAAAAATTAAGAATAGAAGATGCATTATCTGCAACAAAAGCAGCTGTTGAGGAAGGAATAGTTGCAGGTGGTGGAACTGCATTAGTAAATATAATGCCAAAAGTAGAAAATTTATTAAAAGAATTAGACGGAGATGAAAAGTTAGGAGCAAAAATAGTATTAAAAGCACTAGAAGAACCAGTAAAGCAAATAGCAATAAATGCTGGATTAGAGGGTGCAGTAATACTAGATAAAGTAAAATCAAATATAGAAGGATTTGGATTTGATGCTGCAACAGAACAATATGTAGATATGAAAAAAGCAGGAATAGTAGATCCAACAAAAGTAACACGTTCAGCTTTGCAAAATGCAGCAAGTATTGCATCAATGATACTTACTACAGAAAGTGTAGTAACAGAAAAGAAAGAGAAAAACTGTAATTGCGGAGGACATGATGCTGTTCCAGGAGCAGGAATGGAAGGAATGTATTAATAAAAAAGAGAAAAAATAAAGAGACGGAGCTTTTGTCTTAGGCTTTTCTAAAAAACCTAGAACAAAAGCTCCGTCTCTCTGTTTTTATGGATTACTTACTAGCAGCATCCACCTCTATTACCACCACAGCAACAGCATATTAAAATTAATACTATTATAATCCAGCAGCAGTCATCGCCAAAACCGAAACCGCAGCCTCCTCTTGTCTCTTGCATAATTTCACCTCCTTAAATAAGTAAGTAGTGATATTTCAAAATGAAATATCAATGAAGGTTAAATCACATTAGCAATTACATGAATTGCCACATCCACAGAAAAGAAGTAAGAACAAGATAATAAACCACAAGATTTCACTATTACAACAGTTTCCCATGTAAATGTACCTCCTAAAAAAGTTTAAGTTTATAAATCATTAGTATGTTATATATTATTCATATACAAAAAAAGTGTTACAAACGCAAAAATAATGATTGACAAATATAGTATTTTATGTTAAAATAAATGCCTGTAAGCCGCTTGACCAAGGTACCAAAATACTACAATATATGTAGTTACCTAAGGTTAAAGGTTAGCGAGTATACGAATAAGGGAGGTGCTTTCATAATGTATGCAATCATTGAAAGCTGTGGAAAACAATACAAAGTAGCACAAGGTGATGTTGTATTTTTTGAAAAATTAGAAACTGAAGAAGGAAAAAAAGTAACATTTAGTAATGTTGTTTTAGTATCTGATGAAGGAAAAGTACAAGTTGGAAATCCTTATGTAAAAGGTGTTAAAGTTGAAGGAAAAGTAGTTTCTCATGGTAAACACAAAAAAATAATAGTTTATAAAATGAAACCAAAAAAGAACTACAGAAGAAAACAAGGACACAGACAACCATATACAAAGGTTGAAATAACAGCTATAAAAACAACAGCAAAAAAAGCAGCTGAAAAAGCTGAAAAAGTTGAAGAAACAGTAGAAGCTTAAATTTTAAAGAGATATATAAAACTTTCATAACACGAAGGGAGTGAATTGTAAATGGCACATAAAAAGGGTCAAGGTAGTGTTAAGAACGGAAGAGACAGTGAGTCTAAACGTTTAGGTGTAAAAAGAGCAGATGGTCAATTTGTTCTTGCAGGAAATATATTAGTAAGACAAAGAGGAACCAAAATACATCCAGGAACAAATGTTGATATAGGTAGTGATGATACTTTATATGCATTAGTTGATGGAACAGTTAAATTTGAAAGACAAGGTAAAGACAAAAAGAAAGTAAGTGTTTACCCAGTAGCAGAATAATAAAAAAAGATTGCATTTAATGCAATCTTTTTTTTGCTGTATAGGAAAAATCACTTTTTAATTAATATATTGCTAGTTACGGTAATTATAATAATATTTTTTATTCCGTTCTCCAAGGCGTTTATGATGTAACCTAATTCATATAATAGGTACACACTCTACCATAGTTGCAGACAGAACTTGACCGGTCGAACTCGTAAAAAATATTATTATAATTACCTACACAAAAAACATATTATAATTGTACGGAATGACGTCATACCCCAAATAATTGTAACGGGTCGATGTGGGCATCGACCCCTACAGATAATCAAATGCCTTTTGTAAACCCAATTCATCTGCTACTGTAGGGAACGACGCCCTCGTCGTTCCGCACTCCAAAGGCAGATTCAATGAACCAAATACTTCTATTTATGTCTTCAAATAAATTAATAATTATCCTCCAGTATAACTGGGGGATTTTCTCTAAAGTTAATAAAAATACTAGTAAATAAGTAAAAACTTTTATTATCGGATATTGTAAAAATGATTAAAACAAATATAATAATTGTTATAATAATTTGTAACCAAATTAAAAAAAATGGTAATAGATAAGTGAAATATCTTTGTGAGGAGTTTAGATCTATAATGGAAGCAATAGATAAAAAAATTTCATATTATTTTGTTAATGGAACACTTGATATGAAAAGGATAATGGAAGATTATCACAATTATATACATACGATTATAAAAAGAATATGTATAAATTTATCTGAAGAAGATGCGGATGAAATATTTATAGAGGTATTTTTTGCATTATGGCAAAATCAAAGTAAGTTAGATATTAATAAATCTATGTCATCGTACTTAAGAGGAATAACAAGGAATTTAATAACACACAAATTAAGAGAATTTAATAATACTATTGATATACTAGAATGTGAAGAACAGTATATAGCAAATATTGATATAGAATCTACTTTGATATGGCAAGAGCAGAAAAAAATAATCTCTAATGGACTAGAAAAATTAAAACCTAGGGATAAAGAAATATTCATTTTATATTATTATCAAAATAAAAGTATTAGTGAAATAAGTAAATTATATAATTTATCAAATTCTAATATTAAAATCATATTGTTTAGAATTAGAAGAAGAATAAACAATGCATTAATTAAAGGAGGGTATGATTACAATGGATAATAACTATTATATGGAAAAACTAGAGATGGAAATTGCTATGTATAATGCAAAAGAAGATATAAAAAATAATTATCTTCAAAAGAATAATAAAAAAAGGAGGAATGTATTTATAAAAAAGAAAGTTATAGCTACAGCCTGTGCAAGTTTAGTTTTAGTTTCTGGAATTGCTTTGGCAATGAATAATAAAAAATTAAATAATTATGATAGAGGTTTAGGTCAAGGCATAGAAACAGCTGTTGAAAATGGATATATAGTAAATCCTGAAATGGATTTTATTAGTTTTGATAATAAAGGAACCAAAATAAAGATTGATGATTTTCTTATGGATGATCATAATTTAAGTATTAAATTCACAATAGAATCTGATGAAATTTTAAATGATACAATAGATATTGAAAAAATATGTGATATAGAATTGAATGATTTGATTATAAGGGATGAAGAAAATAGGATTATATATGCAGCTCCTTCATCAGATAGATTTAAAGAATATTGCATAGAGAATAACTTAAATTATGAGTTTGCAAAATTTAACGAAAACTATATGAATGATGGATTAAATGCATATATAGATAACAAATCAGATAAATCGGTAAATTTAATTTATAACATATATACTAAAGATAACTTTCCTAAATCTAAAAAATTATATTTTTCCTTAAAAACATTGACATTACATATGATGCCTATTGAGCAAGATAATACAACTAAATTAACCGGAGAATGGTATGCTGAAGTAGATATACCAGAAAATATGTATAATAGAACAGTAGAATCCTACAAAGTTGTAGACTGTGATAATAAAGATTTTAACGTATATACAGCAATTGCAACAGATACAGGTTTTGAAATAGGAATAATTATGCCAGAAAAAGACAAAAATGAATCAGTTATTAATACATATAATTCCTATGTAGAAAATGAAAATGGAGAAAGATTTAACTGTTCATCAAGTGTAAGTAGAAAGGTGGAAACAGATTATATAGAGCAAAATAAATGTAAATTTTATGAAACATTTAAAATGACAAAATATAATTCAACAGATAAGTTAAAAGTAGTTTTAAACTACTATGGAAAATCAGTTACAATTTTATTAGAAAAAGTAAAATAGAAAATCAGTAAAATGTCACATTACCAAAAACTTAAAGGTAAAATCAATATAAATTGAAAAAAGGTGGTAATAACTATGGCAGTAAGAAAATTGAATAATAACTTAAACGTAATTAGTGAAAACTTACGAAAATATAGAGTAGGAAAGCATTTATCACAAGCTGATTTAACAATGAAACTTAATTTAATTGGGATTAATTTGCATAAAAATGATGTTTATATGATAGAAAATAATAAAAGAACAGTAAAAGATTATGAAATTTGGGGATTGATAAAAGTTTTAAAGATATCTTATGATGATTTGTTTAATGGAATTGAAGATAAATTAAAAAATTAAAGTATATAGTTCTAATAAAAAAAGATTCGCTAAATTGAAAGTGAATCTTTTTTTTATGTATTATGAAAAAACATATTGCAAACTGTAGGGGTCGGCGTCCTCGACGACCCGTGTGGTGAATTCACTTTTTTTATTGTATAGGAAAAATCGACTTTTTAATTAATATATTGCTAGTTACGGTAATTATAATAATATTTTTTATTCCGTTCTCCAAGGCGTTTATGATGTAACCTAATTCATATAATAGGTACACACTCTACCATAGTTGCAGACAGAACTTGACCGGTCGAACTCGTAAAAAATATTATTATAATTACCTACACAAAAAACATATTATAATTGTACGAAATGACGCCATACCCCAAATAATTGTAATGGGTCGATGTGGGCATCGACCCCTACAGATAATCAAATGCCTTTTGTAAAACCATTCGCCTGTCATTGTAGGGAACGACGCCCTCGTCGTTCCGCACTCCAAAGGCAGATTCAATGAACTATATATTTTTAATTGCATAGGAAAAATATTAGAATAAAAAAATTCAAATTACAAATTATATAAATAAAATGTAAGGAGGATTTTTTATGGATGAGAAGCCAAAAAAAGAATATGGAGAAGATACTACAAAGTATGGAGAGTTCGTTTGCTCTAATTATCATTGGTTACCTTTAGAAAAACAAAAAGAACAGGCACAACGTTTAGAAAATATAACAAAAAAAGAGAAAAAAGAAGACAGATAAAAATTTAAAATATTGATTATAAAAATAATAAAAAATTTTTTTAAAATGTATTGACATAATTCAAAAAAGTATTATAATAAAAACATAGGTCAAAGAAAGTCAAAATCAAAAATGAAAGGAGATGAAATGATAATGAGAATATCAGATATGATAGAAGATTTTATAAAAGATTTATTTGATGAGGGGGATGACTATATTGAAATACAAAGAAATGAATTGGCTGAACATTTTAATTGTGTACCATCTCAAATAAATTATGTTATATCAACAAGGTTTAGGCCTGCACAAGGGTATTATGTAGAAAGTAAGCGCCGGAGGAGGAGGCCACATAAAAATTAAAAAAATAAATATAACCAAGAGCAATTACTTAATGCATATAATACAAAATATAGGAGATAGAATAAGTGCAAATGAAGTAGATATTTTTATTAGTAATTTTATGTCCTATGGAATAACAAATGAAAAAGAAGCAAAATTATTAAAAGTAGCAACAAGTGATAATGTACTTACAGTAGAGCCAAGATTACGAGATGAACTGAGAGCTAACATATTTAAAAACATGTTACTAAACTTAATAGAAGACTAGGTAAAATAACATCTTGCATACAAATTAATATTAAAGAATATAGAAATTTTTAATTTTTAAAGGAGGTAATTTTTATGAAATGTCAAAATTGTGGTGAAAATGAAGCTAATTTTAGATATACAGAAATTATAAATGGAGTAAAAAAAGAAATTGCACTATGTGATGAATGTAGAAAAAAATTAGGAATTCAAGGATTAGACTTTAATATACCAATAAACTTTTCTAGCTTTTTTGGAGATTTCTTAAATGAATATGACGATTCTACGTTATTTCCTATGCTTACAAAACCAAAACAATTAGAGTGTGATAATTGTGGAATGACATATGATGAATTTGTAAAAGAAGGAAAATTTGGTTGCAGTAATTGCTATGATGTATTTGATTCAAGAATAGAACCAATTTTAAAAAGAATACATGGAGAAAGTAAATATTTAGGTAGAAAAGGTAAAACTTCTAAAGTAAAAGAAAAAATTCAGAAAAATGATGTGGAAGAAATTAAAGATGAAAAAGACGACAATTTAGTAGAATTAAAGAAGGAATTAAAAAGATTAATTAAAGAAGAAAAATATGAAGAAGCAGCTGTATTAAGAGATAAGATCAAAGAACTTGAAAAGTTTGAAAAATAATCAGCATATTGCGTCGTTATTTTAAATCAAAAAATGCTCAATGTACAAAATGTACATCTCCGCTTTTTTAATTTAAAATGCCTAGCACTATACCAATTCTTTTTCAAACTATATACAAATAAAATTAGTAATTGAAAAAATATCGGGAGCAGACCAACAAAGTCCTGTCTCCAAAAAATATACGTTAAATAGAAAGGAAGAATATATATGGTAAATTGGTATTTACAAAGTGGAAAGGAATCAGACATAGTAGTAAGTAGTAGAATTAGATTAGCAAGGAATATAAATGATTATCCATTTACAACAAAATATAAAAAGGAAGATGCTTTAAAAATAATAAATAAACTAGAAGAAATATTACCAAGTATAGGATATGGACTGAAATTATTAAAAATGAAGGATATTGATGATATTACAGTAATGAGTCTTATAGAAAAGCATATTATAAGTCCAGATTTTGCATTAAATAAAAAAGATATAAGAGCCATTGCAATAAACGAAGATGAAAATATATGTATAATGATTAATGAAGAAGATCATTTAAGAATACAAGTATTTTCAGCAGGTTTAGAACTAGAAAGTTTGCTTAATTTAATTATGGAATTAGATAAGAAATTAGAAAATGAATTAAACTACGCATATAATGATAAATACGGATTTTTAACAAGTTGTCCAACTAACGTTGGAACGGGACTTAGAGCATCTGTTATGGTGCATTTACCAGCATTAACTATGACTAGAAATATAAATAAAGTATTAGAAGTTGTAAGTGATTTTGGAATGAACATAAGAGGAATATATGGAGAAGGAACAAAAACAAAAGGAAATATGTATCAAGTTTCTAATAAGCAAACTTTAGGAATATCAGAAACAGAAATTATAAAAAATTTAAAACTAATTACAGAAAAAATAATAGAACAAGAAAGACTTGCAAGAAAATATTTAACTAAAAATAGTATAGATTTAGAGGATAGAGTTTACAGAGCTTTTGGAGTTTTATCAAATTGCAAAAAAATATCATCAGAAGAGTGTAATAATTTATTATCAGACATAAAATTAGGAACAGATTTAGGAATAATAAAAGAACTTACAGATTTAAAAGTAAATGAACTAGAACTATACACAATGCCATCCAATTTGCAAAAATATATAGGAGAGGTATGTGATGAATATACTCGAGATATAAAAAGAGCAGAAGTAATAAAGAAAATAATAAATGAATAATTGCAAACATGTAGGGAACAGACCGGGGCGTCGTTCCGGTATATAAAAATAAGACTTGTAGGGGTCGGTGGCCTTAGGCGACCCGCAAAATTAATGAATATTGAATATTACAAAATAAAGGAGGAGGAGATAAAATGATGTATAAATTTACGAATAGTGCAGAAAGAGTAATAGAAATTGCAAACGATATTGCATTAGAACTAGGTCATAATTATGTTGGTACAGAACACATTTTATATGGACTAGCCAAAGAAGAAAGAGGTGTTGCAAGCAAAGTATTGGAAAAACAAAATGTAACACCAGACACAGTTATAGAAAAAATAGAAGAACTTGTAGGTAGAGAAGATACAATTTCTGAAAGTACAGTAGGTTTTACACCAAGAACAAAAAGAGTAATGGAAAATGCTTTTAGAGAAAGTAAAAAAATGGGATCAGATTATATAGGAACAGAGCATTTATTAATAGGAATTATGAGAGAAGGAGACAGCATTGCCGTTAGAATAATGTTAGAGTTAGAAGTTAATCCTCAAAAACTATATAACGAAATTGTAAAAGTTGTAAATGAGTATGACAATAATTCTACAACAGAGCCAGAAACTAATAATAAAACAAATACAAGTTATAATTCTACACCAACATTAAATCAATTTGGAAGTGATTTAACAAAACTTGCTGAAGGCGGAAAATTAGATCCGGTAATAGGAAGAAAAGATGAAATAGAAAGAGTAATACAAATTTTATCAAGAAGAACAAAAAATAACCCTTGCTTAATTGGTGAACCTGGTGTTGGAAAAACAGCAGTAGTAGAAGGGTTAGCACAAAAAATAATTTCTGGTGATGTACCAGAAACACTAAAAAATAAGAGAGTTGTAACAATAGATATATCGTCAATGGTGGCAGGTGCAAAGTATAGAGGAGATTTTGAAGAAAGAATAAAGAAATCACTAAACGAGGTAAAAAAGGCAGGAGATGTAATTTTATTCATTGACGAAATTCATACAATAGTTGGTGCAGGTGCAGCTGAAGGTGCAATAGATGCTGCAAATATTTTAAAACCGTTACTTGCAAGAGGAGAAATTCAAGTAGTAGGTGCAACCACTTTAAATGAATATAGAAAATATATAGAAAAAGATTCTGCATTAGAAAGAAGATTCCAACCAATTACGGTCAATGAGCCAAATTTAGAAGATAGCATACAGATATTAAAAGGCTTAAGAGATAAATATGAAGCACATCACAATGTAAAAATTTTGGATGAAGCAATAGATGCTGCGGTAAATCTTTCAAGCAGATATATAAATGATAGATTTTTGCCAGATAAAGCAATAGATTTAATAGACGAAGCATCATCAAAAATAAGATTAAGAGCATATACAGAGCCTGAAAATATAAAGAAGATAGAAGAAAGTTTAAGCAACACTAAAAAAGAAAAAGAAGAAGCAATTACAATTCAAGATTTCGAAAAAGCAGCTAGCTTGAGAGATAAAGAGCATAGTTTAAAAGATGAATTGAAAAAGCAAAAGGCAAAATGGAAGGATAAAAACACAAAAAATATTATAAATATAACTGCAGAAGATATTGCAGATGTAATTGCTATGTGGACAGGAATTCCAGCAAAGAAAATTAATCAGAGTGAAAATGAGAAATTAAGAAATTTGGAATCAACTTTACACGAAAGAGTTGTTGGACAAAACGAAGCAGTAACAGCAGTTGCAAAAGCAATAAGAAGAGGAAGAGTTGGATTAAAAGATCCAAAACGTCCAATAGGTTCATTCCTATTTTTAGGTCCAACTGGTGTTGGTAAAACAGAGTTATCAAAAGCATTAGCAGAGAGTTTGTTTGGGGATGAAAATGCAATAATTAGAATTGATATGTCTGAATATATGGAATCACATTCAACATCTAAAATGATAGGTTCACCTCCAGGATATGTTGGTTTTGATGAAGGAGGGGGCTTAACAGAAAAAGTTAGAAGAAAACCATATTCTGTAATACTTTTTGATGAAATAGAAAAAGCACATCCAGATGTAATGAATATGCTATTACAAATATTAGAAGATGGTAGACTTACAGATTCACACGGAAGAACAGTTGATTTTAAAAACACTGTTATAATAATGACATCAAATGTAGGAGCAAGGCTAATTACAGACAAAAAAACTTTAGGATTTACAAGTAGCAATATAGATGAGCAAGAATCGCTTGATAAAGAATACGAGTCAATAAAAAAAGAAGTTTTATCAGAGTTAAAAAAACAATTTAGACCAGAATTTATAAATCGTGTAGATGAGGTAATAGTTTTCCATAAATTAAATAAAAACGATTTAGAGGAAATTGTAGATATAATGTTAAAACAGGTAAAAGAAAGACTAGAAGAACAAGGAATAACAATAGAAGTAGATACTTTGGCAAAAGACTTGATAATAAAAAAAGGTACAGATTCAAGCTTTGGTGCAAGACCACTAAGAAGAGCTATTCAAAGTATAGTAGAAGATAAACTAGCAGAAGAAATTTTAGATGGAAATCTAAAACCAGGAGATAAGGCTAAAGTAACTGCAAAAGATGATCAAATTCAAGTAAAAGTTAAAGTAAAAAAATAAGCATAAACAAAACGACATACTTGTAAATATACAAGCTATGTCGTTTTGTTTTAGAATTTGCTATCGAAATTTGTCGATGAAAAATTGTTGACAATATAAAATAATATATTATAAATTATTAAAGGGGCAGAAAAGTTTTAATTCTGCTTTTTTTAATTCAAAAAATTTTTTCAGACATTTCAGTCAAATAATTCCAAACAATTTTGTGTTAATTGATGAAAAAACATTGACAATTAGTACTAGATATAGTATCATTAAACTAATCTAAATAATACTTATCTGGTAATAATATATTTTTTTGAGGGGAGAATATAAATGCCAGATATAGAAAAATTAATATTAAAAATGAAAAGACAGCCAAATGGAATTAGGTTTCAAGAATTAGTAAAAGTTTTAGAGTACAATGGCTATAAAATGAAATCAAAGAAACGGAACATCTCATAGGCAATTTATAAATGAAAACGGCAATGTTATAACAATAAAAGAAGATAATCCATTAAAGGCTGTATATGTAAAGGATGTTCTTAAAAGAATAGGAGAATAATAAAATATTATCAAAAGCGGAATTAGGAGGTTTTATTTGTGAAAGGTACAAAATATTATTTGAATTTACCATACAATTATATCATCCAACCTATTAATGATGAAAGTGGTTTATACTTTTATGCTAGAATTTTAGAATTAGATGGATGTCAAAGTACAGGTGAAACTTTTGAAGAAGCGTATAAAAATATAAAAGATGCAATGAAAGGGTGGATTGAAGCAAAATTAGAAGGAGGGTTTGATATACCATTACCAGTTGGATATGATAATTTTAGCGGAAAATTTGTTGTAAGAATACCAAAATCGTTACATTATAAATTAGCAGTAGAAGCAGAGCAAGAAGGTGTATCTTTAAATCAATATGCATTGTATAAACTAAGTCGTTAAAAAGGCAAACCTATGAGTTTGCCTTTTCTTAAATTGGGTTGACATGTATAATAGCATTGGAAACTTTTTCTAATTTTAAAATATCTTTTTCTAAACTATCTGCAATAGAATGACTATCGAAAGTAGATAAATTACCATCTACAGAAATAGTAAGTATAATAACATATTTATAACCAGATGGAGTAGAATATAACTCAGAAATATCTTTTATTTCTGAATAATTTTTAGCTAAATCTAATATAATTTTTTTTGTATTTTCGTCAACTGAGATATCCATTAAAACATTATAACTTTCTATAAATATTGTAAAACCAGTATAAAAAATCCACAAAGAAATTCCAATTCCTACTATTCCATCAAACCAGTATATATTAGCAAGTGTAAGCAAAATTGAAATTAAAGTGAAAGTAGTAATAATACAATCATTTCTATGATCTTTATAGCTTGCTTTTAATAAAATATTGTTATACTTTTTATTTAAATTTGCTGTATAAATGAATAAAAATAATTTAGTTATAATTGTAACTACGCAAACGACAATCAACCAAATGGAGAATTCTAGATGATTAGCGTTAATAATTGACAAAATAGAATCTATAAATAATTTTATAGATATCAAAATCATAGATAAACTAATTAAAAAAGAGAAAATATATTCAGCTTTTCCATGACCAAAGTTATGAGAATTATCATTAGGTTCACTTGCAATTTTATTACCAATAAAAGTCATAAGAGAAGCAAAAATATCAGAAGCACTATTAAATGCATCTGCAATCATTGCTTGACTTCCAGAAACAAATCCAATAAAACCTTTAATTATAAGCAAAAATAAATTACCGAAAATTCCAAGTATTCCAGCAAATTTAGTATTTTTAAATCTATCCGTAAATATCACTCCATTTTTAATATATATGAAAATTATAGTATATATAATATAAATAGTAAATAAAAAAATATATATGACAAAAAAATAAAAGGCAGACTTAAAAACCTACCATTTTATTTTTGTTCTTCTATTCATCTATAATAACTTTTGCTATGTTATAAATAAGTTTATACTTATCTTGTGGACAATTAGATAAAAGTTCAGAAAATTCTTTATTTAAATAATTTTTTGAATTAACAGATGCACCTTCTAAGATATAACCTTTGCTCACATCTAATATTTCACATATTTGGTCTAATCGTTTTAAATTAATAAATGAACTTCCACATTCAATTCTACTTAAAAATGCAACAGACATATCTAACTTCTCAGATAATGCTTCTTGTGTTAAATGCCTACTTTGTCTTGCCTTTTTTAGCCTTTCTCCAATAATATTATAATCTAATGCCATATAAATATCACCTTTCCTATTATGCCTATAAATATAGCATTTATACGTTTAACTTTACAGAAACTCATAGATTAAGTTTTACTGTCAGTATAAATTCAAAAAAATGCTTGCAAAAAAATATATTTATGATAGAATAATAAAAAAGAAAATTTGTTTGTTTAAGGAGGCAATATGTTTGCATATATAAAAGGTAATTTAGATACTAAAGCTAATAATTATGTTATAGTAGAAAATTCAGGAATTGGATATAAAATATTTATGTCGTTAAAATCAATAGAGAGTTTAGGAGAAATAGGAGATACTGTAAAGGTTTATACATATTATTATGTAAGAGAAGATAATATTAGTTTGTATGGCTTTACTACTAATGAAGAATTAAGAATGTTTGAACTACTATTATCTGTTAGTGGAATAGGTGCAAAATCTGCAATAGCGATGCTATCTGAAATAACACCGTCAAGTTTTGCCTTGGCTATCATTTCAAATGATGTAAGTAAATTAGTAAAAATACCAGGAATAGGTAATAAAACAGCAGCAAGAATTGTGCTAGAATTGAAGGACAAGCTAAAAACAGAACAGGCAATGTCAGAAACAGAAGAAGTTAAAGTTGCAATTAAAGAAGATAATAAAAATAGTGAAATAATTGCAGCATTACAAGTATTAGGATATTCTAGAAAAGAAATTGATAAAGCATTAGAAAAAATGGATATAGATTCAATAGGAATAGAAGATGCAATTAAACAGGCATTAAAATTATTATCATAAAATTATATTTAGAGTCATTTTTAATATTATCATTAAATTTAAAGGAGAATTTATATGGATTTATCAAAACCATTAGCTTACAGAGTAAGACCAAAAACTTTGGATGAATTTGTAGGACAAGAAGAAATTGTAGGAAAAGATACAATATTATATAGAACAATAAAAGCAGATAGATTATCTAGTATAATACTATTTGGACCTCCAGGATGTGGCAAAACATCACTTGCAAAAGTAATAAGTCAAACTACGAAATGTAAATTCGTAAAATTAAATGCTGTAACATCAGGAATATCAGATATAAAAAATGCAATAGAAGATGCAAAAAATTTATTATTAAATCCAACTGGAAGATGTATTTTATTTATAGATGAAATTCACAGATTTAATAAATTGCAACAAGATGTATTATTGCCTTATGTTGAAGATGGTACGGTTATTCTTATTGGCGCCACTACAGAAAATCCATATTTTGAAGTAAATAAAGCTTTAATATCAAGATCAATGGTAATAAAATTAAACCCATTAAAAAAAGAAGATGTATTTAAAATATTAAAAAATGCACTAGTAAAAGAAGAAGGATTAGGTACTTATAATATAAACATATCAGACGAAACATTAGAAAAAATTGCAGAGGTTTCTAATGGAGATGTTAGAACTGCATTAAATGGATTAGAAGTAGCTGTTCTTACTACTCCTGTTGATGAAAATGGAGTAATAAATATAACCAATGAGATAGCATCAGAATGTGTAAGCCAAAGAAAGGCAATTTTCGATAAAAATGGAGATAGTCATTATGATAATATTAGTGCTTTCATAAAATCAATGAGAGGTAGTGACCCGGATGCAACGATATTTTATCTAGCAAGAGCCTTAAATGGGGGAGAAGATCCAGTATTTATTGCAAGAAGAATTGCGATAGCTGCAGCTGAAGATGTTGGACTTGCAAATCCAAATGCATTAGTTGTAGCAACTGCTGCAATGCAAAGTGTCGCAATGATTGGAATGCCAGAGGCAAGAATAATTTTATCAGAAGCGGCAACTTATGTTGCGTTATCAAAAAAATCAAATGCAACGTATTTGGGAATAAATAGAGCTTTAGAAGATGTTCAAACAAAAGATACTGGAGAAATACCAATGCACATAAGAAATGCACCAGTAGAAGGAATGAGTGCTTTAGGATATGGGGAAGGATATAAATATCCACACGATTTTCCAATGCACCAAGTTGAACAACAATATTTACCAGATAAAATGTTAGGTACAAAATATTACATAAAAGATGAAACAATTTCAGATATATAGAATTATATTAACATATGTTATTATGTAGGGGTCGCTTAGGTCAAGCGACCCAATTATATAATGTCTATAAAATCAAATAACACATTTTAGTATTTTTTCTTTTCATCAGGTACAAATTCTAATAAATCAGATATTTCACAGTTAAAGGCTTTACATATTCTATCAAGTTGACTTATGTCTAATCTTTTAGTTTCTTCATAATACATTTTAGAAATAGTAGCAGGTCTGATTTTTGTTAAATTAGCCAACGTTTTTTGATTCATTTTATTTTTTCCGAGTAAATCAGATAATTTAATTCTAATCATACTTCACCAATCCTTCTAATATTAATCATAAAAAGTCACATTTTTTCGTTTTTTGTTGTATTTTATCATTTTATAATATAAAATAACACATAGTAAACAAAATATAACTTTTAAAGTAATAAAAAATTGCCTAGCAGTAAAGAAAATACATGTAAATATTAACTTATAAATAAGAGAAAGGAACTAAATGTGAAAAAGTATAATTTTGAATTAAGAGTTGAAAATATAAAAAGAAAAGATAAAGTATATTTAAAAGAATTACAAATTTTTTTTGATAAGGTCGACAATGTAAAAGATGAAGAACTGAAAAAACAAATATTGTACCAAATGCATAGATGTGAAGAAAGAATCATACAAATTTGCCAAAGATCAATAGATAAAGTAATGTAAAGTATAAAAAAACTAATTTTAGACAAAATATAATAAAGCAATTTAATTGTGTGATGCAAAATTGCAATAGAAATATAATTGGTATATGGAACAGAACAAGGTATTCCATATACTAAGCATTACTCAATAACTAGGAGTCTAAAATGGTAAAAAACATAATCATAGGACTGTCTGCAGGAATAGTTAGTGGATTATTTGCATCAGGTGGCGGAATGATAGTTGTTCCTGCGTTTATAAGTATTCTAAAAATGAAAGAATCACGTGCTAGAGCAACATCTGTTTTTGCAATACTTCCAATGGTAGTAGTAAGTGGATTTTTTTATTTAAAAAATAATTATATAGATTGGAAAATTGGTATATTATGTGCTATAGGTGGAATTATTGGTGGATACATTGGAACTAAATTATTGAAAAAATTATCTGACAAAATATTGCAAATTTCATTTATAATATTTTTATTTTATGTTTCAATAAAAATGATTATTGCTTAAAGTATAAAACAAACTGTAGAAAATAGGATTGAAAAGTCATTCTGCATACAAATTACATGTTTAGATATAGAGGTGAAAAATGGTAGAGGTACTTGCAGGAATAATTTCAGGTATAGTAAGTGGAATGGGAATGGGTGGAGGAACAATACTTATATTAATTCTTTCACTATTTTTAGGGTTAGACCAACACGTGGCACAAGCTACGAATTTGGTTTTTTTTATACCAACTTCAGTTACTGCAATTATAGTAAATACAAAATCTAAAATGATAAATTGGAAAATAGGCATACCAGTAGCAATTTTTGGAGTAATTGGTGCAATAATTGGTGCTAGTTTTGCTGTAAAAATGGAGGTAAATAAATTAAAAAAATTTTTTGGAATTTTTTTACTTATGATTGCAATTTATCAAACTTATATTTTTATAAGACAGTATAAATCTAAAAACAAAAACAAATAATATTATTGTAAATTAATTAAGGATAAGGAGGAATATCAATGAAATTTTTAAAAGGAATAATAGTTGGTACTATCGTTTCAGCAGGTGTTGCAATGATGTATTCAGAAACTTCAATGAATAAAAGAAAAATAATGAAACAAGGAAGAAAAATAGCAAAAAAAATGGGCATAATGTAATCTATATAAGTGTTATTCTGTAATAAAAATACCAACTCTTAAAAATATTTAATTAAATTAAATATTTAAAGAAAAACAGAGAAAAAATGATATTTTAAATCAATATATATAAAATATAAAAAAATTAGATAGTTGAAACTTTAAATTCTATATAGTAAAATAAGTATAACAATAAACAATAAATATAATTTTCCCTGCGTAGTGCGTGTAAACTGAAATTTTAGAACCAACAAGTTAGGAAAGGGAGCCCGAACTCTGAATATGGCGTGCATGCTTAAATTTATTTAAGAAGCCCATGAGTATTTAGGAAGGCACCCACCTGTGTAAGAGCAGGTCCTTAAAATTTCTTTGAAGTTACGGCTAATGTGGGGTTTTTTTATTGCATAGAAAAAATCGATGCAAACTGTAGGGGTCGATGCCAACATCGACCCGTGTGGCGAAGCCACTTTTCTTATACTATATACAGCATAATACTAATTAATATTGTTGAAACTATAGCGGTGCAAAATATTACAGTTGCACCGCTTTTGTTTTTATTTGTTTTTAATTCATATATTCCATAGCTTACAGTTTTGATAAAAGAAAAAATTGATAAAAGAAGTATTATAATTTTCATAACATTTCCTCCAACTTTAATATTTACATTTTTGAAAATAATTCCCCTGATTGTATGTCTGTAGAAATATTTACTTTAAAAAATGAATCTTTGTAATTTGAAAGCCAGTCAGATGAAATCCATTCATCCCAAGTTAAATAGTCATTTATTGCATAGTTTCCAAAACCTACAATATCACAATTAAAATCTTTTGAAGTTTTATATAAAAAAGATGATATTTGTGCTTCTAAATATTTATCTACACTTTTAGATATAATTTCTAAAGTATCTGTAGAAGAATGATCACTATTTGTATCAGAAGAACCTATATAACCATCTAAATAAACATCAATATTTATATAGGGGGTATTATTAATTGTTTCTACTTTGATTTTTGTGTTTTTTTGAGGAGATAAATATATATCGATAGAATTGTTATCAGAATTAGGATTTGGTATTGTAATCATACCATTTTGTAGTTTATTAGAAACTATAGCATAGCAAAGCGATTCAATAGCATCTAATTCTCCTACCAGTTTGTCATAGCTAAATACGGCAAGCCCCATACATTCTAGACTTGTTTTATCTTGTATTGGTGTTTCATTTGCCTTGTAAATTGAATCAATATTAAACTTATTTGTATCAGTATCTGTTAAATGTGTTTCTTCAGTGTTTACACCCGCAAGTATAGCTAAAGGTTGAGCTGTAGAACTTTTTAAAGCAGAATAAAAATCGTTTAATTGAATATCTGAAGTATATCCTGTGTATTCACTAGAACGCAAAGCAGCTTCATAATATCTAGCAGTTAATTTTTCTAATGTAGGTTTGGCATTTTCTAAAAAATTTATGGCATCACATCTTGAAACTATAACATTGCAGTTTGGTCTTATTTGCACATTATCTACTAGAGTGTAGATGTATTCTGAAACTCCATCATAAGCTAATTCTTCAGATATTACTATTACCTTACAATGAGCTAAATTTACTTGTTTACTAATATAACTATTTATAAGATTAATACCAGAAGAAATAGATGAACATTCTATAGATGTTATAGTTGTTGAATCAGATTGACTACTACCTTCAGAATCTCCACTAATAGCACTTGGTGTTGCAAATTGTATGCTAAGTTTTAATATATTATTTTCTCCTTTATCTAAACCAATAGCAATGGCATACGATAAATTTTCAATACCTTTTGCATCATAACATCCTGTTAAAGAAAAGATACACATTGATAATATTAAAATTAAACACAATATTTTCTTTTTCATATATCCTCCAATTAGCTTGATAAATTATTTTTTTCTTCTTTTTTCTTTTTCAAATTTGCCAAAATTAATAGGATGGTGCTAAATACAAAAATGAAAAATAAAATTAAATATTTAAAAATATTATCATTTACTTCTCGAACTTGATATAAGCTTTTTGGAATTAAAGCAAGTCCAAAAATTAATACGCAAAAGCAATATGTCATAGCTTTAGAATCCTTAATATTAGTGATTTTTTTGAAAATATTTAATATTAAAAACAATGTTATTGTAAGGTATGAAAAGCAACACATTATAAATAAAAGTACAAATAGTGCATCTGTTCTTTGGAAAAAGCTACCAAGTTCTAAGGATCTAGTTAATAAATATATAGAATTAGCTTCGTCAGTAACTGATATATACGGAAAAACTAATAACAAACAAAGTACACTTAAAAATAAATAAATTGTAGATATGACAATGGCAATTATAGATATTTTTTTAAATTGTTTTGCATCTTTTAAATATGGCATAATTAAAAATAAATAAGTAATTCCACTGTATGCAAATACATTAGAAAATCCACTAATAAAAGTTTCATTTGCACCTTTGCCTAGTATTGGCAAAAGTCTTTCAGGTACAAAATTTTTAGCACTAGAAAAGAATATAAGTAAAATACTAAAAATAACGATTGGCATTATAAATAAGTTAGCTTTTACAATGGGTTTAAGTCCCATTCTATTACCTATTACAGTAGCGACAGCAAAAAACAACATAATAAAAATAAGTGGAGAATTTGAGTAATATATTACTTTTAAAGTTTCTGAAAAATCTCTTAATACTAATGTTGCAACAAGTATAAAAATAAACAAATATCCTATCCCGTAAAAAAATTTTTAAAGGTTTTCCGCCTAAATAATTAGATACATCAAAAATATCGTAACCTTCGAATTTTTTAAATAACTTTACAATTAATAGAGTTAATAAGATAGCTAGAATACTGATGTATATTACATTTATCCAAGCACTATTACCACAACCAGTGATTATAGTTTTTGGAAGATTTAATATTATTTTATTTGTTATAACTACAATCACAAAAAGAATTGCTTCAACAAATCCCATTTTGCTAGCACTCATAATATACCTCCTAAGTTTTAATCAATATTATTTTTTGGATATTTCCATTTCATACTAATATGAGCTTGCGATTTAGATTTTTTAGTACTTAAAAATTTTGGCTTATTTTCTCTTGTCCATATAGGAGAAGTAAAATAAGAACTTGTAGATTTATAGTTGATTTTTGTAAAATAAGGCATTATATAAGGAACTCCAAATGAAGTAAGATTAGAAAGTGAAAGTATTAATACAAATATACCTAAACCAATACCTAAAAATCCACCGATGTATCCTAAAATAATATATACAAATCGCAAAATTCTAAATGTGAAATTTAAAGATAAATCTGGAATTGCGAAAGAACATAGTGCAGTTAATGCAACAATAATTATTAAAATAGGACTTACAATATTTGCTTTTACAGCAGCGTCACCTAATATTAATGTTCCAACAATACCAATGGTAGGTCCAATTGGTGATGGAACTCTAAGTCCGGCTTCTCTTATTAATTCAAAAGATATTTCCATAAATAATAATTCGAAAATAATAGGAAATGGTATAGATTCTCTCGATGCAGCGATTGCAAATAATAATTCTGTTGGTATTAATTCGTGGTGATAATTTGTTATGGCAATATATATACCAGGGAATAATAATGCTATAAGTGATGCTAGTAATCTAACTATCTTTGATAAATTAGAAAATTGAAATCTTAAATTTATGTCCTCCGGAGAAGACAAAAAATCATTTAAAACACCAGGCATAATTAATACATAAGGAGAGCCATTTATTATAACAGCAACCTTACCTTCTAATAGTGAAGAAACAGTCCTATCAGGTCTTTCAGTAGCAATTACTTGAGGAAATAAGCTATTACTATTATCTTGTATTAATTGCTCTAACTGTCCAGAAGAAATTACAGTATCTACATCTAAATTATTTATTCTGTATTGCACTTCTGCAACCAAATCAGAATTTGCAATATTATTCATATAGCAAATAGCAACTTTAGTATTACTAACTTTACCAACACTACAGCTTTCTATAATAAGATTTTCATTATTTATTAATCTCCTAAGAATAGAAGTGTTTGTTCTTAATGGCTCTACGAATGCCTCTTGAGATCCTCTTACTACAATTTCATTTTGAGGAGATGAAATACTTCTTTGCTTAAAATTTTTAACTTCAACACTATAAGCGATAGATAAAGTATCTACAAAAACTACACAATTTCCAACATTTACATCAGAAGTAATTTGAGAAAAATCTTCTACCATTGTTACTTTGTTTTGTGGAAGAAGACAAGTAGCAATGTGATCTTCTAAAGAAAAATTTTCATTAGATTGTTTATTATTAATTTTGTTAGTGTAAGTATTTGCTCTGTTTCTAAGCATTAATGGCTTTAAAATAAAGTTATTAATGCTATCTGTATTTGACATACCATCAATATATATTAAAAATGCTTTAATACGTTTATCCATTGCCATAATATAAAATTCTCTAATTTCAATATCGCTATTAATAAGAGAATTATAACGAGCCTTAATGTAGTCTAAATTTTCATCAAGTGATGAGGCTACTTTCTTAGAATTTGGATCTAAAACATCTTCTAGATGCTCTGCATCATCATTAGAATCTTCTAATGATCCAGTGGATGGTAATGTAAAGTCATAATTGGATTTATCTTTATATAAGAAAAGATTAGAAAGACTATTTAAAAAATTTTTTGCCATTTTACTTATGTGGTACTACAGCCACATATCTCCTTTCCGTATAAATGCTCTAATTACATATATATTTTCCAAAATATATGGAAAATATACTAAAAAAAGGAATATTAAGAAATAAAAGTTAATATACATTAATTAAAGTTTTATAGTACAAACATTTTATTAGGAGGTAAATTTTTTATGGAGAATTTAGAAATATACGAAGACATTGCGACAAGAACAGATGGAGATATATATGTAGGAGTGGTGGGACCAGTTAGAACTGGTAAATCAACATTCATAAAAAACTTTATGGATTTATTGGTTATACCAAATATAGAAAACACATACAAAAAAGAGCGCGCAAAAGATGAATTGCCACAAAGTGCGGCAGGAAGAACAATTATGACAACAGAGCCAAAATTTGTTCCAAATGAGGCAATAGAAATAACAGTTGGAGATAACTTAAAATTAAAAACCCGATTGGTAGACTGCGTAGGATATCTTGTAAATAATGCATTAGGATATATGGAAGATGAAATGCCAAGAATGGTAAAAACTCCATGGTCAAATGAAGAAATGCCATTTGAAACAGCAGCAGAAATTGGTACTAGGAAAGTAATTCAAGAGCATTCAACAATAGGAATATTAGTTACAACAGATGGAAGCATAACAGAAATTCCAAGAGAAGATTATATAGAAGCAGAAGAGAGAGTTGTAAGAGAATTAAAAGAATTAAACAAACCGTTTGTAATTGTATTAAATACAGATGATCCATATTCTGATAGTGCAGTAGAATTAGCAAAACAATTAGAAGAAAAATACAATACACCTGTAATTCCAACAAACTGTGTAAATTTAAGAACAGAAGATATAAATAATATTTTTGGTAAAATACTATATGAATTTCCAATAGAAAGAGTAAATATAAATTTACCAAAATGGATAGAAAGCTTAGACTATGATAATCCACTAAAAGTAGAATTATACAAAGAAATAAAAGAATCTTTTAAAGGGGTAAAACTACTAAGAGAAGTAAATGATGGAATAAGTGGAATACAAAAAACAGAAATAATACAAAAAACAACAGTAGAATCAATTAATTTAGGAAATGGTTCAATAAATGTTGAAATTGCTATGAAAGAAGAATTGTTTTATAAAGTACTAACGGAAATATCTGGTGTAGAAGTAAAAAATGAAGGAGATTTATTTGTAACAATTACACAAATGGCAAAAGTTAAAAAAGAGTACGACAAAGTTGCATATGCATTAGATGAAGTAAAAAGGAAGGGGTATGGTATAGTAACGCCTTCAATGGAAGAACTTATACTAGATGAGCCAGAAATGGTAAAACAAGGCTCAAGATTTGGTGTAAAATTAAAGGCAAAAGCACCATCAATACATATGATAAGAGCTGAGATAGAAACAGAAGTATCACCAATTGTAGGTAGTGAAAAACAGTCTGAAGAATTAGTTAATTATTTGTTATCTGAATTTGAAAATGACCCAATAAAAATATGGGAATCTAATATATTTGGAAAAAGTTTGCACGAGTTGGTAAACGAGGGATTACAAAATAAACTTTACAAAATGCCAGAAGATGCGCAACAAAAGCTACAAGAAACGTTGGAAAGAATAATAAACGAAGGAAGCGGAGGACTAATTTGTATAATATTATAAATAAGAAAAGCGGCTTTGCACATGTGGCGAAGCCACTTTTCTTATTAGTGAATAATGAAAAGTGAATAGTTAATAGTGAATAGTACAAAATTTACTTTTGTAAATTTTGATGTAGGGAACGACGCCCCCGTCGTTCCGTAGAGAATTTAAAAATTTTTTTCTTAAAAAGCATTCCTATTTTAAACGATATATGATAAAATAAGAAAAAACTAAAAAGGAGAGTGTAATTTTAATGTCAGACATAGCATATAAACGTATTCTATTAAAGCTAAGTGGAGAGGCATTATCAGGTAGTAAGGGAAATGGTATAGATGCAGAAACATTAGGGAAAATTTGTGATGAAATAAAAACAATCGTAGAAATGGGAGTTGAAGTTTCTATAGTTGTTGGAGGAGGAAATTTCTGGAGAGGTAGATATGGACACCAAATGGAAAGAACAACATCAGATTATATGGGAATGCTTGCAACAACAATAAACGGTTTAGCATTACAAGATGCACTAGAAGCAAGAGATATTCATACAAGATTACAAACTGCTATAGAAATGAGGCAAATTGCAGAGCCATACATAAAAAGAAAAGCAATAAAACACTTAGAAAGAGGAAGAGTAGTTATATTTGCTTGCGGAACAGGAAATCCATATTTTTCAACAGATACAGGAGCTGCATTAAGAGCAGCAGAAACAGATGCAGAAGTAATTTTACTTGCAAAAACAATTGATGGAGTATATTCTGCTGACCCTAAAGTTGACAAAACTGCTGTAAAATATGATGAAATATCATATTTAGATATATTAAATCAAGATTTAAAAGTAATGGATTCAACAGCAACATCACTATGTAAAGACAATAATATTCCACTTATAGTTTTTGGTATAAACGAACCAGAAAATATTGTAAAAATTATAAAAGGTGAAAGAATAGGAACAATCGTTAAATAAGATTACAATTTATAGCGAAACACATAATTTAATAAAATAATTAGGAGGTTTTTTATGGCAGATTATAGTAACATAGAAGAAAAAATGAAAAAAACGATAGAGGTACTAGAAACAAATTATTCAGAAATAAGAGCAGGTAGAGCAAATCCTGCAATATTAAACAAGGTAAAAATAGACTACTATGGAGTACCAACTCCAATAAGCCAAGTTGCAGGAATATCAGTTCCAGAAGCAAGATTAATTGTTATTCAACCATGGGATGCAAGTGTATTAAAGGAAATAGAAAAAGCAATATTAACATCAGATATTGGAATAAACCCAAATAATGATGGAAAAGTTATACGTTTATCATTCCCAGAATTGAACGAAGAAAGAAGAAAAGAAATAGTAAAAGATGTTAAGAAATTAGCAGAAGAAGCAAAAGTTGCAATACGTAATGCTAGAAGAGATGGAATAGATGAATACAAAGCTCTTCAAAAAGAAAGCGCAATTTCAGAAGATGAACTAAGAAGTGCAGAAGATGATATTCAAAAACTAACAGATAAATATGTTGAAGAAATAGATAAAGTAGCAACTAACAAAGAAAAAGAAGTAATGTCAGTATAAAAATAAGGAGAGATAAATATGAGTATAGATATGAATAATTTGCCTAAACATATTGCAATAATTATGGATGGAAATAGAAGATGGGCAAAAGCAAATGGATTAACAACAAAAGAAGGACATAAAGCAGGAGCAAAAAATTTGGAAAACATAGCTATAATATGTAACAAATTAGGAATAGAATATTTAACAGTATATGCATTCTCAACAGAAAATTGGAAAAGAAGTGAAGAAGAAGTATCTGCATTAATGTTAATATTAAAGGCTTATTTAGATTCATTTGCAAGAAGAGCAAAAGACTATAATATAAAAATAAATGTATTAGGTGATATAACAAGATTATCAGCAGGTCTTCAAAAAAGCATAAAAAATGTTATAGAAAAAACTAAGGATAATACAGGTCTTACACTAAATATAGCATTTAATTATGGAGGAAGGCCAGAACTTGTAAATGCAATGAAAACTATTGCTTTTAAAGTAAAAAATGGAGAATTAGATGTAAATGATATAAATGAAGATACAATAAGTAATCATTTATATACTGCAGGAATGCCAGACCCAGATTTAATGATAAGAACAAGTAATGAATTAAGAACAAGTAATTTTTTACCTTGGCAATTAGTATATTCAGAGTTTTATTTCCCAGAGGTACATTGGCCTGCATTTAGTGAAGAGGATTTATTGAAAGCAATAGAAGTTTACCAAAGCAGAAACAGAAGATTCGGTGGTAGACCAGATGAAAAAAGTACAAAAGTAGGATAAGAAAGGAATTCTTTTTATGAGTAGAATTATATCAGGATTGATATTATTTCCTTTAGTAGTTATACTATTAATTTTTGGCGATATACATGTTGTAGATGGCGTATTTGCTATTGTAGCTATACTCGCAATGAATGAATACTTTAATGCTTTTAAAGAAAAAGCAAATCCTGTAAAATGGATAGGTTATATTGCATGTATATTAATAGCATTTATACATTTAATTCCTGTGAATAAAGTTGTAACAATATTAGGAATAGGAATGCCATTAGTATTCTTACTATTATTTTTACAAGTAATAATTACAAACATGAAAACTTCATACAATGATATTGCAATAACATTTTTGGGTATATGCTATATTGTTGGATTTATATTATTTTTACCAATATTAATAGGAACGCAAAATGGAAGAATATTAATATGGTATGTAATATTATGTGCTTGGGGCACAGATGTATTTGCTTATATATTTGGAAAACTCATAGGTAAGCATAAATTCAGTAAAGTAAGTCCAAACAAATCAATAGAAGGATGTATTGCTGGAGCAATAGGAGCAGTTATATTAGGATTAATATGTACATATATAATAAATTCTTACATTAATACTGATTTAAATATTTCTTACGTCTTAATAGCAGTAATTTCACTTGTACTAAGTATTGTTGGGCAAATAGGAGACTTTGCAGCATCTAGTATAAAGAGATATGTTGGTATTAAAGATTATAGTAATCTTATACCGGGACACGGAGGAATGTTAGATAGAATAGATAGTGTAATATTTATTGCACCATTTGCATATTTTTTATTAATGATGATTTAAGTTGTAATACAAAAAATCTTATGATAATTGTTGTAGAAAAAAGTGACTATATTTGCACCAATAATTACAACAAATATATTACAAATTTCGTAGGGAACGACGTGGGCGTCGTTCCGCTTTTTAAAAGGCAAACCAAATACTATAAAAAACATATAAAAGGACACATAAGGCGCAAAAAGCGCCTTTAATATAGTGAGGAGGGTTATTTTGATCGCTATTTTAATAAATGCAATTAAAATAATGTTTTTATTAGGTTTCCTAATATTAATACATGAAAGTGGTCATTTTCTTATTGCGAAATTATGCAAAGTAAGAGTTAATGAGTTTGCGATTGGTTTTGGACCTACAATATGGAATAAGCAAGGAAAAGAAACAAAATACGCATTGCGATTAATACCATTAGGTGGCTTTGTAAGTATGGAGGGTGAAGAAGAACAGTCTGAAAAGGAAGGCTCATTTAGCAAAGCAAGTATTCCTAAAAGAATAGCAATAGTAGCTGCCGGTGGATTAGTAAATATATTTTTTGGCTTAATTGTATATTTTACAATAGTATCAATAAACGGAAATAATATATCAACAACTATAGAATCTATACAAAATATTAATAATGAGCAAGTTACACAAATTCAAGTAGGAGATAAAATTGAGAAAATAAATGGCAAAAGAGTAAGAAATATTCAAAACATATATAAACAAATAAATAAATCAAATGGAAATGATATTGAGCTTACAATAAATAGAAATAATAACAAAATAGATGTAACAGTAAAACCAATAAAAGACGAAACAACTGGAAGTTACTATATAGGTATAATATTGAAACAAGAAGAAAATAATTTTATAAACAATATCTATTATGGTTTCTGGAATACAGTGGATTTTTCAGCATCAATAATAGATAATTTGAAATTATTATTTACAGGTAAAGTACAAACAAATCAATTAATGGGACCAGTTCGGAATATCTAATATAGTTACAAAAACGAATGGATTTCAAGAATATATATATATGATGGCATTAATTTCATTATCATTAGGAGTAACAAATTTATTAATATTCCCACCATTAGATGGGGGAAAAATACTATTATTAGTAATTGAAGGAATAAGGAAAAAGCCAATAAAACAAGAATTAGAATTAACAATACAAATGTTAGGATTTGCAGCATTAATAACGTTATCACTATTTGTAACCTTTAATGATGTAACAAGAATTATAAAATAAATATAAATAACCAATATAGGAGGAGATTTTAGTTAAAAATCTCCTCCTGTATTGGTACAAGATTGACAAGATTAGAATTAATTGTATATAATACAAATTGTAAAATTAAGTTATATAAGGAGCGATAAAGATGGAAAAAATAAGAGGATTTGAAATTGCAAAAGGATTCGAAGATAAGGAAATAACAATGCCAATAAGAAAAACAAAAGCATCTGCAGGCTATGATGTATGTGCAGCTGAGGATTGCACAATATTACCTTTTAAACCAGGAGATAAGCCAACACTTGTAAAAACAGGTTTAAAAGCATATATGCCAGAAGATGAATATTTAATGATATGTAATAGAAGTTCTAATCCAGGGAAAAAGGGTTTAGTTTTAGCTAATAGTATTGGAATAATAGACGCAGATTATTACGGAAATCAAGATAATGATGGACATATTATGTATGCATTTTATAATGTAAAAAATGAACCGGTAGAAATAAAAAAAGGAGACGCAATTGGACAAGCAATTTTTCAAAAATTTTTAACAGTAGATAATGACACTGCAACTGGCTTGAGAACAGGTGGTTTTGGGTCTACAAGCAAATAAAAAATAAAAAAAATTACCAAATTTTATATTTACTTTTGCCAAAATTTGTAGTATACTATATATAGTTGTTAATACAGAAAAACATACGGAAAGGAATGATTGAACAATGTTTAATGTCGGCGATAAAGTAGTATACCCAATGCATGGTGCAGGAACAATAGAAGCAATAGAAGAAAAAGATATATTAGGAGAGAAACAAGCTTATTACATAATAAATATGCCTGGTGAAGTAAAATGTATGGTACCAACAGTTAAGGCAGAAGAAATTGGTGTAAGAGATATAATAGATAAAGAAACTGCTGGAAAAGTTTTTAAAGTACTAGAACAAGATAGCACAGATATGTCAATGAACTGGAACAAGAGATATAGAGATAATATGGACAAAATGAAAAGTGGAGATGCTTATGAAATAGCAGATGTAGTTAGAAACTTAAGCTTTAAACAAAAAGAAAAAGGACTATCTACAGGTGAAAAGAAAATGTTACTAAATGCAAAACAAATATTAGTAAGTGAACTTACATTAGCAGAACATTCAACAAAAGATCAAGTAGAAGAATTAGTAGAAAATACAATTAATACATCTTATTCAGAATATTGCAAAAATCCAATACCAAATAACGTTGTAAAAAAATTTATTTCGTATGATGAAGTGTTAGAAGCAAATAATGATGATGATTTTAATGCAACAGATGAGTTACAATAAAAGAATGATATAATAAAAAATGCCCAAGAGGCATTTTTTTGTTGCATATAAAAATCCGATTGCAAACCGCATGGGTCGATACCCACATCGACCCGTTTCGTATGTGAAAAAAATAAATACATTAAATTTTCAACCAATTAACATAAAATATATAATTTAATACAATAAAAGAAGGATTTAAGCTTTAACTGTCGAATATTATAATTATGTAAAAGAAAGGTGCAAAAAATGGTGCGATATAGTGATGAATTAATAGATGAAATAAGGAATAGTAATGATATAGTAGATATAATATCACAATATGTAGTATTAAAAAGAAGTGGTAGAAATTTTTTTGGATTGTGTCCATTCCATAAAGAAAAATCACCTTCTTTTTCTGTTTCTCCGGATAGACAAATATTTCACTGCTTTGGATGTGGAGTAGGAGGAAATGTAATACATTTTATTCAAAAAAAAGAGAACATAGATTTTAGAGAAGCAATAGAGCTACTAGCTGAAAGAGCAAATATAACCTTACCAACAATTGAAAATTCAGAAGATAATAAAAGACAATTATTAAAAAGTAAGGTATATGAAATAAATCAAAAAGCTGCTTTATTTTATCATGAAAATTTGTATAAGCCAACATCAAAACAAGCACAAGAGTACATTAAAAAAAGAAAACTAGATAACAAAACTTTAAAATCTTTCCAAATAGGATATTCAGGAAATTACAATGAATTATATGCGTATTTAAAAAAAGAAGGATATTCTGACGAAGAAATAATAGCATCAACTTTAGTAATTAAAAATGAAAATGGAACATATGTAGATAGATTTAGAAAACGACTTATGATTCCTATAATGGATGTTAGAAATAGAGTAATAGCTTTTGGAGGAAGGGTTTTAGATAATTCATTACCTAAGTACATTAATTCACCAGAAAGTATAGTTTATAGCAAAGGAAGAAACTTATTTGCACTAAATATTGCGAAAAACTACAATCCACAAAAACTCATAATGGTTGAAGGATATATGGATGCAATATCCTTATACCAAAGAGGAATAAATAATGTAGTAGCATCTTTAGGAACTGCATTAACAGAGGCACAGGGAAGATTACTTAGAAAATATTGCGAAAAAGTAATAATATCATATGATTCAGATGGCGCAGGACAAGCAGCTACTCTTCGCGGATTAGAAATTTTAAAAGCCATAGGCTGTGATGTTAGAATATTACAAATGGAAGGTGCTAAAGATCCAGACGAATACGTTATAAAATTTGGCAGTGGAAGATTTAATTTATTAGTTGAAGAAGCAATATCATTAGTTGAATTTAAAGTAAAAGTTCTAAAAAAACAATTAGACATAAATAATACTAACGATAAGATAAAATTTTTAAATGAAATAGCAAAAATATTAACAACAGTAGATAATGACATAGAAAAAGAGGTATACATTGAAAAAATATCTAAAGATTATAATATATCAAAAGAAGCAATATATGCTCAAATAAACAAAATTAATTACTCTAAAAATCAAGGTAGTAAAGTGCTAGATAGAAATTTCCATGTAAAGCCTCAAACAAAAAATGAAATAGAGTCAGAAGCATTAATACAAAGAGAAAATATGATTTTAGCGCTCCTAATAAGTGGTGGAAAAGATATATATAATCAAATAAAAGATATAATAAAGCCACAAGACTTAAGAAAAGAAGAAAATAAAAATATAATGACAAAAATGTATGAAGAATACAAAAAGGGAGATAGTAATATAAATAATGTATTGGATTTATTTAAGGAAGACGAAAAAATAATTAATTATATTACAGGAATAATGGCAACAGATTACGAAATTAAAGATATAAATAAATCAATAAAGGATGCAATAAATATTTACCAAAAAGAGAAATTGATTAACAGAAAAAATGAAATAATAAAGGAATTAGATAATAAGGAAATAAACTTACAGGATAAATCAAACTTGGAAAAAGAATTAACTAATATAATTATGGAGCTTACAAGGATAAAGTAAAATAGCGAAAGGAAAGGTGTTAAAAAATGCCAAGAGCAAAAAAAGGAGAAATAACTGAAAAAGTAGAAGAACCAATTAAAGTAGATGATACATCAAAAACTACAGATAAAAGCGAGAAAGTAAAAAAGGAAAAGAAAACATCAAAAAAACCAGTTGAAGTACCAGTTGAAGCAATAGAAACAAACGAAGTAGAAAATGAACCAGCAAAACAAAATGAAGAAGAATCTGATGAAAAAGTAAAAGAAATATTAAAAAAGGCAAAGGAAAAAGGTCAAATAACATATGGAGAATTAGCAAGTGAACTAGGAAATGCAAATTTAGAGCAGATAGACCAAGTATTTGATGCTTTTGAAGAAATAGGTGTAGATGTATTAAAAGATGATATAGAAGAACCTGATTTAGAGGATTTAGAAGATGTTGAACCTGTAGAAGACATAGATTTAACCAACTTTGATGGAGTAAATGTAGATGATCCTGTAAGAATGTACTTAAGGGAAATTGGAAAAATCCCACTATTAACTTTTGACGAAGAATTAGATCTTGCTAAAAGAATGTTAAATGGGGATGAAGAGGCAAAGCAAAAATTATGCGAATCAAACTTAAGACTTGTAGTAAGTATTGCAAAGAAATATGTTGGTAGAGGAATGCTTTTCCTAGATTTAATACAAGAAGGAAACATGGGATTAATAAAAGCAGTAGAAAAGTTTGATTATACAAAGGGATATAAATTTAGTACTTATGCAACATGGTGGATAAGACAAGCGATAACAAGAGCAATAGCAGACCAAGCAAGAACAATAAGAATACCAGTTCACATGGTAGAAACAATAAATAAATTAATAAGAACATCAAGACATTTATTACAACAATTAGGAAGAGAACCATCTCCAGAAGAAATTGCTAAAGAAATGGATATAACAGTTGAAAAAGTAATGGAAATACAAAAAATAGCACAAGACCCAGTATCACTTGAAACGCCAATAGGAGAAGAAGATGATAGTCATTTAGGTGATTTCATACAAGATGATGATTCACCAGCACCACACGATTCAGCAGCATATACACTATTAAAAGAACAATTAGAAGAAGTTATGGAAACATTAACACCAAGAGAAGCAAAAGTATTAAAGCTAAGATTTGGTCTTGAAGATGGAAAAGCAAGAACATTAGAGGAAGTCGGAAAAGAATTCATGGTAACACGTGAAAGAATAAGACAAATAGAAGCAAAAGCATTAAGAAAATTGAGACATCCAAGTAGAAGTAAAAAATTAAAAGATTATATGAATTAATTATTGAAAAATGACAGAATGCGTGTCTGTCATTTTTTATTTTAGTTAATTTTTCAGTTACCATAATAAATGGTAAATTAGATATATCATCAATATAGCTATTGGTCAATAAATCTGTCGAAATTTACACACTTTTATTGTAGAAACTAATTTATTATGATATTATTGTGTAGGAGAGGAGAATTTAAATATGAATAAACCTATTATAGGCATTGTTTCAAAACATTATGCTACTTATAAAACAAATAAAATAGACACATTTATAAGAGATGAAGTAAAACAAGCAGTATTTGATAATGGTGGAATAGCTATTGGAATATTACCAGTAGAAAGTAAAATAAACTATTGTGGAGATGATTGGAAAGATTCTTTATCAAATGAAGAAAAAGAAAATTTAATCACTCAAATAGAATTGTGTAATGGAATTATAATGCAAGGTGGAGCTGAAACTGACAATTATGAAATAATAATAGCAAGATATTGTTATGATAATGATATTCCTATATTAGGAATATGTGCAGGACAAAATAATATTGCTAGAGCTATTGGAGGAACAACCTATAAAATTCCTAATCCAGATAAGCATGATAAATTATTTGATGAGTATGTTCATAAAATTAAAATAAATGAAAATTCAAAATTTTATAATATAGTAAAAACAAATGAAATGATGGTAAATTCTAGACATAAAAGAACAATAAAAGATTGTCCAATGCTTGATAAAGTTGCTTTTTGTGAAGATGGTTATCCAGATGTTATTGAATCCCCCAATAAAAAATTCTATATCGGCGTTAGATTTCATCCAGAAAGTTTATATTTAAAGGATAAAAATATGAATACTATTTTTGAAGAATTTATCAATGCATGTAAAAGGAGCTTATAATGGAATTAAAGGAAACAATCAAAATAACTGAAGTATTGGAGTGGTATTGATATGGAGAAAAGAGAAATACTAGAATTTTATAATTGGAAATTACTTGAAAAAACTTGATTTTTACATAAAAAAATGTTACAATAAAAATAGATTGTAACTTTTTTTAAAAAGAGAGGTGAAATTCTTAAAGAAATTTAAGAAGAAAAAATGGAAGAAGTGAAAAAAGAAGGTTTTTTTAGAAAATTTTTAAAATGGTTAAATACACCAGACGAAGAAGAAGTTGTAAATGGAAATATAAATGTAAATGCTTTTAAAGACGAAGATCCAAAATTACTTAAAGCATTAAAGGATCAAGCAAGTAAAATAGATAAAATTGGAAATACAACATTTATGGATAAGAGAGCAAAAACAGTAAAAGAAATAAAAGCAAAAGTAAGTACACCAAAGCTTGAAAAACAAAAAGAACATAGTGAAGATAGAGTAAGAGAATAAAACACATGAAAATGTGTTTTATTTTTTGACATATCAAAAAATTTGTGTTAATATAAGAAAAATGTATTTTAGGAAAAATAATGTTAATAATATAAAATAAGTAAAAAAGTGAGGTTTATTATGGAAAAGGATATAAAAGTAGTAAATGGAGATGGAACAGATTTAGAAATATCTCCAGTATATGATCATATAAGCACAGTTAAGCCAAAAACAAACAAGGATAAAAAGGAAATAGTAATACCAGAAGAAAAGAAAAATAAAAAATAAAGATATTTTGAATGTGTGAAATATTAAGCGAAAAATTAACAATAATAGTTGACAAATTGCATAAAAGTTATTATAATAAGAAAGTCGTTTAATTAAATATATGGCGAGGTAGCTCAGTTGGCTAGAGCACTTGGTTCATACCCAAGGCGTCGAGGGTTCGAATCCCCCTCTCGCTACCATAAATGTAGGGAACGACTAGGGCGTCGTTTGGCGTTAATGGTGAATAGTTAATAGTGAATAATTTTAATTCTACTATTAACTATTCACTTTTTTTATGTATAGGAAAATCGATGCAAACTGTAGGGGTCGGCGTCCCCGACGGCCCGTGTGGCAAAGCCACTTTTCTTATTGTATAGGAAAAATAAAAAACTACCTTTTTATCTATTTTCCTGCCTTCCATAAAGTTTTTCATATTCTTTAAATTTTATTTTATAATCTAATTGCTGAGTTAAGTATCTATAATACATATATCCTTGCTCATATTGTAACATTGGATTAAGTACAGGATCGCTTTCAAAATTCATACCATATTGGTCAAAATCTCTATCCATAAAAACCTCCATAAAAACAATTTTTATATAAAAAATATATGCTAAAAAAACTAAAAAATGCATAGAATACAATTATTTGGAAAACAATAAATTTATTCATTAGAATTATTGTTAATAAAAAATAGTTATGATATAATTCAAAAAAGTAAATACGAAAGAGAGGTTTTGTTATGAGTGAAAAAACAGAAGGAGAAAAACTAAAAGAAGAATTATTTAATAGTAAAAAGAATGGATGGGAAGTTGTAACAGAAGATGAGAAACAAAGTATATTTAAATTTTCAGATGAATATATTTATTTCTTAAATAAAGCAAAAACAGAAAGAGAAGCAGTTGAATTTTCGGTTGAAGTGTTGGAAAAAAATAATTTTAAAAACATAGAAAATGTTAATATGTTAAATCCAGGAGATAAAATCTACTATGTAAATAGAGAAAAAAATGTATATGCAGCAGTAATAGGAAAAAAGCCATTAGAAGAAGGTATAAATATTGTTGGTGCACACATTGATTCACCAAGATTAGATTTAAAACCAAATCCACTTTACGAAGATTCTGGATTTGCTTATTTAAAAACACATTACTATGGTGGAATTAAAAAATATCAATGGACAACAATACCACTTGCAATACATGGAGTAATAGTAAAAGCAAATGGAGAAAAAGTTAAAATAAATATAGGTGAAGATGAACAAGATCCAATATTTACAATAACAGATTTATTACCACACTTAGCACAAGACCAAATGGAAAAGAAATTAAAAAGCGGAATAGATGGAGAAGCATTAAATTTACTTATAGGAAGCATACCATATAAAGATGATAAAGTTACAGAGAAAGTTAAATTAAATATATTAAATATATTAAATCAAAAATATGGAATAAAAGAAGTTGATTTCTTAAGTTCAGAGATAGAATTAGTACCAGCATTTAAAGCAAGAAGTTTAGGTTTTGATTCAAGTATGGTTGCATCTTACGGACAAGATGATAGAGTTTGCGCATATACTTCTTTAAGAGCAATATTAGATGCAGAGAATCCTGAAAAAACAGCAGTATGCATATTAGCAGATAAAGAAGAAATAGGTAGTGTAGGAAATACAGGAATGGAAGCAAATGTATTTGATACATTTGTTGCAGAAATGTTAAATAAATCAGGTCAAAATAAAGTTAATTTATTAGACAAAGTATTTTGCAATTCAAAAATGCTATCAGCAGATGTTGATGCAGGACTAGATCCAATATATGCATCAGTATCTGAGAAAAATAATGCATCAATGTTAGGAAAAGGAATAGGAATGTGCAAATATACAGGTTCAAGAGGAAAATCAGGTGCATCAGATGCAAATGCTGAGTATGTAGCAGAAGTAAGAAAAATGTTAGAAGAAAATAATATATTATATCAAATATCAGAATTAGGAAAAGTAGATGTTGGTGGAGGAGGCACAATAGCATATATATTTGCCAACAAGGGAATAGATGTAATAGATTGTGGCGTTCCAGTATTATCAATGCATGCACCATACGAAGTTACAAGTAAATATGATGTATATTCAGCATATAAAACTTACAGAGCATTTTTTAAATAAACTATAAATAGCAATATTAATATATAACAAAAAATTTGCAAAGTCCTTAAACACAGTAAAAAAATAATGCTACGATAATAACTGTAACTGCTGTTTAAATGACTAGAAGCAGGTGTTCGATTTTTTGTTATATATTATATTGCTATAATTTTAAACATCAAAGAAACTAAAAGGAGAATAAAATGGAGAATATAACAGAAATACTAGATATTGCAAAGAAATGCTTAAATTGTAAACATAAGCCATGTCAAAATGCTTGCCCGATGAAAACCAAAGTACCCGATTTTATAGCAAAAGTAAAAACAGAAAATTTTGCAGAAGCTTATGACATATTATTAGAAAATAATGCTTTTAGTAATATATGTAGTACAATTTGTCCTCAAGAGCAGCAATGCGAGGGAAGCTGTGTGAGAGGTATAAAGGGAGAACCAATGCCAATAGGTAGACTAGAAAGATTTGTTAATGACTGGGCTAGAGAAAATAATTATACATATAAAATGAAGGGGCAAATTGAGAAACAAAATAAAAAGGTAGCTATAATAGGGTCCGGACCTGCAGGAATTTCATGTGCATTAGAACTTGCGAAAATGGGAATAAAATCAGTTATATTTGAAAAAGATGAACTTTTAGGTGGAATATTAAGGTATGGAATTCCAGATTTTAGATTAAGTAAAACTACAATAGACAATATAATAGATACAGCAAAAAATATGGGAATAGAAATGAAAACTAATATAGAATTTGGAGTAGATACAACAATAGAAAAGCTAAAAGAGGAATATGATGTAATATTTTTAGGAATAGGTGCACAAATTCCAAGCACATATAAATTATCAGATGAAGAATATTCATCTATATATAAATCAGATTATTTCTTGAAAAAATATAATGAAGGAAAATATATACAAAATTTAGGGACAACTGTTGTAATAGGTGGAGGAAATGTTGCAATGGATTGTTCAAGAAGTGCCGTAAAAATGGGGGCCAAAAAAGTATATATATTATATAGAAGAGCAAGAGAAAATATGCCAGCAAGAGATATAGAAATACAAGAAGCAATAGAAGATGGAGTAGTTTTTGAATATCAAACAAAAGTAATAAAAGCATTTGGCAATAACAAAAAATTAGAAGAAATAGAATGTATAAAGACAGTTGTTGAGGACGGAAAAGCAGTAGACATCGAAAACAGTAATTTTAAAATGAAAGTAGATACAGTTGTGTTTGCAATAGGACTTACACCAAATGCAAAATTATTAGAAGAACAAGGTATTGAAATAGAAAATGGACTAATAAAAATAAATGAAGATGGTATGACAAATATAAAAGGTGTATTTGCTGGTGGGGATTCTACAGAAACGAAATCTAGTGTATGTAGGGCAGTGGCAGCTGGAAAAAAAGCAGCAATAGGTATACAAAAATATTTACAAGAATAATATATGGATTTTATTTGAAAATATAATAAATAAAAATCTGCCACATCCTTAAACGCGGTACAGAAAGAAAAAGACAAAACTATATTATTACGATAATAACTGTAATAGCTGTTTAAGCAAGTAGAAGCGGATGTTCGATTTTTATTTATTATATTTTCAATATAGTAGGGAACAGACCAACGTCGTTCCTCCTCACCATGCAATCCGCCAAATGTCGTCGGAGTTAATATATATTAACTCCTGCGTTGGGTTATTTTGCACAAATTATGCTCTTTGTTTTCTTCTAATTACTGCAACAATACAAATTAATAAAAATGCAATAGCTATCCAGTTTAAATTGTTATTAACTGGATGGCTTTTTTGTGTGCTATTGAAAACAGCAACTAAATCTAAATTAAAAAAACTAATATATTTTAAAGCAATATAAGTATAAAGAGCACTAAAACAGCCTTGCAAAAACTTACCTAAAATATAGGGCTTAAAAGAAATGTCTGTTTTAGATATAATTCCTAAAACTTGTAAAGCAACAGATAAGCCACCAAATCCAAGTAAAAATGAACAAATAATAACATTTGTAGAAATGTATTTTGTAGCAATTAACGAAACATTTTTAACACCATTTGTAAGTTCTATGATTCCGCTAAAAAATGCAGGAATAAAATTCGTATCTATTTTTAATAAACTACAAACAGGATAAAATGGAATAGATAAAATATTTAAAATTTTAGTTTTATCTAATATAGATACGATAACAGAAAATAGTACTACAAATCCACCAATCATAACAACATTAGAAATTGCACTAGAAATACTTTTAGAAATAATTTCACCTAAATTTGCAAAAGTACACTTAACTTCTTTGGAATAAAGTGGACGAACAGGGGCGTCCGCGTCTACGAATTTATTTGCTTTTTTATTACGCTTCCAAAATCTAAATACTATACCAACACTAATACAAGCTAGAATATGAGATAGAAATAGCAAAATTCCAGTACGAGTATCAAAAAATAAACTTATACCAACAGTTCCAATAATAAAAAGAGGGCCAGAATTATTAGTAAAAGCAATAAGTCTTTCTGCTTCCTCTTTGGTGCAAATTCCATTTTCTCTAAAATTAGTTACAATTTTAGCACCAATTGGATATCCGCTAATAATACCCATAATAAAGGCAAAAGCACCTTCTCCTGGTACATTAAATACAGGGCGCATAAATCTATTTAATGATTTTCCTAAAAGTGGGATAATTTCAGTATAACTTAACAATTCTGTTGCTATAAAAAAAGGTAAAAGACTGGGTAAAACAGAATTTGCAAAAAGTGATAAGCCGAGACTTTGCAGCAGATAAATTGCTTTTCGAAAATACAACTAGAAACACAGTAAATAAAGCAAAAGTGATAGGGATAATTAAATTTTTTAATCTAATGAAAATAAAATTAGTTTTACTCAAAATAAATCACCTAATGAATATATATGATAAATTGAGAAAATAATTCAAAATACTGGAAAAATAATTAAAAATGATATATAATAGATAAACGTATATAATATACTATATACTAATTTTACGATGTATATGAAAGGTAGAACAAATGGAAGAACCATTAATAAAAACCTTGCCTAATTTTAAAAAATTTAAGGCATATATAAATGATGTAAAAAACAATGTTACACCAATCATGTTATCAGGATTAACTGATGCAGGAAAGGTGCATTTTGCTTATGCAACAAAATTTTATACAGAAAAACCAATATGTATAATTACATACAATGAAATTCAAGCAAAAAAAATATTAAAAGACTTGAAACTATATGAAGACGAAATATATTATTTCCCTAAAAGAGAAGTACTAAATTTTGATTATTTAGCAGAAAGCAAGGAAAACATATATAATAGAATAAATTGTTTAAACAACATATATAGCAAAAATGCAAAAATAATAGTTACAACAATAGAAGCGGTAGAGCAACCAATTATAACAAAAGAAATTTTATATAAAAATATATTAAATTTAAAGGTGTCAGACACATATAATCTAAATGAATTAAAAGAAAAATTAATTTCTCTAGGTTATGAAAGATATGATTTAGTAGAAAGTAAAGGACAATTTAGTGTTAGAGGTGGAATTGTAGATATTGCAATATCTGAAAAAACAGGAATAAGAATAGAATTTTGGGGAGACGAAATAGATTCAATAAGAAATTTTGATATACAAAATCAAAGATCAATAGATATGTTATCAAATGCTACAATATATCCTGCTCATGAATTCGTTTTAGAAAAAAGCATTGATAAAGTTGTAGATACAATAATAGAAAATAAAGACAAAAATCAAATTTCATATTTAGAAGAAGATATTGAACTTATAAAATCTGGAGATTATATAAGCAAAGTTAACAAATATTTTAACGACTTTTATTCTAATACTCAAAGCATAATAGATTATTTAGGAGAAGAGTATATATTGTTTTTGGATGAAGCGGGAAAAATAAAAGCAAGATCTGAAAACATACAAAAAGATGTAAACAGTATAATTGAAAATTTAATAGAAAAGGAAAAATATGTACCACAAGCATTATTAATGTTTAGTGATTATATAAAATTTATGGATTCAATAAAGAACAAACAAACAATATATTTAGAAAAGCAAGATATTGGATTTGTAGATAAACAAAGTATGCATGCAAAAAGAAACGGATATAGCTTTAGCTATAGGGAGGTGAACTTTTTTCGCAGTTCAATGGATTTATTGCTTGAGGAACTACAAAAAGCAACTGAAAAAACAGTAATAATACTAGTAGGTAATGAAAGTAATGTAGAACCAGTAGTAAATCTATTAAACGAAAACAATATAAAGGCAACACAAGATGTAAATGAAAATGGCGGAGTGCTAGTTATACCAGGTTCAATGTCAAATGGATTTGAATGCTTTGATTTCAATCTAATGATACTAACAGTAGAAGAAATATTTACAAAACAAAAACCAAAAAGAGCAACAAATACAACATTTAAGCAAGGAGAAACAGTAGTATTTTCAGACTTAAAAGTAGGAGATTACGTTGTACACAAAACAAGTGGTATTGGTCAATTTATAGGTGTAAACACAATAAAAGCAGACGGAATAACAAAGGACTATATAAAGGTTAGATATAAAGATGATGACATACTTTATGTTCCAACAAATAATTTAGATAACATTAGAAAGTATATAGGAAGCGGAGATTCTATACCAAAACTAAATCGACTTGGAAGTAAAGATTGGGAAACAACAAAACAAAAGGTAAAATCAAATTTAAGAGAAGTTGCAAGAGAGCTAATTGAATTATATGCAAAAAGGCAAAAAGCAAAAGGATATGCTTTTTCTAAAGATACACCTTGGCAAAAACAATTTGAAGATAATTTTCCATACACAGAAACAGAAGATCAACTAAGATGTATAGAAGAAGTAAAAAAAGATATGGAAAAAGATAAAACAATGGATAGACTTTTATGTGGAGATGTTGGCTACGGAAAAACAGAAGTAGCAATAAGAGCAGCTTTTAAAGCGTGCATGGATCAAAAGCAAGTAGCATATTTAGTTCCAACAACAATACTTGCAAACCAACAATATGAATCTTTTAAAGAGAGAATGAAAGATTTTCCTATAAGAGTTGAACTATTAAATAGGTTTAGAACTAAAAAACAACAAGAGGTAATAATAAAAAAATTAAAATTAGGTGAAATAGATATAGTAATCGGAACACACAGATTACTTAGCAAAGATGTTGAATTTAAAGATTTAGGGCTACTAATAATAGATGAAGAGCATAGATTTGGCGTAAAAGATAAAGAAAAAATAAAGCAAATGAAAACCAATGTAGATGTTTTGACAATGACAGCAACACCAATTCCAAGAACTTTACACATGTCTATAGTTGGTATAAGAGACATGTCTGTAATATATGAACCACCTTCAAATAGAGTACCAGTACAAACCTATGTATTAGAATATGATGAAGAAGTAATAAAAGAAGCAATAACAAAAGAATTAGAAAGAGATGGTCAGGTATTTTATTTATACAACAATGTAGAAAATATAGATAAAAAAGCACAACGAATAAGTGAGTTAGTGCCAGAAGCAAAAGTAGGATTTGCACATGGACAAATGACAGGAAAAGAACTAGAAGAAATAATGCTAGATTTTATAGAAAAGAAAATCAATGTAATAGTTTGCACAACAATATTAGAATCAGGAATAGACATACCAAATGCAAACACAATAATAGTAGAAAATGCAGATAGATTAGGACTAGCACAGTTATATCAAATTAGAGGAAGAGTTGGAAGAAGCGATAAACAAGCGTATGCGTATATAATGTATAAAAGGGATAAACTATTATCAGATGTTGCAGACAAAAGATTAAGAGCAATAAAAGAATTTACAGAATTTGGGTCAGGATTTAAAATAGCAATGAGGGATTTAGAAATAAGAGGAGCAGGTAGCATTTTAGGGGAAATTCAACATGGACATATGGAGCAAGTAGGATATGATATGTATTGTAAATTACTAGACGAAATAATAAAAGAAATGAATGGAGAAGAAGTTGAAGAAGAAATAGACGTACAAATAGATATAAATGTATCTGCCTATATACCAGATGAATTTATAGAAAACAATAGTCAAAAGATAGAAGTATATCAAAATATAGCATTATCTAAAACAAAAGAGGACATACTAAATATAACAGATGAAATAATAGATAGATATGGAAAAATGCCAAATGAGGTAGAAAATCTATTAAAGATAAGTGAAATAAAACAAAAATGTAGGCAATGTGGTATATTAAAATTAACACAAAAACAACAAAATATAGTAATAGAATTTGTGCCAGAAAAATTTGATTATACAATAGTAGATAAGTTAATACAAACTTACAAAAACAGAGTAAAATTCTCACCAGCGCAAAAACCATATATAACATATAAATTGCAAAATGCAGATAAGGTAATAGAAGAAATTCAAGCATTTTTGAAAGCATTGTAAATTATTGTATTATATTTTCAAACTAAAATAATGTAGTGACTTTAAAAAACATATTTAACCAAGAAAGGAAAATAAAAAATGCAAGTAATAACTAGTAAAGATAACGAAATAATAAAAAGCATAAAGAAATTAAAAGAAAAAAAGTACAGGGAAGAAGAACAAAAATATATAGTAGAAGGAATAAAATTAATAGAAGAAGCAATTTTAGAAAAAGCTAAAATAGATACAATCGTAGTGTGTGAAGATTGTGTAAGAAATCAAGAATTAGATTCAAAACTATTATATGAAATTGCTAGATATAATTGCATATATGTAAGCGAAAGAATATTTAGCTTAATAACAGATGTAAAAAATCCACAAGGAATACTTGCAGTAATAAAAAAAGAGGAAGAAAATAAAACAATAAATTATGATGAAGACTTGTTAGTAATATTAGATGGAGTACAGGATCCCGGAAACTTAGGAACAATATTAAGAACGGTAGATAGTATAGGGTTAAAACAAATAATAGTTGCAGAAGGTTCAGGAGATATATTTAATCCAAAAGTAGTGCGCTCAACAATGGGAGCAATATATAGAATAAAAGTAATTGAGAGTGAAGACATACAAAAAACAATAAGCGAAATAAAAAAGCATAAGTTTAAAGTAATATCCACTTCATTAAAAGCAGAAAAAAGTATATATGATGTAAAATATGAAAAATCAGCAATAATAATAGGGAATGAAGCCAATGGAGTATCACAACAGGTAACAAATTTATCAGATGAATTAGTAAAAATACCAATGTTAGGAGTAACTGAAAGCTTAAATGCATCAGTAGCAGCTGGAATAGTATTATATGAATACGTAAGACAAAAATTAAACAAATAAAATTATCCTTGCATTTTAAAATTATATAATATATAATTTTTTAAAATGAGGGATTAAAGTATGGCAAAGAGTTTATTAATAACGGAAAAGCCAAGTGTTGCAATGGAATTTGCAAAGGCGTTAAAACTAAATACAGCCAGAAAAGATGGATTTTTAGAATCCGAAGAATGGGTTGTTACTTGGTGCGTAGGACATTTAATTACAATGTCTTATCCGGAAAAATATGACGAAAACTTAAAATTTTGGAGATTAGATACATTACCATTTATTCCAACTGAATTCAAATATGAGGTAATACCTGCTGTTGAAAAGCAATTTAATGTAGTAAAAAGTTTACTAACAAGAGATGATATACTAAAAATATATGTATGTACTGACTCTGGACGTGAAGGAGAGTATATATATAGGTTAGTAGACCAAATGGTTGGAGTTACTGGAAAAGAGAAGAAAAGAGTATGGATAGATTCACAAACAGAAGAAGCAATTTTAAATGGAATAAAGGATGCAAAAGATTTATCTGAATACGATAGTATATCAGATTCTGCATATTTAAGAGCAAAAGAAGATTACTTAATAGGAATAAATTTTTCAAGATTATTATCAATAATATATGGTAGAAGAGTTGCAAAACAAATAAATGAAGATAAAGCATCTATATCCGTTGGTAGAGTTATGACATGCGTACTAGGTATGGTAGTATCAAGAGAACGAGAAATAAGAAATTTTACAAAAACAAAATATTATAAAATTGTAGGAGAATTTGGAGAAAAAGAATCTTCTTTTAAAGCAGAGTGGAAAGTTACAGAAAAATCTAAAATGTACAATTCACAAGAGTTATACAATGAAACAGGCTTCAAAAAAGAAGATGACGCAAAAAAATTTATAATATCATTACAAAATAAAAATGCAGTTGTAACTGAAATAAAGAAAACTAAGCAAAAAGAAAATCCACCATTATTATTTAATTTAGCAGAAATACAAAACGAATGTACTAAAAAATTTAAAATAAAACCAGATGAAACATTAGAGATTATTCAAAATTTATATGAAAAGAAATTAGTTACTTATCCAAGAACAGATGCAAGAGTTTTATCAACTGCAGTTGCAAAAGAAATCACAAAAAACTTAAATGGAATAAGTAAAGGTTTTCAAAATGAAGAAATAAAATTAATAATAAATAAAATGATTAGCGAAAAATATTCAACAAATCTTTTAAAAACTAAATATGTAAATGATAGTAAAATAACAGATCACTATGCAATAATTCCAACAGGTCAAGGGTATGAAAACTATGATAAATTGCCACAATTACATAAAGACATATACATAAATATTGTAAAGAGATTTTTAAGTATATTTTACCCACCAGCAGAATTTAATAAAATATCTGCAACAATAAAAGTTGAAAACGAAGAATTTAGTACAAGTGGAAAAGTTTGTACGAATTTAGGATATTTAGAAATATTAAAACAACCGAAAAATACTGAAGAAAATAAAGAGGATGAAACCCAAGAAAATACTAACTTAGATATTCTAAACACATTAAGAAAAGGACAGGATTTAAATGCTATAAACTATGAATTAAAAGAATCAGAAACTACTCCTCCAACTAGATATAATTCAGGTTCTATAATTCTTGCTATGGAGAATGCAGGAAAATTAATAGAAGATGATGAATTAAGAGAACAAATAAAAGGTACCGGAATAGGCACAAGTGCAACGAGAGCGGAAATAATAAAAAAGTTAGAAAGAATAAAGTATATAGATATAAACAGTAAAACTCAAATAATAACTCCAACGAACAAAGGGGAAATAATATTTGATGTTGTAAATTTATCTATGCCAGATATGTTAAATCCAAAATTAACAGCCAGTTGGGAAAAAGGCTTAGAAATGGTTGCAAATAAAGAAATACAATCAAACGAATTTATGGAAAAATTAGAAAATTACATAAAAACAAAAATAAATAAATTAGTAATTCCAATGTAAAATAGGTGTTAATATATTACAAACGGATATGGGGAACGGAACCCTTGCAGTTTCACACTTCGAAGTTATACGTAATATGCCGAAAGATTTTAATAAGTTAAATAAGGGGGCAGTAAAATGAAAATAGGTGTAGATTTAGATGGCGTAATATTTGATACAGAAAAATTATATAGAATATATGCAGAGTTATATGAAGTAGTAGAATTAAAGAAGAATACAATAATAGATAATAGAAATGATAGATTTCAAACGAGATATAATTGGAGTGACGAAGAAACTAAGCAATTTGTAAAAAAATATCATGATGATACTATCAAAAATGCAAATTTTATGACTGGTGCAAAAACAGTATTAAAAATGTTAAAAGAAGAAGGACATGAATTAGTTATAATTACCCAAAGGGGTTACGATGAGAAAAAATACATACAAATTACAAAAGAAATATTTAAAGAAAACGATTTCGAAATTTTTGATAAATATTATTGGGGAATTGTAGATAAAGAGAAAGTATGTACAGAAGAAAAAATAGATTTGATGATAGATGACTATATAGAGAATTGCAAAAAAATTTCTAACGCAGGAATAAAAACAATATATTTGAAAGATGCCCCATCGTATGAAATAGATGATACAAAATATTTAAAAACATTATATAATTGGGGAGAAATATATAGATACATAAATCAAGAGTTAATAAAATAATAGAGGAGGAATTTTTATGAAATTAAAAAAATGTATGAAATGTGGAGCAATTATTAGAGTTATTGAAGATTGCAAATGTGAGGAAAACGAAATTATGTGTTGTGGAGAAAAAATGGTAGATGTAATACCAAATTCTACAGATGCAGCAGTAGAAAAACATGTACCAGAGTTAAGCATTGTTGATAATAAACTAGTAGCAAAAGTAAATCATGTAATGGATGAAGATCATTTTATAGAATGGATTTGCTTTAAAAACGGAGACTTAGAAAAAACAATATATTTTAAACCAGGGAAAACAGCAGAAGCAAAATTTTGCAGAACAGAAGGAACAACGGTATATGCATATTGCAATAAACACGGATTATGGAAAAAAGAAATGTAAAAACATTGGGGGAATTTATATTGAAAAGAACTGATACTAAAAAAATAATGGTTGGAAATGTACAAATAGGTGGTCAAAACAAAGTAGTAATTCAATCTATGTGTAATACAAAAACTAAAGATGTAGAATCAACAGTAAATCAAATATTAGCTTTAGAAAAACTAGGTTGTCAAATTATAAGAGTAGCATGTATGGATTTAGAAGATGCAAAAGCAATAAGTAAAATAAAAGAAAAAATACATATACCAATAGTTGCAGATATTCATTTTGATTATAGAATTGCACTAGAAGCAATTAAATCAGGTGTAGACAAAGTTAGAATAAACCCAGGAAATATTGGAGCAATTGATAGAGTAAAAATGGTAGTAGATGCATGTAAAGAAAAAAAGATACCAATTAGAATAGGTGTAAATTCTGGTTCTTTAGAAAAAGATTTATTAGAAAAATATAAAAGGCCAACAGCTAAAGCAATGGTAGAGAGTGCAGCAAAACATGTTAAAATATTAGAATATTTAGATTTTAGAGATATTGTAATATCCCTAAAGGCATCTAATTTAGATTTATGTATAGAAGCATACGAAGAAGCAGCAAAAACATTTCCATATCCATTGCACTTAGGAATAACTGAAAGTGGAACAGAGTTTAGTGGAACTATAAAATCGAGTATAGGATTAGGAACTTTATTAAGACAAGGTATAGGAGATACTTTAAGAGTGTCTTTATCAGATGATCCTATAAAAGAGATAAAAGTTGCAAAAGAAATATTAAAAGATTGTGGTTTATACTCTAATTCACCTGTACTAGTATCATGTCCTACATGTGGAAGAACACAGATAGATTTAATACCAATTGCAAAAGAGGTTGAAGAATTTTTGCAAACAATAGAAGCAAATATAACAGTTGCAGTAATGGGATGTGCAGTAAATGGACCAGGAGAGGCAAGAGAAGCAGATATAGGAATAGCAGGAGGAATTAAAGAAGGATTGCTATTTAAAAAAGGAGAAATAATTAAAAAAGTAAAGCAAGATGAAATAGTAGATTGTTTAAAACAAGAAATATTAAACATGATAAAATAACAAATATTGCTATTGTTAACAATTTATGTTAAAATATTATTATGTAGATTAACTACATAATAATATTTTTTTTTGGAGGTAAAAAGTCATGTTGACAGTAAGTACAAACAGCACGGAAAGGCAAATGCCCGAGACTTCGTTTTGCATAACCCCAGCGCGGTTATACAAACCAATTTCCTCAATTCCCAATGTAGGGGATATTATACCTATGAAAGTTACAGGGTATGATTCTCAAAATGGAATAATTATTGGGAATGACGAAAACATGGCACTAAACTATTTTATTCGCGGTACTAACTATATGTATCCGAATAATGAAGAGAAAGTGCTATCTAAAGCCGTAAGTGGAAACCTTGGTAAAAATGTAATAGCAAAGGTGGTTGCAAAACATCGAAACGGAACAATCGAGTTAGACAGAGCGCAGGTACTTAAGCAAACAACAGAAATCTTGATGAACAAAATTTCTGAAAATGTAACTGCTACTGTAGAAAGAATTGTAGGTTATGGCGCATTTATTGATATCGGCAATGGCGTCAATACTTTATTGCACGTTACCAATATGTCAAAATCAATGTACTATGCAATTCCAAAGCACGTAAAAGAAGGAGATGTGATAACTGTAAAATTGATGGATTTTGATCCAAAAACATCATTTTTTATTGTGTCACGAAAGGATGCATATTGTAAAAAAGAATTTGACAGAGGGGTAATTATGGTTGTAGAAGTAAACACGTCAGTAAACGAATCGGGGTATTTCGTAGAATATGACCCTGGAAACGTGGGTATCATGGATGTATTTGATGATACGATTTTACAAGAAGGGCAAAAAGTATTCTGCAAAGTAAAAGCAATGAAAAATGAAGGCTTTAAATGCAATTTCTTGCAAAACTACGATTGAACTCCAAAATTAGGGGGCACCAAATTGGTGCCCTCTTTTATCTTTCAAAAAAATTTAAAATATAGTTAGATGTTTCCAATTTTTACAAAAAAATATTGCAAGGCATTTTGCAATATGCTACAATGAAACTAAATTAAAAAAGCATATATGAAAGGAATTTATTACAGATGGAAAATAAAGAATTTGAATTAACAAATCCACAAAAATCTATATGGTTAACTCAACAATTTTATGAAAATAGTACCATAAATAATATAGCAGGAGATTTAAGAATAGATGTGCCTTGCAATTTTGAAAAATTAGAACAGGCAATTAATGCTGTTATAAAAAATAATGATGGATATAGGTTAAAAATAACCATGACGGAAAATGGAGTAAAACAATATGTAGATGAATATAAATATGTAAAAGTTCCAGTAATAGATGTAAATAGTATAAGTGAATTAGATGAAATTGAAAAAGAATTTGTAAAAGAGCCATTTAATGTAATGGATAATAATTTATACAACATAAAACTGGCAAAATTTCCAGATGACAGAGGTGTTATTTTATTAAATTTACACCATTTAGTATCAGATGCATGGACTATGATTTTATTTTTAAATGAGGTTTATCAAAATTACATTCAAATAGTTGATGGAAAAGATATAGAAGCATTTGAAGAAAAACCATCATATATTGAATTTATTAAATCTCAAGAAGAATATATAAACGAGAATTCATTTAAAAAAGACAAAGAATTTTGGGAACAACAATTTACAGTTTTACCAGATTTTATTTCATTTAAATCAGATGTAAATACTGGTATAGTTTCAAAAAGAAAGCAACACAAAATAGATGCTAAAACAATGGAAAAAGTAAACAAAATATGTGCTGACAATAAATTATCAGCATATGTATTGTTATTAAGCGTTTTTTCTATATATTTTAGAAATATATTTAATTCTAATAGATACACAATAGGTAATCCCGTGTTAAATCGTTCTAATTTTAAACAAAAACATACTGCAGGAATGTTTGTTAGTATACAGCCTTTTGTAGTAAATGTAGACGACAATGATACTTTTATTGAACATGCTCAAAAAATCTCAAAAGATCAATTAACAATGTATAGACACTTAAAATATCCTTATGATGAGATATATCAATTTGTAAAACAAAAACATAGTAGTAATGGCAAATTGTTTGATATAGTATTTTCTTATCAAAATGCAAAAATAGAAATGATTGATCCTAATTTTCCAATTAAGTCTAATTGGTTTGAAAATTATAATCAAGTAGAATCTTTAATGGTGCACATAAGAGATTTAGAAAATTCCGGAACTTTATCAATTTGTTATGATTATTTAATTGACTGTCTAACAGAAGAACAAATAGATGAAATGCATGAAAGAATTATGGCAATTTTAAATCAAGTAATAGAAAATGAAAAAATTTGTATAAAGGATTTAGAAATTGTGTCTGAATCTGAGAAAAATAAGTTATTATATGAATTAAATCCAAAAGAAAGTACTTATCCTAAAAATTCAAATATAGTAGAGCAATTTGAAAAAATTGTAGAAAAATATCCTAATAATATTGCTGTTTCATTTAAAGACAAGAAAATGACATATTCAGAATTAAATGAAAGAGCAAATGCCTTAGCAAATAGAATACTAAACAAAGGAATTGATACTGATATAATTGCATTTCAAATGAATAGAAGCATAGACATGATAATAGCAATTTTGGGAATTTTAAAGTCAGGTCATACATATATGCCAATAGACCCAGAATATCCAGAAGATAGAAAAAATATTATGCTAAAAAATAGTGGAACAAAAATAATAATTACGCAAAAAGAATTACTAGATAATATTTGTTTTAACGGAGAAAAAATATTATTAAATGACGAAAAAAAATCAGAAAATTTAAATATTAATATTGAGCCATCAAAAAAAGCATATATCATGTATACATCAGGTTCAACAGGAGTGCCAAAGGCAGTTACAATAAAGCATGAAAATGTACTTAACTTCGTAACATCAATGCAAAACAAATTAAATTATAATCCAAAGTCAGATAATAAAGTATTATCTGTTACAACAGTATGCTTTGATATATTCGTTTTTGAATTATTTCCAACATTATTATCTGGATTAGAGTTGGTAATAGCAAGTGAAATAGAAGCGAGAAGTCCACAATTATTAAATGAAATAATTGTAAAAAATAAAATAACGAAGATATTAACAACACCATCAAGAATACAATTATTATTTATGAATGATGAGTATTTAGAGTGCTTACAGGTTTTAAAAGAAATAATATTAGGTGGAGAGCCATTTCCAAATCAATTATTAGAACAACTAAATAAATTAACAAAAGCCCGTATATATAATTTATATGGACCAACAGAAACTACAGTATATTCAACATTTAAGGAATTAACTGGATTGCAAGAAATTACGATTGGTAAACCAATAGCAAATACTCAAGTATATTTATGGAATGATAATAATAAATTAGTTCCTTTTGGTACAATTGGGGAAATTGTAATAGGTGGAGCTGGAGTTGGACTAGGATATTACAAAAATGAAGATATTACAAATAAGGTTTTTGTTAATAACCCATACAAAGAAAACGATATTGTATATAAAACAGGAGACTTCGGAAAATGGCAGGAAAATGGAGAACTTATATGTTTAGGAAGAAAAGATTATCAAGTAAAAATTAGAGGATATAGAATAGAACTTGATGATATTAGTAATCATGTTTTAGAATTTCCAGATATTGAAAAAGCAGTCGTAACAGATAGAGAAGACTCAACTGGAAAAAAATATTTATGTGCATATTTTGTTTCTAAAGAAAAAATAGATACAAGTGTACTAAAAAAATACTTAACAGATAAGTTGCCAAACTACATGGTACCAACGCATTATATGCAGTTAGAGGAGATTCCTTTAACAATAAACCATAAAGTTAATAGAAAGGCTTTACCAGAACCACCAGAAGAGAAAAAGAGCGTAGAAAAATTGATTAAACCACAAACCGAAACGCAAAAAATATTATGCAAGGTATTAGAAGAAGAATTAAAAGGAGAAAAAATAGGAATTAATTATGATTTATTTGACTATCAAATAGATTCATTAGATATAATTAGAATTCAAACTAAGTTATTACCATATAAATTTAACTTAAATACTCAAGATTTCTATGAATGTAGAACAATAGAAAAATTAGCAGAAAGAATTGAAAATCATACGAAAGCAACTATGGAAATTATGCCAGAAGAATTAAAAGAAATTAATAAATGTATGAATAAAGAGCAAGTTGTTTTAGCTAAAAATAATTATAAATGTGTGCTACTAACTGGATGCACAGGTTACTTAGGAATGCAAGTTTTGCATGAAATATTAAATACAAATAAAGAAGTTAATATTATATGTTTAACAAGAGGCAAAGGAAATAAAACAGCGATTGAGAGAAATGAAGAACTATTTAAATTTTATTTCGATGAAAAAATAGATTATACAAGAGTAGAATTTATAGATACAGATATAACAAAAAAATCATTAGGATTATCTAAAAAAGATTATGATTATATTTGCAAAAAAGTAGATTTAGTTATAAATTGTGCTGCAAATGTTAGATATTATGGACAATATGAATATTTTAAAAAAGTAAATGTAGACATTACACAAAACTTAATAGATTTTTGTAAAGAGCAAGATGTTTTACTAGTTCACATATCAACATTAGGTGTTTGCGGAAACTACTTAGTAGGACATATTAATAATGGAATTACAACTTTTGATGAAAATGATTTTTACATAGGACAAAGATTTTTCGAAAATGTATATATTCGTACAAAATTTGAAGCAGAAAAACGAATATATGAAAATGTAAATAACGGACTAAAAGCGATTATATGCAGAGTAGGAAATTTAACTGGAAGATATAACGATGGACGTTTCCAAAAAAATATAGAAGAAAATGCTTTTTATAACATATTATTACTTATTTTAAAATACGAAATGATACCAACAAATATGTTAGAACAGGTATTAGAATTTACTCCAGTTGATTTATGTAGCAAAGCACTAGTAAAGTTAATATGGAATACAAAAAATGTAAATATGGTATATCATTTATTTAATCAAAATTATATGAAAACTGCAAGATTAGTAGAAATATTTAAAGAAGAAGGATTTAACATAGAAATAAAAACACCAAAAGACTTCCAAACAGAAATTATGAAAAAAGTACAAAATAATACAACAGCTCTAAAAGGGGTTGTAAACGATTTAAGTGAAACAGAAGGATTATCTTTTAACCTTTCTATTAAGCAAAAAAATGATATTACAAATCAAATTTTAGAAAAATTAAACTTTAAATGGCCAGAAATAGAAAAAGAATATATAAGTAATATTATTAAATGTATTAAAGATAATAAATTATTAAATTAATACAGGGGGAATATATTATGAAGCAATTAATTAAAAAATATAATATTCAAATAAAATTGTTAATATCACTATTAATAGGAATCATAATTTTATCATCAATATTTTATTTTTTAATACCAAGCATTTTGAATTATCCTGCAGGTACATACAACTCTAATTTTCAATATGAATTAGAACAAACAAATTATAATGTACAAGTAATATCAATATCTTTAGCAATTTTTGGTTCTTTTATTATTATAGTGTTTAGCCAAACTATGTTTTTAGTTAAATATAAAAAAATGTTTGAAGATGCTAAATCATTTAGTGAAAAAGAAATAAATTATGTAAGAAATAAATTATATAATGTACCATACACTATGTATTTTTTAAATATTATTTGTCCTAGTATTTTAATTACAGTAATACATGCTTTTACAATTAAACAATTTGGTACTACTACTATAAAAATATTTATTTTATTACTTACATTTATTACTGTTTATGTAAGTGGAGTATTAATATATACAAAAAGATTATTTAGGAAACTATTATTAAAACTACCTACATTAAATAAAATTTGTTACAAAAGAGTTAGTATAAAAAAACGTTTTTTCCATCATATATTACCATTAATAGTAATTGCGATTCTATTTACGGCATTAATTGGATATTCAAAAATAATATATGAAAAGGGAAATTCAGTATTTGAAATATATAAAGAAAGATTATCATATTTTGTAAATATTAATCATCCTAAAGATTTAGAAGAACTAATTGAAATGTTAGATAACATAGAGCTTTATAATGAAGAAGATATAGCCTTCATTAAAAAAGCAGACGGAACGTACATTAATAAAAATGGCGAAGAAATTGAATTTAGTGCATATTTTAACAAATATTTAAATGAACTTAGTGATAGTAAAGATGGTAGAGTTTATGAATACTATGGAGTAGATGCTCAAGGTTGTGTAAATAAAATTAATATAGGAAATGAAACATATTTAGTAGGTGTATATTATGAAATAAGTTCAAACGAATTATTACTTTATTTCTTTACAACCTTTGTCGTTTTAATGGTAATAGATTGTTTAGCTCTATATATGTTTGCATCATCATATTCTAGCGATATACAAACTGTTGCAGACAATTTCGCAAATATGGCAAAGCAAAATGAAGGAAAAACTGTAGAAAAAATAGTTAATGTAAGCAATGATGAAGTAGGAGACTTATGTATTGCATTTAACAATATACAAGATTTAACAACACAATATATAGATCAAATACATGCTAGCCAAGATATTTTAGTAGAACGTGAAAGATTGGCTTCACTTGGTCAAATGATAGGAGGAATTGCACACAACTTAAAAACGCCAATAATGTCAATTTCAGGAGCTGCTGAAGGGCTAACAGATTTAATTAAAGAATATGATTCATCTATTGGAGATAAAGAAGTTACAGAGCAAGATCATCATGATATAGCAAAAGATATGCAAGTTTGGGTAGACAAAGTAAAAGACTATACATCATATATGTCTGATGTTATTACAGCAGTAAAAGGACAAGCAGTTACACTATCAGAAGAACAATCTGTAGATTTTTCTATAGAAGAATTGGTAAAACGTATAAATATATTAATGAAACATGAATTAAAAAATGCATTGGTTACATTAAATGTAGATATACAGGTGGATGAACAAACCGAATTAAAGGGTAATATTAATAGTTTGGTACAAGTTGTTAATAACATGATATCTAACGCTATACAAAGTTATAATGGAAAACCAGACCAAAAAATAGATATGTCTATATACAAAGAAAATAAAAATATAGTTATAAAAATAACAGATTATGGATGCGGACTTCCAAAAAATGTACAAGAAAAATTATTTAAAGAAATGATAACAACAAAAGGAAAAAATGGAACAGGACTTGGACTATTTATGTCATACTCTAATATACGTGCACACTTTAATGGAAATATTACCTTTGAAACAGAAAAAGATAAAGGCACAACATTCTACATAACATTACCATTATAATAAATAACAAATCCTTGCAATCCTAATGTAGGGAACGACGCCCTCGTCGTTCCGTTGAAGATATCACCGAAGGTAATTAAGGGTTATAATATATTATCAAATAAACAGATTGAAAACTGTAGGGGTCGCATGGTATGCGACCCGAAACCACAGAGCAAGACCAAATTATTGTAGGGAACGACGCCATCGTCGTTCCGATGTATAGAAAATACTAATTAAAATAATAAAATCGACAAAAGTATTGATTTTTCTAAAAAATACACATATAATCAAGTAAACTAAAACACAAATATACAAGAGAAAGAGAGGATGTAGATATGAGAAAGGGAATTGTACAAAATGAAAATTCAGAATACAAAATAATTGCTGTGGATGATGACCCTGGAGTTATAGATACTTTATCTGTTTTTCTAAAACGTTCTGGATATAATCTTACTGGAATGGTAAATCCAGTAGAGGCAATAGAACGTATAAAAAATGAACACTTTGATATGTTAATTTTAGACTTTATTATGACACCTATACATGGAGATACAGTAGTTGAAGAAATTAGAAAATTCAACAAAGATATATACATATTGCTACTTACAGGACATAAAGATTTAGCTCCACCATTAGAAACAATTAGAAGATTAGATATACAAGGATATTGTGAAAAAAGTGATAAACAAGATCAATTATTGTTATTAATTGAATCTGGAATAAAATCAATTTCACAAATGAACATGATAAAAGATATTAACGATGAATTAAAAGATACCTATGATCAATTAGAAAAAGCATATATGGAGAGTATACAAACACTTAGATATACAGTAGAGGCAAAAGACTACTATACACGAGGACATTCAGATAGGGTATCTGAATACTCTGTATTAATCGGAAAAAAACTAGGCTTATCAGATAATGATATTAGGTTACTACAAATTGGAGGGCTCTTCCATGACATAGGAAAAATTGGTGTACCAGATAGTATATTACTAAAAGATGCAAAATTAACAGATGATGAATATTCGCAAATAAAAAATCATCCATCAATAGGAGCACACATACTTTCAAACGCAACAATTTTTGCAGACATAATACCTATTGTAAAGCACCATCACGAAAAATATAATGGAACAGGATATCCATCTAGATTAAAGGGAGAAGAAATTCCATATCTTGCAAGAATTGCAGCAGTAGCAGATACATTTGATGCTATGACATCTGTAAGGCCATATAGAAAAGCTTTACCACTAGATGTAGTAAAAGAAGAATTTATAAAATACTCAGGAATACAATTTGATCCTAGCATAGCAAAAGTATTTTTAGAAATATTAGAAAATGATTATGATAAAATACAAGAAATACAAGAAAAATATGCTTCGTAGCAAAAAAGGACTGTGTTAGAAAAAATCAATGTAAACTGTAGGGGTCGGCGTCTCGACGACCCGTTTTTTAATGAATGGTGAAGAGTGAATAGTTAATAATGAATAGTACAAAATTTGCTTTCACAAATTTTGATGTAGGGGTCGATGCCCACATCGACCCGTGCGGCTGAACTATACCCCAAAAAGTAGACTTTTTAGAAATAAAAAGGTATACTAGAAAAGGAGGTATAAAAAATGGGAAAGACAGTAGAATATCCAGCAGAATTTAAATTAAAAGCAGTAAAAACATATCTTGAAGGTAACCAT